>NZ_JBHIPA010000008.1:0-8613 GCF_042195845.1 Bartonella sp. AP4SXKL
TATCATTTTTTATTTTTTTTTAAATAAAATAACCCAAACTTTACCAATAAAATATTGAACAAAAAATCCTATTTCAAGACATTATTGGCAACAAGCAATTATAGGCAAAATCTGCCTTCATAAAAATAAAACATGAAAACAGCAAGGAGTTCAAAGAGAGCATGGCGCCTTTAAAGTAAAATATAGCACCCCATTGCAATGCATAAAAATAGGAAGTTGCCTAGGAATCAGTTAATCACAATAACGCTTGTTTTTGCTACTTTAATAGAGAAAATTTTCTGCGCAGATACGATTTATAAAGACATTGCTGTATAAAGAGAATCGCATGATCTGTAATTTGTAAAAAGAATCAAATTCCTGTAGAAGCATGCTAAGCTATCTATCTATCTAGCTTTCTTTATTTAATATTGAAAAGTACTCTTATAAATCTATGTGGGATAACGAACAACAAAAAAACGATCCTGGACAAGACCCTGCTCTTGTCGTCAAGCGCTTGCGGCCTGCGCGCCGACAGGTCTCTGCTCGTTGGCTTACGGGAACCATTCTGACAGGAATCACTTCCTGCATTCTTATGGGGATTGCACTTTTTACGGCTCTTGATGAACAACAGCGATTGGTAACACCGCCACAATGGTTTACGCAAGAAAACCTATCAGAATCACAAGACCCTGAGGCCAATGGCTATAAAGGTGATCGTATTTCTCCCACCCATGCAAGGCAAAGCTTTGACAGAAAACGTCAATTTGAACTATCGATTCTACAAAAAAAAGGCGATGAAAAAGTCATTCAAACACAACATTTTGAATGGATTCGTATGGCTTTAGCCGAAAATCGCCCCCAGAAATATAGCTATCCAAAATTTGATTCTTTAAGCATTCTTGCTAGTGATACGAAAAATCAAAATATCGCACCACAAGAAGATTCTGGGCAGATTTATGGAGCAAAGGTTGAAACAAAACTCACCTTACGCAGCTATGATTTTAAGGTAAATCAATTCGATTTTGATGACAGCGACACATTGACAGATGAAGAGGCACAACAAGAAGTACAAAAAGCTGGATTTACTTTAGAAAAGAGCTCCGAACTTCTTTCAGTTCTCACATTGATTGATCCTTTAAAATTAGAAGATGTATCCTCCCCTTCCCAAGGCACAGAATCCCCTGAAGTTCGAATCGTTCAAGAAAATGTAACCGTTTCTCCTCAAAGTCACCGTATCGATCTGACGAAAAACTATGTTGAAGATATTATTCCTATTCGTAAAAAACAAACGATAGCCGATGCTTTCAAAAAAACCAGTTATACAAAAAAGCAAATTGACCAGGTTGTAAAAACGCTAGAAAAAATAAGCCTTTCCGATTCCCTTAAAGAGGGAAGCCTTTTACGCATTGGTATTGTGACACAAGCTGGTGAAGAAGACCATCTCGTACGCGCAAGTATCTATCAAGGGATGCATCATGTTCTCACCATTGCCCTGAATGATAAAGGCCAATTCATTGAAAGCACAGAGCCTAAAATGTCTAAAGCACTTAAAACGGCTTTTCAAAATGGTATTCCACATTCTTATATCAATAGCGCGCAATTACCAACGGCTTATGATGCACTCTATAGTGCTTTGCTAAGCCATAATATATCACAATCTCTCTCTCATCGTCTTATTCGTCTGCTAGCCACCAATATTGACATGAAAAGTCCGATAACACCCAATGATCAGATCGAAATATTTTATGCTGTACCACAAAGCGATAAAGAAAACAAAAACGGCAAAAAGAATTTGAAAGCAAAGGAATCATCCAAGAACGCTGATCCAGAAATTCGTTATATTAGTGCAACTTTTGGGAATACAACTTATAAATATTACCGTTATCAATTAAAAGATGGAAGCGTTGATTATTATGATTCTGAAGGGAAAAGTTCAAAGCCTTTCTTGCTGCGCAAACCCACACCAAATGGCATTTTTGGCTCTCCCTTTGGTCCACGCAAACATCCTATTTTAGGCTATGTCCGCATGCATACGGGTGTTGATTGGATTGCTCCTAAAGGATCACCCATTATTGCTGTAGGAGATGGTATTGTCACAAGAGTAGGCGTAACAGGCGGCTATGGAAACCATACGGAAATTCAACATGCCAATGGATATGTCAGCAGTTATTCACACCAAAGTCGTTATGCACCAGACATCAAACCAGGCGTGAAAGTACGACAAGGACAAATTATTGGGTATGTTGGATCAACAGGAATGGCAACCGGTCCCCATTGTCATTTTGAAATCATTGTCAATGGCGTCAAAGTTGATCCCATGCGCATTCGTATACCGGATAGCAAAGCCTTAACCAATCAAGACCTACAAACATTCCTACAAGAAAAAAACAACATTGATGCCTTGATCAACAGCCCAATAGCACCCTCCGAAGAAACTTAAAGCATCTGCATTTTTACGACTCAAAACATCTAAAAAATATGCTTGAGCGCTTACTTTTCTTAAAGAGATTTCCGCATTTTAAATATCTATTAAAGAATACGCCGAAAGATGCCACCCCCCAAGGTCGCATCACAATGATTAAAAATAAAACGCCCTCCCCTTTTCAGGTTTACGCACAATAGAAAAGTGAAAAATATGAAACCCCAAAAGGTTAACTCTTCTTGTTTATTTTATCAAAACGATAGCCCGTCCTTATTTGCCATGCAATAAAATCTCAAATCAAAGAGGTGCCCGCTAAAGGATGAAGATTCTAAAATCCATATCAATCTATAAACAACCCGACTTCTTTTTGAATAGATTCCACCTATTGAATGCTTGTTGTGCATAGCCCTAAAGGACAGTGTTTCATGAACTTTCTAAGCAAGTTATCCTTGAGAATATTTGTTACACACTTTTACAAAAACACCCCATATTTAAAGTTTCACATGCCTTACAAAAAATAACAAAACTTGAAAAAACTCTCTCTTTGCAAAGCAATAGAGCTTACGAATATAAGTATTATTGGCTTAAAGAAGCACTTATTCAAAATAAATTTAAAGGCTAACTTAAGCACTTCAAAGCTCTCAGACAAGGAGAACTTTGAAAGCCGATCATCGGAGTCAACAAAGCAAAAAAACAACAAGAGAGAAAATCAAACATTACACCAAAAGATAAAGAAGCAAAATTGTTTCTCTTGAAGGCAATTGACAATCTGATATGAATGGTGCTGTGTTCGCGCTACTGAAGCCGTATTTTTCCTTCTTCTTGTGAAAAGATGCCCTCCCCATACATTCACGATGAATGAAAGGCAGCTTACCACGAGAAAAGAGAAAATTTACCCTTTTAAAAAATCAGTCAGAGCTTTTTTTTGAACTATTCATGCTAAGTTTTGGCAAAGGAATGACAATCTTTGTGCCTCCTAAAGCAGAAGTTTCAAACAGAGGTTTTTCACCAAATTGCATACAGAGCTGTTCCACGACCACACGACCAAGTCCTGTTTTTTGTTTTAAAGTTTGGCTTTTCATTCCCACGCCATCATCTTCTACAATGAGCATCAATTGTCCATCTTTCTGGGGACCAAAGGAGATATAAATATGACCAGACCGTTGATCAGGAAAGGCATGTTTTAAGGAATTTGTCAGCAGTTCACCAAGGATAATTCCAAGTGTTGTCGCATCTCTTGAAGACAGGCGACAATCTTTAAAGTTGGTGTGAATGGTGATGTTTTCACGCAATTCAAAAGGGACTGCCAATTCGACATCATGCACAACAGAGCTGAGAAACTCTGCCAATAAAGTCGTTTCCATATCATCACTTAAGCGCAAACGACGATGTGCTGTAGAAATTGTCTGAATACGATCACGTGCAGCCCCTAGAACAGCACGTACCTCTTCATTTTTGCTCCGGTTTAACTGGAGCCCCAACAAAGAAGACACCGTCCCAAGAGAATTGCCAATGCGATGGCTTGCATCCTGCAACAATATTTCAACCCGTTGGCGTTCTTTTTCAGCGTGATTACGTGCTCTTTCTAATTCTTGTGTTCGTTCTTTCACGCGGGCTTCCAGAGCGATATTTTCACTATGAAGCAGCAATTGATACAATTTTAAAGAGCGCATATCACGATGAAAACGATTAATAACAAAATAGGCAGAAATAAAGGTACTCACAACGGAAACAATAGCCGCCAATGTCAAAGCCGCCCGCATCAATGCGATACCCTCACGCTGTTTTTGTCGCACCACATCATCCCCATTAATAAAGCTTGTCATCAATTGAGCTAAACGTGCTACAGGAATCTTTGATACTTCCAAAGAGTCCGCATGAGAAGGTTGAGAAGGTTGTTCAGGAATCGCATCAAGAGCACGCATATGGGCATTCATAAAGGCTTTTCGTGCTTCAACCTCTTCTTTAAAAGCCGTAAACCATTTATACCACTGCGGATGCGCATAAACAATAAGTGCGATATAGTCGAGAATATTCCCCAACTCCCGCTCTGCATTTTCAAAACGTATTTTATCTTCCGCCTTGCGCGTTTTTGCATAGCTGCGGTCAGCAACAGCCATATCAATCAGGCTAATAAGGACCAAATCAGCCTGTTCGCGCAATTCTGAACTTGTATTCAACTGTGCGACTTCTCGATCAACGGCATTTGAAAGCAACATAATAAAAACCGATGCCAAAAGAGCCATAACAAGAGAAACAACAATCGCACCCCACCGCCAGCGTGATATCGTTGCATCAGAAGAAGGCATTTGAGGCATCAAATTTGTTTTTGTTGTCATAGAATGTCCATTGGCGAACTTGAAAGTCGTCATTTTTCAGCACAAAGGAAGGCAACCTTATGGAACATAAAACCTAAAGCCCGTGAGAAAGTTTTATACAGGCTTTCTTGTGTTCCTAAGGATACACGCCAAACTTCTGAATTCCCTCAGATACTGACTTTACTGTAATAGCTATAACGGGAATAAAAAAAACAAGGCTATCGATCATAATTATTATGCTTTTTTAGCCGTTAAATGAACACAATGTACTTCCAGCTGAGTAAGAATCAGGACCATAATCAGACTCACCATTGACTTTAAGAAGTTCTTGTAATCGATTACGCGCCCTGCTCACACGGCTTTTAATGGTTCCAACAGCACAACCACAAATAGCCGCAGCATCTTCATAAGAAAACCCCGATGCGCCAATAAGAATAATGGCTTCTCTTTGATCGGCAGAAAGCAAATTTAAGGCTTTTTTGAAATCTTGCAAATCAAGCGATCCATATTGAGCAGGATGAACAGCGACATTTTGAGTAAACACGCCGTCGGTATCTTGAACTTCTCTTCCCTTTTTACGCATTTGACTATAAAATTCATTGCGCAAAATGGTAAAAAGCCAAGCTTTAAGATTAGTTCCCATCTCAAAACTATCTTGCTTAGCCCATGCCTTCATAACAGTATCTTGGACCAAATCTTCGGCTTTATCGTGCTTGCCACTTAAAGAAACAGCAAAAGCTCGTAAAGCCGGCAACACAGAAAGGAGTTCTTGTTTAAAATTTTTCGCGCACTTTGACATAAAGGATTCAAACCTTTTCCACATTGTTTAAGCCAAATTGCTCTGCGCGCTCCAACTTCTCTAAAAGCTCAAGCAAACACCGTGGCAGTGCTTCTTCTTGAATTTCCATGTAAAATTGACGTAACTTCCGTGCTATTTCGCTATTGACCCCGAGAAGATCATCTCCAACTCTAAATTGTGTGGTGAGATTTTTTTCATCACGGTCGTTCATTTTTCATCCCCCTAATCCATATATTACTGGTAGCACCGCGAAGAATTTTTCGCCTTATGGTTGTAAATATAGCTGCCGGTAAAAAGTTCCATACAAATCAAGGAACTTTTTTATCGGTTGAGAATTTCAACCAACAAAATGCTTGAAAGGTCAAAGGAGTTATAAATTATGTCATTATCAACGCGCATTGCCCCGCATCTTCCCTATCTTCGGCGTTTTGCCCGCTCTGTCACCGGTAGCCAATCCTCTGGCGATGCCTATGTGTCAGCGATGTTGGAAGCACTCATTGCCGACATCTCCATTTTTCCCAAAGCCTCCACTGACCGAATTGGTACCTATTGGCTTTTTTGCCATCTTTTTGACCAAACCACACCGAACATCCCAGAACCCCTGCCCCAATTTGGTCTTGAACAAAAAACCAGTGCCAAATTATCCTATCTCACGCCCCGTGCACGCCAAGCATTTTTGCTCATTGCCGTTGAAGGGTTTCATGAACAAGACGCCAGCGAAATCATGAATCTGGATACGAAAGAATTTCGCAAGCTTCTCAACCAAGCATCCATTGATATTTCTCAACAAATTGCCACTGAAGTAATGATTATTGAAGATGAACCTCTTATTGCACTTGATATTGAGCAAATGGTAGAAAGCCTAGGTCATCATGTTGTAGGAATAGCGCGCACGCGTGATGAAGCTGTCATCATGTATCATAAGAAAAAACCACGGTTGATTTTGGCTGATATTCAATTAGCCGATAACAGTTCAGGGATTGATGCGGTCAACGAGATTTTGAAAAATGACCGTATACCGGTGATTTTCATCACGGCTTTTCCCGAAAGGCTTCTCACTGGCGAGCGTCCAGAACCAACTTTTTTAGTGACCAAACCTTTTAACCCTGATATGGTGAAAGCGCTTATTTCCCAAGCTTTATTTTTTCAAGAGAATGCTTCTAAAGCGGCTTAGAACAGGGTAACATCTTAAAATTATGATCGTTACGCCTCTTTCAAAGCCTCCCATGGATAGATCTCATATGAGTGCGCTCATGCAAGCGATTCGTGGTGCTGATATTTGCGTTCTCTATCAGGCAACAAATCTGGTTTATTTATGGGCTGAAAACTTGCCACATCATTTGCACAATAAATGGCGGGTTGGGTGTCGTGACAGCGACTTTTTTTCGCTTGACCTTGCAGACAATATGGAAACCATCAAACTGCAAGTTTTAGCCAGTGGCAAAATGCAAACTGTTGAAGCACGTTTTGAAGATACAAACAAACAAGAGATTTGGTACAAATTTTCTATTGATTGCCACCGCAATGATAACGAAGACATTATTGGTATTATCACCACCGGTGTCAATATTTCCGGCTTACGCCGCCGTGAACAAGTGCTTAAAATCCTTCTTCGCGAAGTCAGTCACCGTTCTAAAAACCTTCTAGCGATCATTCAAAGTATTGCCAGCCAAACCGCCCGCTATACTGAATCTCTTCAGGTTTTTTTACGAAAATTTCAAGGTCGTCTTCATTCTCTTTCTCATTCTCAAGATCTGATCACTGATTCCGATTGGCGCGGTGCTCAATTTCGCGAATTGGTCCAAACGCAGGCTTTAGGTTATTTTATGAAAGAAACAGAACGTTTTTCACTTGAAGGCGTCGATCCTTATCTTTTTCCCAATGCCGCTTTGCATATCGGTTTGGCTTTTCATGAACTGATTGTCAATTCTCTTTCTTTTGGAGCCCTTTCCCAAGAAAAGGGGAGCATCTGTGTACGCTGTGAAATTGAAACAAAACTGAATGGCAAAACGCAACTTATCATCACTTGGCATGAAAATTTTGAATCCGGCATCCCTCCCACAAACAATAAAAAAGCCTGTTTTGGTAGTGCCGTTCTCGAAAAAATCGTTCCCATTTCCGTGAATGGTTCAGCTTCCCTCAAATTGACACAAGAAGGAATTGTCTATTGCCTCTCTGTTCCTGATACTTATTTTGATATTTTTTCTTAAAAGAGCATTTTAAACAATGAACAAGAGAATTTTCCCCTTTTTTAGCAAAATGTCTCATCTGTTTATTAAGCACAAAGATATTTTCCAACCTCTTTAAACCAACCTCTATAGTCCCCCAATAGTTCCGCAAAACCTTAACGATGAGAACTGAAAGCCACATAAAATCCATTCCCGCTGTCAATCAACTTCCATCCCTCATATAACCGGCATATTTTAAAACAGAAACCAAAACGATAAAGAGCAAACCGTTTCAGCTTTTATATGCCAAATAAAAGCGAGCCTGTTACCCATCTCTTTTTGTGTAATTTTCGCAATGCGTATATAATTTTATTTTGGCAGAATATGAAATTTCAAGGAGTAAAGCTAATATCCATCATCACTCTTCAGCTTTACGGGCTTAAAGCATCCACGACAACGACAATTAATTGATGTAAATTACACATTTTATGCTTTTATTTATCGCATTCTTTAATGGAGATATCCTCTTCAGTTACAATAGGGCATCCTAAAACAGGATACACTTGTGTTCCTCATTCACGCACTTTTTTAATATTTCCCAGCGCATCCACGCTCATTTCAAAACAGTATGTGTAAATAAGATATAATAGCCCCCGTAAAGTGAACCATCAAAACCGCCCCTTGTTACGCCACGTCCTTCTTTACCTTCATGCCCCTTTTCACTTCATAAAAGTAGTAGCTGAGCATCATCATACCATTTGTCTCTCATGTTACAACAGCCATTGACCTTTGAGAGCGTCCATAAGAGGCATTTCAGTCTTTTTTCAAATATTACTCACCGACATAGAGCCCCCACACACACCCTTTTATGACGTGCAAGCCAATGACTTTGATTAATTCACTATAGAACCCGCATCTCAAAGGGGA
>NZ_JBHIPA010000008.1:8713-16748 GCF_042195845.1 Bartonella sp. AP4SXKL
AAACCCATCTCAAAGGGGAAAACCCATCTCAAAGGGGAAAACCCATCTCAAAGGGGAAAACCCATCTCAAAGGGGAAAACCCATCTCAAAGGGGAACTAAAAAACTTTGAAAGCGTTTAACAGTGAAGAAGTCCCTAGGCTGACAAATTGGAGTCCGCTCTGTCAACCTGTCATTTGGAAAATAATTGATGAATCCCCTTGTTTTTATCCTCTTATTAGTTTCATGTACAGATGATTTTAATAGTTGCTATTCGAACAATACAATGGTTAAAATCTATCCCACGGCTCAAGCTTGTGAACAGGCCATGGTCCCGTCCACAAAAAAGTTTGCACTTTATGGACAACAAATTTTTGCTCAATGTATAAACGTACAACCCAGTTTACATCAACAAGAAGTAAACTTGATCTGGTCTGTAACAAACCGTGGAAATTTTCTTCTTAAAAGCCAAAACGTAAAGGACAAGCTGTCTACAGTCCACAAAGAAGATATTTTACCAACATCGCTTCCTCTTTTGCGTTCTTCTTCCACAAACCTCTTGCACAAAAAACTTTAAAAGCATAAACCCATCAGATCTCAAAAAAATAATCAATGGAAGACATGATGGATAATAAGCGAATGCACCCTTCAAAAGACCATCACACAGAGCAAAATTCTCCGCCTCAAGATCTCCCTTTAGACCCTGCCGTAGAACGAGTGAGAAAAAAACTTATGGGTTTAATGATTATTTCCGTTTTAATAACGCTTTTCCTTATTCTAACCGTACTGTTTTTAATTGTTTATAAAGTGATAAAAACCGGATCAGCGCCAAAACAAACAGAGCTATCTTCCTCTCTCAGCAAAAACCCACACGTTATCCATCATACGCTCTCTCTAACGGAAAAAACACAGATTTTGTCGCAAAGCCTCTCAGAACACAATATTGTACTGAAAGTTTTAACCCCTGATGGACAAACAAAATTTATGATTTACAATTATCATACCGGTGCACTTGTCTCCATTCTTTCTGTTGAAACAACAAAAGAGAGAGCGAAGATAATGCCTCATTAAGAAAACTAACATCAATAAGCGCTGACATAGCATTCTGAAGGTTTAAACATTTTCTGCAAGCCGGCATTATCACACGCTTTACCAACTCGTGGATGTTGCCCACAATCCTTGGCCCTAGAGAGAGTTCATAAGAGCCATTTTTATTCCTTCTTATACAAATTTATCCACACGGGCTCTCCCCGTTTGCAACGTGCAAGCGAATGGTTTTTGTTGATCCAACATGGAACAAATTTGGAAATGAGAGAATTCTAGGGGTTTAGGGGCCCTCACCTAACATTCAAACAATGAATTATTATTATAAATTAATGTGATAAGTCTTAAATATCCACCACACGGGCGACGGCGCGTTTTTTACTGTATCCCCTCACTTAAATCTTGGAAAAGAAGAAACCTTTCTGTCAACGCATTCCCATTTTAAGAAAATGACATCACTTGGGAAAAGCTAATAAACGTGCAAGAAATACCTCTTCTTGAGTGCAAAAATTCAACATATTAATTTATAGTGATGATTTATTTTGCATGTCAAATGAGAACCTCAAATACTGTAAGATTCTCCCTTTCAAATCTGTTCGTAAAAAACTGAATCAAAATCATTTCCTCACATATCCCAGCAAGGAAATGGATGAATAAAATACCTCTTATGAATGATCAGGTATCAAAAGAAGAACTGTTGCAACATTGAAAATTAAAGCAATAACGCCCAGTTTACATCTTTTATTAAGCAAAGATAACCGATGGATTTCACATGATAGAATTCATGAACACCAGTGCGAAATGGGCATGAATACATTGAATATAAGTGTGAATTAAATAAAACAACGACATTGCGTTCTTCATAAAAGAACTGCCTCTTAAAATACACGGATGTGGTTTTCTCTGTATTCCCTCACTTAAATCCCAGCAAAGAGGCAATCTTTTCTGTCAACAGCCTTCGTTAAGTCTCAATACAGCCCCGTGAACATTCAAGGAAAGTGCAAGAAGCTTCTTGAGCATATTATAATTTACTATCATGATACCAATAACATCACCACAAGCGCTTATACAGCACCCTTCAGGTTTAAACATTTCCCTCTGCCTCAAGATTGACCACTTGAGCGACGACGCATCTTCCCCTGTATCCCCTTACTTAAATCTCAGCAAAGAGGCAATCTTTTCTGTCAACAGCCTTCATTAAGTCTCAATACAGCCCCGTGAAAACTCAAGGAAAGCGCAAGAAGCTTCTTGAGTATATTATAATTTATTATCATGATACCAATAACATCACCACACAAGCGCGCTTACACAGCACCCTTCAGGTTTAAACATTTTCCTCTGCCTCAAGATTGACCACTCGGCGACGGCGTGGTTTTCTCTGTATCCCCTCACCTAATCCAGGCAAAGAAGAATCCTCTTTTGTTGCTGTTTTTGTTGCTGTTGATGCATCTCCATTGCTAGAGCTTTCTGCTGTTGTAAGTGAAAGCTCAAGAGATGATTCATCTTGAGTCCGTACAGTACGTCGACGAGGAGAACGACGTATTTTTTTGACAGGTTCAACATTTTTCTCAGAGAGGCAGTGCTCTTGATCTGTTTTTTCATCCGATAGAGCCTCTAAAGCGTTTTCACGCGCATCCCCATTTTGCGCTTTATCATATTGGCCATTGCCATTTTTTTGCGACGACATTTGTAATACATCTGTATCACCCTCGACAGCATCCTTTTTTTCACCATCAAGATTTATTTCACCGCATTCTTGCCCATTGTTTTCATCACGATTTTCGTTTTCATCACCACGATTTTCATCACGCCGAACCGATTGAGACATTTGCCCAGCTGCTGCTAAAATAATACGCAAATAATGCTCGGCATGTTGTAAATAATTTTCCGACATAACACGATCACCTGCACCTTGTGCATCACGCGCAAGGCTTATGTATTTATCGGCAATTTGCTGAGCATTCCCGCGAATTTTAACATCCGGACCGCTACTTTCATAATTGCGAGACAACGGATTAGGACCGCGACGATTATTATTGTTATTACCATTATTGTTATTATTGCGACCGCGTACCCGTCTATTTTGTTGTGGCCTCATCTTTATCCCTTTTTGGAGTGTTTGTCTTATGTGTGTCTTAATTGACGCTTCCTCATTACATTATCTTTTGATAATGCTGATCATGTTTAACATACGATTATCAAGCTATCCGCGTTTATTTCACTCAAACGAACCCTACTGATATTGATAAAAGCATATATTTTCTTGAAAATCACAAAACAGCAGGGAAATCGTAAATCAAAAATTCCCTTTTTCTCTGTCAAACAGCAGAAACCTAATGATGTTCACGTAAAATGCCAAGTGTTTTTTTTAAAATAAACCATATTTCACTAAAAAAATAATTATCTTGTGGAAAACAAAAAGGAAAACACACATATAACACACCTGACAAAGAAAAAATTCCTGCCAGAGAATACTAGAAGCTTCCTTTTTTGCTCTAAAACCACCGCTCCTAAAAACGCCGATATCCTCTACCCCCTCGTGCATTTAACTCACAAGCACTTCCATCCCAACGAGTCACTGCGCGAACCTCTTTATTTTATAAATATAGCCTCTCTTCATCGCTAAAGCAACCCCTTGCGAGCGATAATCCACGATCGCCTCACAAAACCTCTTAACTTTTATAGATAGATTAACACGAAGTATTATTCAAGCCCTATAATCACCAAGAGATCAATCTTCTTTCCCAAACAAGTCAATGATACTATCAATTTTTATTTTAACCCATAGAGTTTTTAAGTTAATCACAGTTTTTATTTATAACAAATTGAGCTTAAAAACAAAATATTTAAATACAAAAAAATATCAAATTATGAAAAAAACGACCAATATGTCACACTTTTTTAAAAATCAGCTTCTTCTCAAAAAAATACCCTCCTCAAAGCCTATCAATAAGAATGGCCTAACGTATTTCCTTACTTATCTTTTCTGATAAAGAAAACTAGAATTATAAAACAAGCACATTTTTAAACCCAGCACAGCGCTTTACGCATGAAGAAGCCGTAAATGTTTATAAAAGGAATGTTTTTTACTCATTTTTGTCATGTCTATTGACTTACACCCTCAAAGAATGAAGGTTCTCAAATCACACTGGTCTGTTAACAATGAAAATACTTATAAAATTCATACACTAAATTGATTTGTAATGATAATTCATATTTTTTGTGTTGAGTAAGAAAATTAATACCGTAGGATTTTTCATCCTCAATCTGTTTGCTGTTGAATCAATCTCTTTTTCTTGCATGTTACATGTGGGAAAACCTGCGTGGAGTAAAAACGATAAAAAGACTAAAAGTGCCTCTTATGAACCGTCTCTAAGGCTAAAGGGTTGTCGAGAGCACCATTGGGAGCGAGCAAAGTGTGAGATAGTACCGGCTTATTCTTTGTTTAAACCATAAAGATGAACTTGCTTTATAAATTTTATACATTTCATGATGGTTTTACCATTATACCATTCACCAAAACCATCACGAAATGGATTTCCCACACTCGTTATTTCCCTTAAAAAAGCGCAACAAATCCTCCTGAAACTCCACCACGCCCCCTTAAACATTTCAAGGAGGCCATCCATACCTTATGTCGCCACACCTTAAATAAGAAGTGCGATATAACAAGATAAATAAATCAAGCTGCTATTGGTCATGAGGCAGATAGTCATTTAAGAGGCTTTTATCTTTTTATCAAAATTCGCATCCTTTTAACTTTCCATATAAAAACTTAAAAGTAATTGCGCCTTTTGCCTGTTTTATTTTCTCTTTCATTCAGAAAACAGTCTCGTAAGAGAAAATAATTTCCATCCCCAGGACGGACCCTCGTCAAACATTGTTTTTTAGCACTATCAGAAAGCTTATCCCACATTTCACGAATAGCAAAATAGGCCTCACTTTCCAAATTAAGACAATGCTGATAAACCTCTCTTTTCATATCGGGCATAACGGAGGCAGAAATTTCCTTGCAATATACGCGTAGATCAAAAACAGGAATAACCAATTCAACGGGTGCTTGTTGTGTTACTTTTTTATGAGAAGAAAAATAACTAACCACCTTTGCAACAACAAAACACAAAAACACTATACAAAAAAGTATTATGCAAACAAAAGCAATCTTGCGATATAATCTTTTGAAATAAGCCTTTTGTCTTGCTCGGATTCTTTTTTCCATAAAGATTGTACCCTTTAATATCCCAAGAGAAGCTTTTACAGCAAAAAATGATAGAAGTATCTGTGTACACAATACAGGTTATAGCCGCAAACGATCAAGACTCTTATGTCAAAAGACTCTCTTTTTTACCGTATAATTCTTATCGTATATAATTCTTATGAAACACTTTTCTCATGCCCTTTATGAAAAAATAGGGCTGATGATTTTCTCTCACCACTTTTAAAGACGAAGATTCTTCATCCATGCGGATCTATAAACAATTCGTCTTTGTTAAGACATGTCATATTGATTTATAAAGAATATTTATTGTTTTACATGTTGAATGAGAAACCCGAACACCATAGGATTCTCTCATCCGAAGTTTGTTTTCTATTGAAACAATCAAAACCATGTTGCTTACAAGTTACAAGCGGAGCTAGCATGTGGATTAAAAACTGTATAAGAAAGGCATATGCCTCTTATGAAGCATCTCACGAACCAAGGCTGTCGTAAATATTGGGAGCGAGCAAATACACTGATAGTACCCGGCTTGCCTCTACATAAGCGTAAAGATGGGAGTGCTCAATGGATTTACCGTTATTCACCACACAAACACTTCATATATAAAATCTTATACGCCTTCTATTACCGCCCCCTCAAAAAGCAGTCGCTAAAACAAGATAAGAGATTATAGATGTAAAACTCCTAACAAAAAAGAATGGACTTTCTAATCGAGATCAACAAACACTGTTAAAGACACATTTGCATTTTTGACCATGCTGGCATGTATGATAATGGCCCTTCAAATGCGCCACCATTTTATGCTTCACCTCATATCATTCTCCGTCAAACAATCACAAAGATTCTTTAACTATTCAACGCCCCCCAACCAAAGCAAAGAAACCAAACCCAGACGCCTGCATTTTTATTTGAATCTTCCCTATTGGGATAAAACACACAAGAATTTAAAGATTTCACTGCAAAATGAAATCACAAAATACAATAATGAGAAAAATATCCAAAGCCATCTCAATAACAAATATATAGCGCCCCTGTTATTAGAAAGTAAAAAAAGCCGCACCATTTAAAGGCGCGGCTTATGAATAGAGATATAACTAAATAAAATACAAAAGAAATCAATAATAAATACTTATACACAAAACGTATAGTATTGCAAGCTTTTTAATTATATTTATAAAAATATCCAAAAAGAGTATAAATAATGATACATTCGTATTGAGGAGAGCTGTTTATAACAATACACTTTCTAAAATAAAAACGTATCAAATAAATCAAAATACTTTGTAGCTTTATCTCAATATAATCCATGAAAAAACACACATGATTTAAGTCCATAATTATAATAAGACCCGTTCTTTTACGCTTGTAAAAGCTGGTTTTTCTTAACTTACATTCACCACTTCAAAAGATGAAGATTCTTCACCCAATCTGATTTATCAACAGCCCAGATTGCAGTGGGGTCCATTTGGCTTTCTCACATGTGATTGATTTAAACTTAAAGCTCAACAAATAAGCCTGCCTTAAATATTTGCCACGCCCTTTAAAAAACACTTTTTGTATCATGGAAGCTCTTACAAAGAGACTTGCCTTATATCATCACACCTGAAAGGACAGTCTTTACAGCATAAACAGGATAAGACAAATCAACAACCGCTTGTACAATCTTGTCTGATAAGAAAACAAGTGAAACGTTAGCCTTCAAGCCTGCTCCAACAGTACAGCATTTCTCTTCTTTATAAGAAAAAACACAACGATACGCATGATTTTTTTATAGGCATTTTTCTGCTTTTGTCCTTTTGGCAATTAACATTTTCTTTTTATGGGATTTTTAACAAATTAAAATTGCGAGGATCTGCACTTTTTCTCTTTTAAAAAAGCGTAAAAACCGCAAATTATTTATAGAGTTAAAATCATCAAACGCTCTATCCAAAAGCTTTTTAAAATGATTGCACGATTTTTTATCTTTTTAAAGCTTCTTTTGCCATGCGTTTCTATTTGGGCATGGCTCCTTGCTCTGTAGGCTTTAAAAACTTGCCCTTAGATTTCAATATGCGCCCTACTCTCCCCAACAACGCATGATCAACTTATCCTGCAACAACGCTTCTCTATCAATTTTTACCCTTTTTTAACATCTCAAACAGAGTGCAATTCCAATCCCCACCGAAGATATAAATCAGGTTTATCTCATCTATAGCTTCAACCCATACATATTGTTATGATCACTCTTTTCTATTTTTCCTTTTCTAACAAAGAAGAAATCTCTCTAGAATGCTCAACACTGATGTTTTGAGCAACACTACTGTATATTCCTAGCGGCTTATGTGCTGTAAATTTTGAAATAAAAGAGCTGTAGTCTATTTTTGGCGCCTCGTATATTGGAGAAAAAAATATGTCTCCAACGGACGATGATTCTGTTTTAATTTCTGGTGCGCTCACAAAACTGTTTGGTGTCGTTATTCCACCACTCACAACACTATTAATACTGTCTTGCTTCTCTTCTTTCTCATTTTTTTTCTGTTCGACATTGGTAAGATCTAGAGCATTTAATTTTTTTTCTAAAGCATCCATGCGCTTTGCAATTTTTGTAATATCTTCATATGCTTTCTTCAACAATGCGTTTAAAGGAGCATGTCCCATTCTTCCGCTAGCATAAAGAACCACACGAATACATTCCGGATCATCAATATCAGCAATAGAAAATGGAAAAAGTGCCATTATATCCCCCTTTTTGATAAGCTAAACGCGCATTAAGCATTTGCATATCTTTTTCCGTTGTACGGCTCTTGCATTTCTCA
>NZ_JBHIPA010000008.1:16848-93271 GCF_042195845.1 Bartonella sp. AP4SXKL
GAAAACCTCAGAAAACCTCAGAAAACCTCAGAAAACCTCAGAAAACCTCAGAAAACCTCAGAAAACCTCAGAAAACCTCAGAAAACCATATGAAGAGCTTTTGAAAAAAAATTCCTCATCGAAAATTTTTACAAGGTATTTTTTTAGATTATACTCTGTTTTCCACCTAAAATGATGATTTTACCACCTAAAACCAAAGAGAAATGCATGTCACCTTGCATGCTGTATCAACCTTTCCCAAAAGGACAAAGCCCACACCGGTCTTTAAATAATGGCAATCAATAAACAATGGTTTGTAAACAATCTGGCTTCTTATCTAACAGATTTGACTTGGCTTCTCCCTTCAAACGCATCCTTGTAATGTATCCCCTGTCCAGAGTTACTCTACAAAAAAATGCTGCGTTAGGAATACGCACAGACGAAAAACACCCCATGCATAAAATTTTAACCGCATCTCAAACAATGGTATTTTACAACACAACGGGATAAACTATTGTCTTATAGATTTTCTCGTATCACTCTCATCCTGTTTCAAGAAGTTGCCTGATAAGCACAAAATGCCATCTCAGAGGGTTCAATGCCTCACCATGTACTACAACGCATCGCCAACCTGCTGCTCTTGCCAACAGTGCACCCATTTTGAAAACAAAGAGGGGCTTTTTTCCTACACGCTTTGCCAAAAAAGGGAGCGCTCCATTTTGCTTTTTCTCGCTTTAAATAAACATATCCGTTGACCTCTTCCCACCACCCTCAAAGGACAAAGGTTTTAGCCCCACATCGGTTTGTAAACAATCCAACTCCTCTGAAGGGGCTCCATATCTGCTCATTATTTATATGATTCACTTGCATAATACTTAACCAAGCAAATCCTCACCAGAACAGTTGCTAATGTATTAAATACTTTAAGCTATCTTACTGATATCACCACCTTCAATAATAGTGTTTTAATGACGGTATTTTACGGTATAATAGGATAAATTTTACCCATGGTTTTTTTGTCATCGCACAGCAGCGCTTTAACCCCAGCACTTGAAATAATGGATCACGACACCACAAGAGAGAGGCATTTGGGATAAAATCTTTATTCCTCAGTAAAAAACGCCATGAATAAAGAAATTTTTTTTGTTCTCCCTCTACCTTCAATAATCACTGTCTTGATCCTCTAAAGAACAATAGGCAAACTTACCTTTAGACATCCAACAAAGGCAGCACAAAAAATAAAATAATAAAGAGAGTTGAGTTTTTTCTAAAGCGCCTCAAAACTTTCTGCACAATATATTCTATAAGACTTTATATTCAATAAGACTTTTTTTCATAACAAACATTTTAGCATTTTTATCTTTCTCTCACACAGCTTTCATTCTCAGGCTTTGACAGCATAAACCACCGCCACATTGACAGGACGTGTTTCATCTCCCCCTGTTTTTTGCAACAAGACCTTATGTTCATGCTCTCCCGCAGGACCTGTCAACAAATTTTTATTGTAAATTTGAGCCAGATTTCTATAATATTCACCGTGATTCATATCCCAAACTACCTTTTCAATCATTGGATAACTATGCTGGTGGTTACCTGTTGAATCTGTTTTTCCTTCATGGGTATGAGATTTAAAAGACTCTTCTTGTCGGCTTCCCAAGCGACGTCCTTTATCAATTTCTTTTCCACTATCGAGCCCCCGTAAAAACATTCCACGCAAATCGGGAACATTGAATGTTGTTCTCCCGTCTCCTTTTCCCCATGTTTCTCCCAGAACAGCAAAGAGATTAGCATAGTTCCTTCGCGAATATTCTTTACCATCACACAGTAACCATCCAGAGGGTATTTTTTCTGTAGCAAAAGTCCCGATAAATCCAGAAGAAAAAGTTTCAGGCAAAGGAGGAAAGGGCGGAATTTCAGGAAGTTTTATAGTAGGATTGGTTAAAAACCAGCCATCAGCATTTTTTCCGGCAATATCACGCGTATAGACGATCTCATAAAGCCCCCCTTTTTGAATTTCCCCGCCCTTTAAAGGCATAATACCCTCTGGCGTTGCCATATAAGTTGGTCTTGGCGGCAATTGATTTAAAGAAATATTTGTTATTCCTCTGTTGACGCCTTGTGCTTTAAAGCGCACAACAATGCCATCCATATAAGTCTCAAAAAAAGACTTTGTTGCCAAACGAAGTGACGTTCTCTCATTTTTCACATCGACAGTAAACTGTGTTTCAATCCCGCCCCCATTATCCAACAAATATTCTTTGATGCGTTGCATCATAGCGCGAGCACTATCATTGACTGTGCTTGGCGGTTGCCCTTCTGCCCAGTTTATATTCTCGTCGACATAAGCATTTTCTGATGCAACAATTGACCAATCATAAATCGAGCTCATAGAAGATACTCTTTTTTCAAAAAGGGAAAACGAGCAAAAAATGAAGAAAAGAAAGCCGCAATTTTATTTTTAGATGCCGGCATTTTCTCCATTTTCATTTTTTCCATTTTCAGGCCTATTTTGTCATAATCAACATGCAATAACTTTGTTTTCGCATTGACATAAACAGCTTCAGGGTTCACACGCAACACGTCTTGCGCCATAACGCCCTGATAACGTTGTGGATTTCCCTTATAATTAAAGGTATAAAGTGGATATCCCTTTTTCTGCCCCACAGGGATAATATTTTCTTTTGCTCTCACATCACAAAGCCCTAAAATTCCTCCGACCAATCCAAGCACTTGCTGCGCATCACGCAACGGATCTTTTGTAACAGAAGGTATTGTTGTAGATTTTCCTGAAGTTGTTCCGTAATTTCCAGCGGCCTGTGTTCCTACCTGTAACAAGCGTTCTAAGCGATTCCAATCTTGATTATCTTTTTCTGACCATTTTTGGCGCTCCGCATCTAAGACATTTTGACGATTCATATCTTGAATCATTCCTCCTTTCAAAGCATTGCTTTGCGCATTACTCTGTCCTTGATAATAGCTATTTGCTGCATTAACCTGATCCTGCTGAGAGCGATCAATCATCTGGTTCGCGTTCATCATATTATTAATATCTTGATTATACTGCTGTACCGCAGCATTTGTTGCCAAGGCGCCTAACTCATCGGCCAGCACACCAGTATGAGCGCCAGAACCATAACGTCCTGCCCCAGACATAGATTGATTAATCGCATCAGAAGTTTTATTCAGAGCATTTTGCAATGCAGTATTAAATTTACTATTGCTTCCAATCCAGCTTCCCTTAGCCATACCGGAAAGATTTGTAGCGCTGTTGGTTGGTGCATTCAACCATTGCGTTACCGTTGGATTATTATAGAGCCCAGCTGCTTGTTGTAAACCAGTTAGCGCATTTTTTGTCATATCGCTAAGACCGGCAACTCTCTCTCCCTGATAAACGTTTCCGCCAATTCCTTTATTATAAAGTCCAAGCGCGTTAGCACTGGCTTGTTTAAGAATATCAGCAGCCCAAGCGGGTGGTGCATTTGTTTGTGTTGTTGTCTGCACTTGAGGTGTTTTTTTTCTACTCATGAACCCAGAACCTTTCTATATTGAATAAGATTACGAGAATATCCGTGATGAGCGAGCTTTTTCGCCCATCCAGTTCTTCCAAACATGTGCATTTCGTCCGCATTGATTGTTCGCGCCCATTTTTCGACTTCATCAATCAACTTGACCAATTTCAGCCCTCCCTCTCCCGCAAGATCTGAGAGAACGACGCATTTTTTTCCCGTATGGGTTATTTCAACTTTGGTAATTGCAAAAGCACTAAATTGGATTTTATTTTTTAAGACCAGCCACAATTGTGCTTGTCCTGTAGCGATTTCTTCAGCAATTTTTTCCAGACAAACATCATCCGGAAAGCGCTGCGCATATTTTTTCAATGCAGCATTGAGTGCCTCTTGATAGGGAGCTATTTTTCCCCATGGCCACTGCTCTGTCAGATGAGCAGAATATAAATCTTGACTCTCTTGTATCATAATTTTAGCTCTTTCAGCTTTATCATTTCCCCCATTTGAGCAATACGCATCCCCATGCATACTTCACGCATTCCATGCCCCCCGCACAATAAAAGAAAAAAAGCCCCATCATCCCTTTGTCACAACAAAGAGGGAACTTTTTTCTTTATAAAAATAAACCATGGTGCAGCCTATTTTTCCTTTATCGCAGAAAAGCATGAAACATAACGCACCACCTTGTTCTTCATATTATAAAGACACAGCTTATCGCATTGTGCCTTTGTTTATAAAGGTTTGGGAAGCCTATGGGGCATTTGTTCTTTAATAATAGAGGCTTGAGCCTATCGCATGGTATTACAAAAGGGCATGCCTATCGCATGCCGGCCCGCGTCAATTCCACATCAAATCCAGTGACATGAGTCCAATTCACCCCTTCAGGAATACGCAATTTAAAGCGATAAAACCGTGCCCTTGCACGACAGTGAATTTGTCCAGTATTATAAGAGGGCTGTTTTTCTGGCAACCAAACAGTTTCCTCTTCAAGAGATTGTCGAAAGCGCATTCCCACAGACAAATAAAACTTTCCACTATTGACTTGAGGCATAATATTTTTCACCCGTGTTATCATGCCATTTGTCTGCCCCATTTCTTGTGATGTCACGACACAAGCCATAGGACCCCCAGAAAACGAACCCAGTCTCCCCTGTTGATCAAATGCCCCCAGAATAGGCGATTCATTTTTCCAAGCTTTACTATCGAGAGAAAAGGACAAATCGTCAATATTCTTAGTCACAAAATCAAGACCTTCTAGGGTTGTTCCGGCTAAGAAAATAGGCAATATCATTTTGATATCGACGAGAGCTTTTGTCCATTTTTGCAATCCCCAATCATAAATGAGCAAGATACGTTTATGAAGGTTCTCATCAGAATCAACCATCCAATAAACACGATTATACACCCCATCGATAGCAGCAGACAGAGTGTACAGATTATCCTTCCTTGATTTTGCGGTCATCGTTCGATCGACTTTTTCGAACCCAATGGGTATAATCTGTCCCTCATTTGTTATTTGATAAAACCCGCCCTCATCGGCAAAGAATGCTAAATCGCCTCTACAAACAATTGATTCAGCATTTTTTGCGCCTCGTTTATCGTGGATTTTTTGGAAACTAAAAATAATCTTAGAGCCAGGAATAAAAGAACCAGCATAGATTGCAGAACGCATAAAGATAATTGGATTTGTTGTCTCCGTTGCCCCTTGGACGAATCCGCCATCAGGAAAATCTTGATAATCACAACTTTTTTTTCCCACGGTCCAAAATTCAGCATCATTTAATCCAGACCAATGAACCCGTCTTGGATTTTCGGTTAATTTCATCAAACAAACGAAATCTCCCCAGATTCGAACAATCCCTGCCTGTGGTGGATTTCCTCCTAAATTTCTAAATGTTTTATCATGATTAATATCAATCACTTGTGGTTTATCATTGGCATTCACAGCAATGATAAAATCACCAAACAAAGCAAAAGACCACGGAGCATCAACATTAGCCAGATAAGGTTTTCCTTTTTGGCTAATATCTTTCCAGTTCATTGTTGTATTATCAAGTAAGTAGATTTTATCTCTTGTCCCGACAATAATAGAAACCCCATTTTTTGTTTTAACCGCAAGAGTGCCTAAGATTGGCTCCGGACAAGGCTCTGATAAAGGCTCAAAACTTGGCATAGGGATATAGGAGCCATCAGCTGGGAGCACATTAACAAGTTCATCGGTAAAAATTCCATTGATATCCGCCACATCGGGTCGATAATCAGCGATTGGGAAAAAAGCCATCAAGACCCCCATAAAATCTTTGAAGAGCCCAGTGCCATTCAAAACACCAAGGCTTATTGATAAAAAACCACAAAAGCCCTTAAAACTCTAAAGGCATAAAATTCAACAAAATAAACAACCTAAAGTTGTTTAATGCACCAAAAAAAACGATACCATCAATAATAGCCACCCCAACGCCATCCACCAGCGCCAAACCAAAATCAACTGCCCGCAATCACCCCCCACAATGACGGGGGAAAGAGCCATCAAAAGCCCCCATAAAATCTTTGAAAAGCTCAGTGCCATTCAAAATACCAAGGCTTATGGATAAAAAACCACAAAAGCCCTTAAAACTCTAAAGGCATAAAATTCAAAAAATAAACAACCTTAGGTTGTTTAACGCACCAAAAAAAAAACGATACCATAAATAATGGCCACCCCAACGCCATCCACCAGCCCTTCACCATCAACACCAACGCGCAAATCCAGCCATAAGTGACAAACCAGCCACCAGTGCCAAACCAACCTTCAACGCCAGCCATAAACGATTTGGAAAAAAGTCTTTTAAAAACGCATTGGGCGAATC
Organism: Bartonella sp. AP4SXKL; assembly: GCF_042195845.1. Classification (NCBI taxonomy): domain Bacteria; kingdom Pseudomonadati; phylum Pseudomonadota; class Alphaproteobacteria; order Hyphomicrobiales; family Bartonellaceae; genus Bartonella; species Bartonella sp. AP4SXKL. Next base: position 23,180 of record NZ_JBHIPA010000008.1, read on the forward strand.
TTTGAAGAACCTTTTCGGCGCGATGTTTCAATGCGCAAAGCTTGAAGCTGTTCTTGAAAATCTCTGAAAGAAACGGCGGCATATTCAGGATCTTTAAGAATATTTTTATAAAGTTCATATTTTGCTCGTGCTTTAATAAGATCAAAAGCATAAATCAACCAAGGGTTATCATCCTCTTTCAGCTGTTCATCGGCAAAATGAACAGGAGCATAAGAAAGCTGTACAGCTTCCACATGTTCTGGTGTTGGAAAGAGTCCTATTTTTTGATCAAGGTAGGTATAAAAGAATGGCGTTCCTAGCGCAGGATGCATACCATATTGTTGATGCAACACTTCCAAGGGCTTAAAGAACAACTTTGTTGGTGTTGCACTCTTTGTTACTAAAAAGACGCCCTCCAAACTCTTTTCTGCTTCAATAAAAACCCCTTCTTCTTGCCCATACCATGTTTTACCACTTTGTGTTTTAAACGTCCTTTCTCTTTTTTCATTAAAGAAAAAGGGTTCGCGTTCACACAAACGCAAAGCCGTAAAAATTGAATCTTGAATTTGCAGGGAATATTCCGCTGTTGTATCGTCAATTTCATCTTGAATAAGCGCGACCATATAAGCAAGCGTTTTAGAATGGTCTGAATGTGTAAGGTTTAGATTTTGGGGATCAGTGGATAAAGTGGTCATAGGCCTGTCCTTGTTTCTGGAAGCATTTTAAATTTTTCCCCCAACAGATCCCTCTTGTTGGGGGAAGAGAGCAAGCGTTCGCTTTAAGCGGGTGCTCCATAAGTTGGAATGACAATAGTGCCAAAATCCTGAGCCCCTTGCGTACTTCCTGGCAAGGTAAAGCAAGTTTTTTTCATACCAATAATGGTTTTTGCCGCAACCCCGAATTCTCTTTCATAGTCGAAGAGTTCCTCCACCAATTTATAGCGTGTCGCCCCTCGATCTTTACCAAAAGCAATCACAGCACTCTGCGCACCAAGCAGAACAGCCCGCCGCACATTTGGTACAGCTTTGTTAGCGGTTCCAGCTTCGACCCCTTCGGTAATATGTTCAGCTTCGCGCAAAACCACACCATTATACATGCCCAAAGACCCATCATAGAGCGGATTTTTGATACGACTTCCACTATAGATTGCCTTAGTAATGTCGAGCCATTGCCCCGCATCAGTATTGGTTCGCAATTGTGTCACTTGGGTTGGATGTAGATAAAGCACATAGACATTTTCGCCATCAATCCGCACAGGTCTAATTTTAGGATTTGCCAATTTAGCCCGTTCAACTGCTTTATCAATCAAGCTGAGATCAAAAACATCGTCTTCTTTTAAGTCCTCATCTTTTGCTTTATCATTAGGACGTACCACACGTTTATTGGTTGGTGCCGTTGGCGCATTAAACCCATAATGAACTGGTTTAAGGGTAATCGTGCGTCCTTCAAAGTTAATTGTTTTTGCGGTATACCCGCAAACTTGAATGAAGAACATCATACTCAGACGATCTGCATACCAATCAACCAAACCATTTTTTGCCTCGGTGCGCAAATCATGGAGAATTCGTTGTTGATCAATCGTTCCCTCATTTTTGACACGCACAGCATGAACGAGTTCATTAATTGCCAAGCGATCATTGAGAAACTGTAAAGCTTCTTCATTGCCTTCCAATGTCTGCCCTTCACTCACCCCATCGCCTAGCAACTGCACACGCAAATTAAAGCTAATAGCATCCCCACTTGCTTTCGTGGTTTCATCTTTTAATTGTACGATACTGTTTGAATCATTTCCAATCAACGGTGCAATTGGAAGTGCTTTTGAGACTTCTTGGTTTAGTAATTTAGACCATGTGCGCACTGCCATTGGGTCATTAAGTCCGATATAAGTTACAGTCATTTTGTCCTCTAAAAGTTTTATTGACATAAAAAACCCGGCAAAGCGCCGGTTGTTAAAACACCACATTTCATTTCAAATGGTGAATAGGTTGTTTGTGAGTTTTATCTAATTTCTGTTAGCGTCTGCCTCCCCCTTATAAGAGCTCTCCTCTCCACATCCGTGTTTAAGAAATCCCCCCGCATTCTCCTGCGCCAAAAGCCTCTTAACGCTCCCGCAAAAAACACTCCCGCATTCTCCTGCGCTAAAAGCCTCTTAACGTTCCCGCAAAAAACACCCCCCGCATTCTTCTGCGCTAAAAGCCTCTTAACGTTCCCGCAAAAAACACCCCCCGCATTCTCCTGCACCAAAAGCCTCTTAACATTCCCGCAAAAAACACCTGCCACATTCTTGTTTTTAAAATTCTCTTCCCCCCATTAAACGATTAAAAGCGGCTTTATTTTTAGGATCAGCAACCCAAGCGCTAAACTCTGCTTCTGACATTTTATCAAGCATATCCAAAGAAATCGGCCCATTTGGCGTCAAGCCGTTATAAGCAGCAAGAGTACGTGCAGAATTGTGTCTTTCCTGTAAATTTTCACCCATGTTATTGGGAACATTTGTGTAGCCAATTTTTTGTGCAATAGAGTAAATCACTTCAGCCGGATTTTGATTTTTTTGCGCACAATCGCGCAAGATCTGCTTCAACTCATCACCAATCAACGCATCAATATTTTTGGGATCGGCCATCTCAGGATAGAGCGAAGCACAAGCTGCCAACTGTTTAGCCCGCGTTTCATAAATAAAATCAGCTGCTTGATCAAAATCATGATGCTTTTGTTTAACACTGGCAACAGACTGCTGAAAAAATGCATGCAACTGTTCTGCTTCGCGAGCAAGAGAAGGCTGTTGTTTTTCATGTACAAGCCCTTGTTTTTGGAGTGTTTTTCCCAACCATTGCATATAGCCCATAAAGTCTTTTTGCGGATCTGGTGGAACATCTTCTCCCCCTTGAACCTCTTTTCCAGCCTTTTGCGAAGAGTACTGTTGTTGATGCACTTGCCCTTGAAAATTATCTTCAAGAGTTTTTTCTTCTCTTGCAATTTCACCATCTTCTCCCTCTTGTGTTGAGACCAGAAAATCTTGTTTCAATTGGTTTTGTTCTGCCGGCGTTAAGTGTTCTTGATCCATGACATTAGCCTTCTCTTTTTTTAAACAATAAAATCAAATTTTTCAGATAAAACAGCCCATAAGCACTTATCCCCTCAATGTTCTCCCATCATTTGAGCACCAGTATTCCCCCCAATGCTCTCCACCCCACATGACGGCAAAACTCCCCTCTCCACCCTACTTTTCCCAACAACACTGCCCTACAAAACAGTTCTTTTAAGAAAAGGGAGCCCATGCACTACGAAAATCGATAAGCAATTTATGATATATGGCGTTTATCAGAAGTCACGCATGACAAAGCACCCTATTGTTGAGCCTTTGCTGTCTGCAACATCTGCATTATCTGCTCTGTCCCCACATTATCCCCCATCTGCGCTGAGGCATTTTGCTCTTCTTGAAAAGAGTTTTGCGCCTTTATCGCAATTTTATGAATAAGTGAAGCCGGTAAAGGCGAATAGCGTAAAAGATCGAGCATAATCTCAGGCGTTGTAAAATTTTGCATCAAAGGAAGCAATTGCATGATCAGTGCAAAAGTACGCTCTTTTTCATTAAGACTTGTTGGCGCATCATCCACGACAATATCATATTCCAAGCTTGTCACCATTTCGCGTGTCAGCGGCACATACTGGGCATTTTCATCACCAGCAATACGCACCAACCGCCCATCGGAGAGATAATTTTGAATAAGATAGAGAATAATTTTTCCCTGTCGTTGCCGATATCGACGCAACCCATCAAAAAAGGAAGCCAAAAGATTAAGTGACGATTGTCGCCGTTGTTGTTCAAGAATGCCGGGCTGATTGACAGCTCGCGTCCCAATAAATTCAGAAGACAACCCCGTCACCTGTTCGAGAGCACTCTTTGCTTCATTAAACAATTGAAAAAAACCTTGCGGAAATTGCGCCACGGGTTTAGGTTGGATTCTTCCGCCAGACACAGCCCCACTTTTTAACCAAGTAATACTATCAGCTCTAGCCCAACTCTCGACGGCTTGTCGATCATCATCAAAAGCATCGCGTTCTGCCATAATGCCGCCTTTTGATTGGCTATTGAGCAAATGCATTACTTGACTAAAATATTTGTTTGCCCACCGTTGCGGATCTTTTGTAGGGCGCACAATTCCGTAAAATTGCCGACTTAACTTATCAAAAGTACCGGTAATACACTCCCATCCCAATTGATTGGGTGGAACCAAGGGCTTATCAGGCGCTTCAAGCAGCTTTCTACCTAAAAATGCCCGTTTGACAATTTTTCTGTTCAACCTTGTTGCTTGAACATGAGGAAAGGTTTTGCTTAAATTTTGGAAATCCTGCTCTGAATAATCGACAAACCTTCCACTTTGAGGCTCAAGGACTTTATAAACCACCTCGCGTTCAAACCAGCGACATTCTGCCAATGTCACCATTTTAGGACGTTGATAGCCGCTCCCCTCTTCTCCTTGATCCCCCCTCTCGGACTGATAACTTTGTGTCATCCCATTGCTGGTTGGCTGTAAAAAGCTCTGATGTTTCACCCAATCCGCATGAAGATCACTCCAATGAACATTTGGAAACATTTCCTGCGCTACGGCAAGAGGTTTTTCATCAATATACCATAAGCGTTGTGCATCAATAAGATTAGACTTAACAGCACTTGCATCCCACACCATTTTCATCGGGTCTAAACGTGCAATGATTGGTTTTCCTTGGGGATCTTGTTCATAATCAAGGCGTGTATCTGTCCAGCCCATTCCGCAAATAATTGCATCTTGAAAAGCATCGGAATCTTCGTATTCCCCGTCGGCTTCATCGCGAAACCATTCGGCTGCTCCTGTCAAAATCTGGTTTGCAAAGGCAGCCCCTTCTTGTCGTGGAATAAATTGCACTTGCCTTTTATTATTGCGCTCAGCCCCAATCACGGCATTAATTAAAGGCGCAATACGGTTAAAAGTCATCACGGGTCTGTTTTGTTCGTGCAAGACGGCAAGGTCTTGCTCATTCCATTGCCGTCCATTATAAAAATCGTAATCTTCCTGGGCATTTTTTCGCCATTTTTCGACATGATCAATATCATCCTGATACCAACCCACGAGTTTTTTAAAGAGAGCTTGATTTTCAAGCGTTTCGATTTGATCAAAAGAAGAATTTGTAGACATATTCATTAAAAAGCCATCCATGAAGTTTGAGAATGGTGAAACGAGCGATAAGGTTTTTTTCGCGCTTTAGCATTTGGTTGTTCATAAGCCACACACATCAGTCCAAAGGCATCGGCCCCATGGCTAGCCCAATCATGTTCAGCCCCTAGTCCGATATTGCGCTGTTCGTCGCGCTTTTCATGATACCAAGCAAGCGCTTTTCTGCCCGCACATGTCGTTTCACGATTAAACCATAGTGCAGGAAACAACCGCCTTACGGCTTCGATACGCATTTTCACAGCGCCTGTTCCTTGGTTAGGAATTATTTTGGTTTGAAAACCGGCTTGTTGAAGGGCACTTTCAAAACTCACATTATAGACACGATCTTTTGTTGCGCCATCATGAGGCAAGACCATAAGAGCCTTTTCATATCCCCTTTGAAAGACCCAGCCCACATGCTCTGAGAGAGGTTGTCCTTGGGCTTCATAATAATCGAGCACTCGGATTTCCCGTCCAACAAATTGCGCCACCCACAATGCGGTAGCATCAGCCTTTGCTCCTGTTCCCCCGATATCCCAAAAGATTCTCACCTGCATCAAAGGATCCCGTGGAACAGTGGTAATCCGCCCTTCCATTTCGGCTTCCAGCAGACATTTCTGATAATAAGCCCCTTGCACAGCTTGGAGATATTCGCCTTCCCAAATATGGTTATACTGCTCTGGTCTTTGCTGCAAATCGTCCATTCGATCACGATTGAGTTTTTCAGGAAATTGCGGATTATCACGCCAATTGATTTCCACCCCTTTGATATGAGGATTATCGACATTTCGGAAACGTTTTTCCACGGCTGCATTTTCATGGCATGGGTTCCATGTGACCCATAATTCTGCATTCCAATCTTTTCCTTCTTCGCGCAAAGTTGGAATAAGTGTTTGCCAAGCAGTTTCTGTCACGGGCTCGGCTTCATCGACCCAACAAAGGAAAACGCGTCCCATTGATTTAATACTTGCGATATTGCGATCAAGCCCAGCAAACACATAGACAATCCGTCCATCTTTTGACTTAATATATTTATCGCCGATTTCATAATAGTCTTGTAAAAAAGGATAAGACTCGATAGCGCGTTTAATTTCCTCCAAAGAACTTTCATTAAGAGAATTTTGAAATTGCCTTGCACAAAGAATAATCCCGCGTTCTCCAGCCATTCCATGGCGATATCCCACCACAGCCGACATCAAAGCAAAAGAACGTGTTTTTCCAGAACCCCGTCCTCCCCAAGCGGCTCGCACATCTGCTTTTCCAGTAAAAACAGGAATAAGCTTTGGAATAAGAGCCACTTGAGCCGTTTTCTGCTCAATTTTTTGAGAAATTTTCTGAACAGTTGTCATTATAAATTTTCATACTTTAGCAATAATTGCGCTGCACCCTTTTGCTTATCCCAAGTTTAATGATCCCAGAGCAATTGAACGAAAAGAGCAATTGAACGAAAAACGCCCTTCTCAAAAGCAGCGCTTTATCTTTTCTTCATCCTAATATTCAATAAATTTCACTTTTTTGCATGAGATCCCCTTGACCCCACCTATGCGCCCCAAGCCCCCAAGGCACAAAAGCCCCACCCCCTCAAACACCGCGCCTGTCATCCCCCAACCACAAGCAAGGTATCCCCCCAACCAAATCATAGCCTCAGCACATGGCTCTCAGGCATATCCAAAGCCCAACATCCTCCAATATCATGCCTCTCAAGCATCACCAATCCTCACACTTTATCCCCCAAGATACCCCCACCAAAACACATGCATCCCGCAAGCATAACACTTCTCTCAAGTTTCATGCCCCTCCCCCATCAAAACACTGTTCCATATCCACCACACAAATACCCTGCACCAAATTCCCTCCAGCACACGGGGGCCCTTACGGCATCATTCACCAAAGCCCCTTCCCAATATCACGAGCGCCTACAAGCACGATAGCCTCCGCTTCAATCCCCTCAAGATAGGCAATCACCAAAGCAGCCCCCTTGCAAGACATCACCCCACATCACCCACCTCAGCCTAACATTTTTCAATATCACAAGCCTCAGTTATCGAGGTATCACACTTCTCTGGTTCACTATTTTTTGCATTCACTGGTACAATCTCAATACGCGAAACTGTTTTTGATATCTCCACACCTTCAATAACGAGAAAAAACCAAATCTTCACCAGATGCCCAAAACAGCAAATATCATCAAGCACTCCCCAACATCTTTCAGGTATCGCGCCCCTCACGCATCGCCATAAAAGCATCTTGCCGGCCCCTCTTCAAACAGACCACCCCAGACGCCATGTACCCCCAAAAAACACCATATGCACCGAAGTCTCCTCCAGTCCACGTCCTCATGCTTCCCCCACCAAAGCTTAACAACGTCACAGCTCACACGCCTAAAGCACACGCCCCTCACCGCAATTTCAATCATAAGCTTTCAGACAAACATCTAGCATCCCCGTTCAAAGACAATATCCCTTAAACATCATGTGCCCAACCCAACATTTTCTCGTAGCTTCAAGCCTCAGTTGCCGAGGGATCATGCTTCTCCGGTTCGCTATTTTTTGCATTCACTGGTACAATCTCGATACGCGAAACTGTTTTAACCTGCCCTTCTCCAGCCCCCTGAAGAGGCAACACTTTTGCCAGCAGCGAAAAAAAAGGAACAGGATTATTCAACGCATGATACTGAAGATAAGACACCAGCCCATCTTCACCATAGTGATATCCAGCCTGCTCCGCCGCTGTCAAAAGAGCTTCATTAAATCGCTTTGTTGTTTTATTTAAAGCCCCTTTTTTCCGCCCTCTTCGACGTAAGGGAAGACAATGTTCATCTACCATCATCATGTTCCTTCCAACTAAAGAGAAACCAAAACCTCAAACACAAAAATGACATAAAAATCAGCAACAAAATTTGACAAGCATTCAACAATTAAAAAAAATGGGACACACCCAAAAAGATAAGAGCCCACATAAAGCCCAAATCCTCCGCATAATTTTACAGATTCACATTTTTACGCTTTTACATCATTACAGAACGCAGCCAAACGAAACGCTCAAATCACTACCCCGCACCGTTCTGTAAACACGGGTCTGCAACAAGCTGATTTCTCGTCTATCAGATTCCCCTGCTGATTATTTCATATAGCTATCCCACACTTCAAAGAATGGTGTTTCATCAAACACGCCAGATAAGCTCTGATCTACAATTCGACTTCAAAAAGCAAATTTTCCTCTGCTGAATAAAGCTTCCACCCCGCACCGGTTTTAAACTATCATCCAACCTTTTACCCAATAAATTCCCCTACTAACATCAGATTACCGCCCCCAAACATCCCTATTTTACACTATAACCGTATAGCAAATCTTTTAATTGTTCTTGCCAATCCCTTGAAATTACTTTATCACTCAAAGGATATTTTGATCGTCCACGCAACGATCAATAAGGGATAGTAAAGCCCTAAGCTCTAGCGTAAGAATGAACCCACTTTGTGGGTGTCCCGGGATTCCGGGAGTTTTTGCTATGTCCAGGTGTGATAAGCACTAAAAGCAAAAATGCTGACTAGAGCTCAGTACTTTACTACTCCCGGAATACTCATGCGAGGGCGCTCGCAACCGGAGGGGAGCTTGAAGTGCAAACTAAAAATTCACATTTTAATGACATTTCAATAGGTAAAAGAATCCGTCACAGACGCATTTCAATGGGACTTTCTCAAAAGGAATTAGGAAGCCATTTAGGTGTCAGTTTTCAACAAATCCAGAAATATGAAAAAGGTTTAAATCGTGTAAGCGCGGGGTGTTTGCTCGAAATTGCTAAAAAACTAGCAGTTCCTATGAACTTTTTTTATGCGGATCTTTTAACAGCAGATATTCCCACAAAAGAACATGCCTTACACCACGATCAAGATACCACCAGCGAAAAAGAATACGCCCTTTTAAAAAACTTTAGAGAGCTCCAGCCGAAAAAACAAAAAGCAATTTTGTGGTTAATTTCTGATTAGACAAAAGCACACCCATCAACATCCCTCGCCAATATATCCAACATCCTTAAAATATAAGCTTCAGATCACGACACTTCAAAGAAGGCAATTTTATCAGACACGACAGATAAGCGCTGCCCTAAAATATTCCCTCACACACTTTTCTCCAGTCAACGCGATTTATACCCCTCTTCATCCCAGCTTTCCCCGCTCCATTCACAAATGCGTCCCCTAGTTCTCCGACCACATTCCATGTCAAGACAAAAACATACAACGCATAAATCCTTCACTTCACTTTTACGTATTCACGTTTTTACGCTTTTACATCTTTACAGAAAGCAACCAAATGAAACTTTTCCACCAGCGTCTTACACTGCGTTGTCAAGAATCCAACATCTTGTAGCAGTTTCCTCCTACCAACCACTCAGACAGATCAGCACACCATACCCCTCAAACAACGGATTCAACAAGCAAGGCTTTTCTGAATATTCTTACACCCATCCCTCTCCAACACAAAGAGCGAAAGCTCCTACAAATACCGATCAATTCCGCTTCGAAGCAAAGACCCCACCCAAAAGACAAAGCTTCACACACACCAAAAAGCTTCTCCCACAGCGCCAATTTTCACATTCTGCATCCTAGCTTTCGACTTCATTTGCAGACTCGTTCCCCAGTCCTTTCCCCCCATTCCATGCCAAGACAAAAGCATACAACGCATAAATTCTTCACTTCACTTTTACGGATTCACGTTTTTACGCTCTTCTATCTTTACAAAAGGCAGCCAAACAAAATTTCCAAACTAACCCACCACTCAATAAACAAGAGTCTGTTAACAATCCCACTTTTTATCGAGCACATTGCATTTGGGCAACCACCTCTCACCACCCCTCAAAGAATACTGTTTCACCAGACACGCACAGATAACCCCTACCCTCCAATATCCAGACACTCTCACAAAAAGCACCGTATAAATTGATATGCTTGAAGGTCCCTCGACGGCATATCCTTGCCTCTAATGCCCCATCTCACCCTACCTCAAATGACAATATTTTACAGCATAAGGCATAAGAAGATAATGAGATAATTTTTAAGATACAAAAAAATGCTCTCATTTTCCAAATCTTTTAATTGTTCTTGCCAATCCCTTGAAATTACTTTATCACTCAAAAGGTGCCTTGATCGTCTACGCAGCGATCAATAGGGAGTTGAAGCCCGAAAACTCAAACGTTAATTTACCCCACTTTGTGGGTATCCCGGAGTTCCGGGAGTTTTTGCTATGTCCAAGTGCTTGTCAGCACTAAAAGCAAAAAGCTGATTTGAGTTCAGTGCTTTCAACCTCCCGGAATACTCATGCGAGGGCGCTCGCAACTGGAGGGGAGCTTGAAGTGCAAACTAAAAATCCAGATTTCGCACTTTTTTAAAAAGTACCCAATCTTATAGTCTTTGAAATTATTTTGATTTTTCTTGCCAATCTTCTGAAATTGCCTTATGAATTGATCTGTGTTTTTGATCGTCCACGCAACGGTCAAATAGGGATTTGAAAGCCCGAACGCTCAGTACATAAATTTATCCCGCTTTGCGGGTATCCCGGAATTCCGGGAGCTTTTGCTATGTCCAAGTGCTTGTCAGCACTAAAAGCAAAAGGCTGGCTGAGCTCAGTGCTTTCAAACTCCCGGAATACTCATGCGAGGGCGCTCGCAACCGGAGGGGAGCTTGAAGTGCAAACTAAAAATTCACATTTTAATGACATTTCAATAGGTAAAAGAATCCGTCACAGACGCATTTCAATGGGACTTTCTCAAAAGGAATTAGGAAGCCATTTAGGTGTCAGTTTTCAACAAATCCAGAAATATGAAAAAGGTTTAAATCGTGTAAGCGCGGGGTGTTTGCTCGAAATTGCTAAAAAACTAGCAGTTCCTATGAACTTTTTTTATGCGGACCTTTTAACAGCAGATATTCCCACAAAAGAACATGCCTTACACCACGATCAAGACACATACAGCGAAAAAGAACACGCGCTTTTGAAAAACTTTAGAGAGCTCGAAGCGAAAAAACAAAAAGCAATTTTGTGGTTAATTTCAGATTAGACAGTGGTTAATTTCTGATTAGGCAAAAGCGCATCAATCGACATCCTTGCCAATATTCCCCTCTGCCTAAAGCCTTGCCGCCTGATATCACCACATCTCAAAAAACGGTTTACGGCACCGGTTTACGACATCATAGGATCAAACTTCAAAATAGGATAACAAACACCAAAATCACATCCCCACCCCTCTCACAGAATTTTATCAAGAGATCTCTTCTGATTTAAACGCACAATTCCGATTGTATCATTATGATACCTTTTTACATTTACCTTGTCAAGTTTTTATATTTTTCTTTTGATACTTTTGTGTTTTTCTTTAAGGGAGCCGCATCCCTCAAAACACCTTTTCTGCAAAATGCCCCTCATACAAAACACAATGTCTAAAACAACAAGAGCTAAAATAGGATTTTTCCTAAATAGGCATCCCTCTAAATGGGCTTCCGCCTAAATAGAATTCCCTCTAAATAGGATTTCCTCTAAATAGGATTTCCCCTCTAAATAGGCTTTCATTGTATTGCTCATTCACCCACTTATTAAAAAAACACCTCTCAATGCTTCTCACACCCATTTCACGGATATCCCCCATACAAATATAGACGCAAATATAATTGTTAAGCTCCGCATAGAATATAAACGCCCACCACGAGATTTTTCTCTTCACATCTCTTTACACATCAACTCTGCAATCTGTTCACAGCCATTCTCCACACACTCTTCTCCAGAAAACGCACTTAACACCCCTCTTCATCCCAACTTTCCCCGCTCCATTCACAAACGCGTCCCCTAGTTCTCTGACCACATTCCATGCCATGATAAAAGCCCACACAAAGCACAAATCCCTCACTTCATTTTACAGATTCACATTTTTACGCTTTTACATCTTCACAGAATGCAGCCAAAGGAAACTCCCAAACCACCACGCGACAATTTGATAAAAACAAAACACCTTTCCAACAATCTCAAACAACAGATTTCTGTAAAGAGTTCATATGAATTTGATTGTTTAGATCTGACTATTAGATTGGCATATAGAGCCGTAGAACAGAAAGTAATTTTCTATAAGACAGAAACGATAAAAGCGCTATATAACTGAGACAGAACATGAAAGATTGCAAACAGATAAAACGACATCTTTCTTCGTTACAACACTGAAATTGTAAACGAGACGACGAATAATTGTCATCTGAATATGCAATTTTCATATCTGCAAATTTTTATTGATTAATTCAATCCCAACACTTCCCCTGAAACACATTTCTTCATTATCTACTTTTTTGAGACAAACCGGCAAAGGGGTTTCATCTATTATAAGTACGGAAATAATAACGCGTTACTCCAACCTCATCATAAGAAACCATAGACATGATACCTGTCTTTATTGGCGTTATTTGATAAGTCAAGATTACACCATTTTGCTGTTTGTTTGGTTGATCTGTATAGATCACGTTATATCCATTCCGTCGCAAGAGATTAATAAATACAGGAGTAAAGTTGTCTTCTGTTTTATTTTTTTTCACAATAAGTGTTGTTGTAGCGGGCGGTAAAGGTTTTTTAAGATTACGAACAAAATCGTTAGCAATTAATTTTACATCATCTTTCGTAATATTTGGACTGACATAACTTGATGAATAATTACTGATAGATGCACAACCAGCCACCAATACAAGCGGTAACGGAAATAAATATTTTGACATCTTAACTCCCCTATTAATTGCATTCTCTTCTGAGAAGCTCCTACACCAGAAATAAGAGCCTCCTTTCAAAGAATAGCCTTAACAACATACTGCTTTACTATCAAGCATTAGTTAATCACTTTCTCGCTTGTTAAAAAAACGACCACCATCTCTCATAGTACTCAAAGCTTATGTTTAAGACACAAAATATATATGTTAAAAGTACGAAAAAACACATGTAAAGCATATAGTATACATATAGTATATGTATACTTACTTTCATGGTGTGTTGCATTACATAAACCAACGCACAGCACCCTTCATTTCCCCTCCATTCACGAAGACACTTTCCCCCAATCCTTCTCACCCCTCCATATCATGACAAAAAACACGCACAATATATGAACCCATAAATCCTCCGCTTCACTTTTACAGATTCACATTTTTACGCTTTTACATCATTACAGAACAAAGCCAAGGAAAGCTTCATCCACCCCGTACCACTCTATAAACAACGGTCTGTAAAGAATTCAAATGCTTGCCTAGCAAATTTCCACCACTGACCACTCATTCGTTTCAGATCACCCCCCTTCAAAGAGCGGTGTTTTTACCTCATGAATAAGATAATGAGCAAAACCGTCTTTAAAAAAAAAGAAACGGCATGGAGATATAAAATATATCAATGGTCGTCATCGACTGTCGTGTTAAGAGGTGTTAACTCTTTATTTTTCTTAATTTTTACAACGCCAATAATTCCCGTGGAAATAATTAATGCGGACATCGCTAAAAAAGAGCTTAACAATCCCACGAGAGCCAAAAGTCCAGCAATAAAGCCAGACATTGCTTCGGCAGAGTTCGCTAAAGTTGAAAAGGTTCCAAAACTCTTACCAAAATCTTCACGACGAGAATATAATTGAATAGCTGAGACTAAACCAATATCCACAAAGGCACCAATAAATCCTAAAACAAATGCTAACACGAGAAGGAATTTTAAATAAATTTCTGCAGCTAAGGGCATAACAAACAGAATAACCCCATAAAGAAGCCAAAATATCATGAGCTTCAACGATGTAATATTTAATATAATTTTACTATATAACAAACCACCAACAATAGTTCCAACAGCCATGAGAGAAAAAATATAACTCACAAGGCTCTCCTCTCCCCCCACAAAAAGAACAAAAGCTGGAATTAAAAATCTTAAAATAGCACCCGTAAAGAGAATAGCAAACGATGAGCCAACGAGCGTAATAAATAAATTATTATTTTCTGTAGAAATATATTTAAGATATGAAGCTGTTTCTCGATAAATTTTTATAAAATTGAATGATTTATTCTCGCTTGAATTTAAATTCATGAGATTAAATAACACGATAATAGATATAAAATAGGTAAAAAAATCAAAAATGAGTACTGCCGATTTATTTGCTAAAAAAAGCAGTATGGAACAAACCAAAGGGCCAATGACAGCTGCCGTTTCCATGATAATTTGAGCAATGCTATTGGCCTTTGTAAGATCTTTTATTGAAAACATTCTGGGAATAGCAGCTTGAAAACTTGGTTGGAAAATACTTCTTCCTATCGTTGTACATATTGCTGCAAAAATAAGAACAATGAAGCTAATAATCTAACAACTTCACTTAAGATCATATTTTTCTTCAAAGAAAAATTATCCGCTAACCAACCTCCTATAGGGCCAAAAAAGAGAAAAGGGATAAATCGAAAAAAATACACAAGACCTGTAAAAAAGGTGTTATCTGTTAATTCTAAGACCAGTAAAATAAAAACAACTTCATAAGCATAATCACCAACTTTGGAAATAAAGAGAGAGCAAAAAAGAGCTAATGGACTCTTTTTTAAAAACAAATTCATATCAACCATCCGATATTAAACTTTTCTACACTTAAAGTTACACTTCCTTCGATACAATTGGTGATATGAACTTCAGAAGAGTCTTTTATTCTAATAAATCGCTTAATAAGTTAAGTGAAAACTTTTAAAGAAATACTCCTCTTGATATAAGCATTTACTCTAATATCAAGTAATATATTAATTTTTCTTGCTTATTTGCTTTAAAAAAGAAAGAATGTAAAAATTATGAGATCACAATCTGCTATATTAGTACATTGACCTCCGCCCCACGTTTCAAAGAATGAAAATTCCCAACCAGCACTAATCTACAATCCCACGTCAAAAAGCAGCTTTCCCCACAAAATAAAGCTTACACCCACCCACGCCTCAAACGACAACACTTCATCAGGTTCAATAAATCAAGCCCTATCTCCTCGCCATCCTTCACGCATCTCTTTGCAACACCCGCCTTACCCACACTCTCCTCTTATCCATGCGCACTCTCTTCATCCTCCATTCCTCCTTTTTCTCTCCCGTCACACACTTAACAACTTAACAGCACTCTTCCTCTAAACTTCCATTCACGAAAACACTTCCCCCCAATCCTCGCTACCACATTCCACGCCCCCAAAAGCCCAAAGTGACCAAAAACACGCACAATATATAAATCCACAAATCCCCCACTTCACTTTTACAGATTCACATTTTTACGTTTTTACATCTTTACAGAACAAAGCCAACGAAAGGTTCACCACCCCACACCGCTCTATAAACAATAGTCTATAAACGAACCCAGCTTTTTGCCTAGTACCCTTACAGTCTTCAGTCCCCCCCCTCAAACGACAACACTTCATCAGGCTCAACAAATCAAGCCCTATCTCCAAAACCGCCATCCTTCACGCATCTCTTTGCACCACCGCCTTACCCACATCTCCTCCTATCCATGCGCACTCTCTTCATCCTCCATTCCCCTTTTTCTCTCCCGTCACACACTTAACAACTTAACAGCACTCTTCCTCTAAACTTCCATTCACGAAGACACTTCCCCCCAATTCTCGCACCACATTCCACGCCCCCAAAAGCCCAAAGTGACCAAAAACACGCACAATATATAATCCACAAATCCCCCCACTTCACTTTTACAGATTCACATTTTTACGCTTTTACATCTTTACAGAACAAAGCCAACGAAAAGTTCACCACCCCGCACAGCTCTATAAACAATAGTCTATAAACGAATCCAGCTTTTTGCCTAGTACCCTTACAGTCTTCAGACCCGCCCCTCAAACGACAACACTTCATCAGGCTCAACAAATCAAGGCCTGCCCTCAAATATTCTAGCTCTTCACACCCCTTCAAAGAGCAGTGTTTTATGGCATAAATAGAATAGAAAATTTTTGATTTTTCTTGCTAATCTTCTGAAATTACTTTATCACTTAAAGTGTAATTTTGGTCGTCTACGCAACGATCAATAGGGATTAAAAACCCGAAGACTTGACACATAAATTTATCCCGCTTTGCGGGTATCCCGGAATTCCGGGAGATTTTGCTATGTCCAGGTGCTTTGGCACTAAAAGCAAAAAGCTGAGTCAAGTCAGTGTTTTTAACTCCCGGAATACCAATGCGAGGGCGCTCGCAACCGGAGGGGGGCTTGAAGTGCCAACTAAAAATCCACATTTTATCGACATTTTGATAGGCAAAAGAATCCGTCACAGACGCATTTCAATAGGACTTTCCCAAAAAGAATTAGGAAGCCATTTAGGTGTCAGTTTCCAACAAATCCAAAAATACGAAAAAGGCTTAAACCGTGTAAGTGCCAAATGTTTACTAGAAATCGCCCAAAAACTAGAAGTTCCCGTAAACTTTTTTTATGCAGACCTTGCCACAAAAGAAGATCTTTCAACAAAAGAAACCCTCTTACACCACAATCAAGAAACCTATAGCGAAAAAGAACACACCCTTTTGAAAAATTTTAGAGAACTCCAGCCGAAAAAACAAAAAGCAATCTTGTGGTTGATTTCTGATTAGGAAAAAGAGCAACGATCAACGTTATTTGCTAATATATCAAACAACGAAACATCCTTAAGTCAAATTCAGATCAGCTCCCCACACCCCTTCAAAGAGCAATGTTTTACGGCGGATAAACGGCATTTCTCTCTAACGTTTTTACGCACAAAGCAATAAAGCAATCCCGCTTGTGACTTCACTTATAAAATTGCAAGAAAATAGTTTTCACGACAAACAGAAGTAAAAGAATCCTACGATATTCGAAAACGCTGATTTAACATGCAAAAACACCAGCCACTCCCTTTGCTTTGCAATAAAATACCGCTGTCTCATCGTGAATTTTTCTAAATCAGCACGCTTCAAAGAGCGGTGTTTATCACATAATAGGATTATCACCGCCCTTTATACCATGAATTTTTCCAAACTTAATCTTCAGGCAAAAATTCCAACCGATCTCCTTGTTTTGTAATTTTCACCGTCGTCTCATCGTGAATTTTTCCAAATAAGATATTTTCCGCCAGTGGGTCTTGAATTTCTTTTTGGATAATCCGTTTAAGCGGACGCGCACCATAGAGCGGATCATAGCCTTTATCGGCAAGAAACTTTCTCACCTCTGGCTCGATTTGCAAAGTTATTTTGCGTTCATTGAGCAAATTTTGCAAATGTTCTATCTGAATATCGACGATCGCTTCCATATCGTGACGTTGCAGCCTTTGAAAGAGAATAATCTCATCAATACGGTTTAAAAATTCAGGACGGAAAGCCGCTTTAACGACATTCATAATATCATTTTTTGCCTGATCGGTTGTTTGCCCTTCAGGCAAAGCAGTTAAAAACTCAGCACCAAGATTAGAAGTCATAATCAGCAAGGTATTGCGAAAATCGACGGTACGTCCTTGACTATCAGTCAAGCGTCCCTCATCCAACACTTGCAACAAGAGATTAAAAATATCAGGGTGTGCTTTTTCAATTTCGTCAAACAGAATGACCTGGTAAGGTCTTCTACGTACAGCTTCGGTCAGCACCCCCCCCTCTTCATATCCAACATATCCAGGAGGTGCCCCAATCAGCCGCGCCCCAGCATGTTTTTCCATATATTCCGACATATCGATGCGCAACATGGCATTGGAGTCTTGGAAAAGAAAAGCGGCAAGAGCTTTGGTTAATTCGGTTTTCCCCACACCAGTAGGACCCAAAAACATGAAAGACCCCAGCGGACGATTGGGATCTTGCAGCCCCGCACGCGCACGCCGTACAGCGCGCGCAACGGCTTGAACAGCCTCTCCCTGCCCAATCACACGTTTGCTAATTTCATCTTCCATCCGCAACAGCGCCTCCCGTTCTGCCTCCAGCATTCGATCAACAGGAATACCGGTCCAGCGCGAAACAATCCGCGCCACATGTTCAGCTGTAACCGTTTCTTCAACGAGATGATTTTGTTGGTCATCATTTTCCGCAATACTCAATTGTTTTTCGAGTTCAGGAATGACACTATAAGCGAGCTCTCCAGCGCGTTGGAATTGTCCATCACGCTGTGCAATAGCCAAAGCATTACGGGCTTCTTCGAGTTGTTTTTTCAAATCAGCAGCATGCCCTAATTTTTGTTTCTCAGCCTGCCAAGCACTTGTCATCTCAGCGGACTGTTGTTCCAATGTTTTGAGTTCCTCCTGCACATTTTCCAAACGTTCTTTTGCTGTTGGCTCGACATCTGTTTTCAAAGCTTCCCGTTCGATCTTCAACTGTAAAATACGCCGATCAACAGCATCGAGTTCTTCCGGCTTTGAATCGACCTGCATGCGCAAACGCGCCGCCGCTTCATCGATAAGGTCAATAGCTTTATCCGGCAAGAAGCGATCCGTAATATAGCGGTTAGACAAACGCGCCGCCGCAATCAAAGCACTATCAGCCAAGCGCACTTTGTGATGTTGTTCATATTTTTCTTTAATACCGCGCAAAATAGAGATAGTATCCTCTAAAGAGGGTTCCGGTACAAAGACAGGTTGAAAGCGGCGTGCAAGAGCAGCATCTTTTTCGACATATTTTCGATATTCATCGAGCGTAGTAGCGCCCACACAATGGAGTTCTCCGCGTGCAAGAGCAGGCTTTAACAAGTTAGAAGCATCCATAGGACCATCAGATTTTCCAGCGCCAACAAGATTATGCAATTCATCAATAAAGAGGATAATTTGTCCATTTTCAGCTTGCACCTCTGCCAGCACCGCTTTAAGGCGCTCTTCGAATTCCCCACGATATTTTGCACCAGCGATAAGCGCTCCCATATCCAACGCATGAAGCTGTTTATCCCGCAAAGTTTCAGGCACATCGCCATTAACAATGCGCAATGCCAACCCTTCCACAATAGCTGTTTTCCCCACCCCAGGCTCACCGATAAGCACAGGATTATTTTTGGTCCGCCGTGAAAGCACCTGAATAGTGCGGCGGATTTCCTCTTCCCGCCCAATCACAGGGTCGAGTTTTCCTTCACGGGCATCTTTTGTGAGATCCCGGGCATATTTTTGCAAGGCATCATATTGTCCTTCGGCATGGGGGCTTGTTGCTGTTTTTCCTTTCCGCAGCGCATTAATTGCCCGATTAAGCGCTTGCGGGGTCAATCCTCCACTTGTTAAAATATCGGCTGTTTTTGCGGTCTTTTCCATGATCAGCGCTTGCAACATGCGCTCCACGGTCACAAACTGATCACCGGCTTTTTTCGCAATATCCTCAGCCAGCGCGAAAACTTTTGCCAATGGCTGCGAAAGATAGAGCTGTCCATTTCCCCCCTGCACTTTAGGCAAAGCATCAAGTGCTTCTTTTAGCGCCTTTTGAATAAGAGTAAGATCACCACCAGCGTTTTGGATAAGCGATGCAGCCAATCCTTGAGAATCGTCTAACAACACTTTCAGGAAATGCTCCGGCATAAACTGCTGATGATCAGAAGCAAGAGCGCTATTTTGTGCTGATTGTAAAAAACCCTGCACGCGTTCGCTATATTTTTCCAAGTTCATTTTTTTTCCTTAAATCTCAAGCCATCACCACACTTTAACCTCTCCAATATTCCACAAAAGAAACATCCAGAAAGGATTTTCCAGCCTCTAAAAAACACCGCGAAAAAAGCAGCAAGAAGAAGAACCATAGTGCTAAAAAGAATATGGGTTTCTACAAGCCTCATAGCAAGAGGGAGAAAAAAAATACGCTATCATTTTAAATAAAAACCGCAACTTTTCTTATACCCCCCATCATCACTCCCCTTTTTAAACCATCACCCCTAAATTCCACCATTAAACTTAAATTTGAACAGCAGAAAAGGAGCATGCAAAAACACTTTAAACAAAGTAGTCTTTACAGCATATAGTTTATAGTAAACATTAAAGTATTTTCTCTAATTTTACTTAACAAAACATTGAATATGTGCTTTAATACTTATAAAGTTACACTATTTTTATTAAGATAGAGGATTTGAGTATGTACCATACTGTAAAAAAGGTTATTTTAATACTTTTATTCCTTCTGATAAGTAAACCAAGCTATGCCGTTTTTGCCGGCAAAGTTATTACAATAGAGCATGAATGGCTTAAAAATGCATCATTTGATCTATTTGTTTTCACCCAGCAAGTAAATTACGATGGTGGGCCTAACTCCATCTATTTCTGGGGAAATAAATTTGAATTCCAAAATGGAAAAAGTGGACAAATTGGTTTTTTCAACAGGAGCGGCCGTACCATTCATTTTTCTATCTGGAATGCAACGGGATGGAAGGGTAATACATGTAAGCATTTTACTCAGGAAGGTTCAGGAGTACGATGTGAAATTAACTTTCCATGGGAGATGGGACGCAGATATCGATTATATGTTGAAAAAAATGGAAATCTAGTTACAGCGACAGTAGTCGATTTTATAACGGGTAAAAAAGTGAATATTGGGACCATAGAAGTACCAAATACATTTGGACAACTCCGTAAATCTTCAAGTTTTGTTGAAGACCATTCTCGTTGGAAGAGACATCTCTCCTCCTGTTATGATTTAAGTCCGCAAAGTTCGATTTTTTTTGAGCCTCAAGGCATAAAACAAAACAAGCTACACGAAGGGAGTCTGAAAGCTTCTAATCAAGGAAAGTGTCAAGATTCTGACTTCATCCAAACATCATGTACATCCAACTTTTGCATGACAAGTATAAGCGACTTTGGAGGTTTAGCCTCGCCTACTACTAAACCAGAAATACAAATTTCCAATGAGAAAGATCTGTCTGCAGAAACAATTTCTAACGTTTTGAAACAAAAAGAGCTTGTCGTTATTCGTTCAAAAAATCGTTCTTGGGCACCCAATATCTTTTTGCCATCTCCTGATTCATTTAAGTGGAAATCAATCTTTATAGATCATCTAGCGGCTTTCAGTTCTACGCTTCACACCACTCACGGCACACAAAAGATAACCACAGGTCAAAAGATTATGTATATGTCTGATGGAAAAACTTGGAAGATTATGAAAAGAAACTAGCTTTTTTCTTCTTGATAAGCCCCTCACTCCCCTTTGAAAACAACTGGGGGTGAGAAAGTTTTTTTTCATTTCCCCACCACGGCTCCCTTTCCCAGTTATTTTTTCGAGCCCTGCTCTCATCCCTTTAGCTCACCTCATCATCATACTTTCCAGCGTATTTTCTCCATTCTCACCCCCTTTCAAAACCACAGCACCCTTTAATAAAAGCCTCACCTCCCTCTTCTATCACCCTCACACCATCCCTTCACGCATCCCTTTAAACTACCCCCACCTCTTATCCACACCCTCCCCCTTGTCCATAGGCACTCTCCCATTCCACGCACTCCTTTTTCTCTCCCATCAAACATTTACGACTTACAGCACTCTTCATTCCAGCTTCCCTCCTCGATTAACAAGCTCGTTCTCCCCCCATTTATCTCACCCCATCCATGCAAAAACCCAACGTGCCCCCAAAACACGCACAATGCATAAATCCATAAATCCTCCTCTTCACTTTTACAGATTCACATTTTTACGCTTTTACACATTCACAGAAAACAGCCAACGAAAGATTCACCACCCCACACCGCTCGATAAACACTGGTCCGTAAACAATCCAGCTTCTTATCTAGGGAAGGACTACTGATCACTTCATATAATTATCACCACCCCTCAAAAGACGCGCTTTATCAGACAAGACAAATAAGCCCTTCCTCCAAATATTCTCCACATACTCTTCTCCAGAAAACGCACTTAACACCCCTTTTCATCCCAGCTTTCCCCTCTCCACTCACAAATGCATTCCCCCATTTATCTCACCACATTCCACGCCAAATAAAAGTATACACAAAGCACAAATCCCCCGCATCATTTTACGGATATACGTTTTAACGCTTTTACGTTATTACAGAAGTCAGCCAAATAAAATTTCCACATCACCACCCGCGCTGCACTGTAAACACTGTTCTGAAAACGAACCCAGCTTTTTGCCTAGTCCCCTTACAGTCTTCAGACTACCCTCCTCAAACGACAGCACTTCATCAGGCTCAACAAATCAAAGCCCTACCCTGAATATTCAAGCTCTTCACTCCTCCTTCAAATAGCGCCGTTTTACGGTATAACAGAATAGAAAATTTTTCATTTTTCTTGCCAACCTTCTGAAACTGCCTTATGAATAAATATCGTAAGTTTGATCGTCTACGCAGCGATCAACAGGGAACTAAAAGCCCTAAGTCCGAGCGTACAATTGAGCCCACTTTTGCGAATATCCTTAGAATTCCGGGAGTTTTTGTTATGTCCAAGTGCTTTAAGCACTAAAAGCAAAAAGCTGACTAGGGTTCAGTACTTGTTACTCCCGGAATACCAATGCGAGGGCGCTCGCAACCGGAGGGGGGCTTGAAGTGCCAACTAAAAATCCACATTTTATCGACATTTCTGATTAAGCAAAAGACGCGATTTATAATCCATATTTCGCACTTTTTTAAAAAGTACCCAATTTTATAGTCTTTGAAATTATTTTCATTTCTCTTGCCAATCTCCTGAAATTACTTTATCACTTAAAGTGTGTTTTTGATCGTCCACGCAACGATCAAATAGGGAGTTGAAAACCCGAACGCTCAGTACATAAATTTATCCCGCTTTGCGGGTATCCCGGAATTCCGGGAGCTTTTGCTATGTCCAAGTGCGGTAAGCACTAAAAGCAAAAGGCTGACTGAGCTCAGTATTTTCAACCTCCCGGAATACCAATGCGAGGGCGCTCGCAACCGGAGGGGGGCTTGAAGTGCCAACTAAAAATCCACATTTTATCGACATTTTGATAGGCAAAAGAATCCGCCACAGACGCATTTCAATGAGCCTTTCCCAAAAAGAATTAGGAAGCCATTTAGGTGTCAGTTTCCAACAAATCCAAAAATACGAAAAAGGCTTAAATCGTGTAAGCGTAGGGTATTTACTCAAAATCGCTCAAAAACTAGAAGTTCCCGTAAACTTTTTTTATGCAGATATTGCTACAAAAGAAGATCTTCCCACAAAAGAAAATACCTCACACCACAATCAAGAAACATATAGCGAAAAAGAACACACCCTTTTAAAAAATTTTAGAGACCTCCAACCAAAAAAACAAAAAGCAATCTTGTGGTTGATTTCTGATTAAGCAAAAGCACAACAATTAACATACCCCCTGCCTAAAGTTTCCCATACCTGATATCACCATACCTCCAAGAATGATATTTTACGGCATATAAGATAATTCACACTATAGCTCCTCGTTTTCTGTTTCCATTATTGCTTCAAGTCAAGCTGATTAAGGATTGGCAGCTGAGTTTTTTAAGTTTGGCTATTCGTAGCAAAGCGGAGTTAAACAAAAATGACATTGTTACTCAAAACCATGCCCCCTATTGCGTTTACGAGACGGTAGAACAGCGTCAAGAAGGCAAAGCCCCGAAAAAAAATATGAGCGGTTAAGTAAAAATCAAAGATTAAACCTATAACGTCAAAAAAGCTGCTCTATGTTGGATTATCTCCACGTCCTCTAAATCTCAGAAAAATGATTTAAAACATTTGTTTTATTGATGAGCCAATCATTGAGATCGAACAATTAACAAAGAACGGTTCAGCAATATCCTGATAGCCAATAAACAGAATAATCCACTCAATCCAGAAAGAAGGAACAATTTTCCAGCCGAAGTGTGACCTAAAACAAACGCTCCAACAAACGGCGCCACCAACATAGCTAAATTTTGTATAGACTGCACCCATCCGGAAGCCAATCCAATCTGTTCATTGAAATTGCTTACCAGATAAACATTAGAAGATATGGAAAAGTAAGCGCTAACCATTCCAATAAGGAAAAAACAGAGCAACAAAGTCTCAATACGGAGTAAATTAAAGTAAAAAAAGCACACTGAGATCATGACAAAACCAATCATTGTTGACATTGCCGGCATTAACAACTCTGATATTTTGCCTGTAAGGGGTTTATACTTTGATTGTTTCACACTCCAAAATCCATAGAGAAAATTACCGATTGCCGAAGCCGATACCAGCATCCCAAGAGCCTGTTTATTCATTTTCATTGCACTAAGAATAACCGGCAACTGATTATTCACCATAAAGATCATGGCAAAATACACAAACATCACCGCCACATAGGCATACCAAGTTGTCCCATAAAGCCTCTGCTTTGATTTTATGGTATTCGCTGTTTTTATCATGAGCGACGAGACAGGTTGTGCACCAAGACAACAAAACACCATAAAGCCTAGCAATGTCAAAAATCCAGAAAACAATAAAGTATAGGTATCTGATAAAAGTACAGACAGAGCACTCCCCAAAGCAGGTCCTATCATCTTTGCCGCGCTATTGATCATGTTAAGCACAGAATAGTAACGAGTCCGTCCGTTTTCAGGCACCGAATTTGCACTGAGAACGGAAATTGCAGGCATGGCTAGACTGTTGAATGTCGCTCGAATAACTGCCAGTATAATAAATCCTTGCAGACTCGTCGCCATCAATAAACCGACAGTACAGAGTGCCCGTAACAGCAGTGACGCCCGCAACCAATGGATCATAGAACGGTGACTTACCAACATTCCAATTGGCTTAGACAGAACGATACCAGGTAATAATGTTGCCGCTCCAATAAAAGCGACATCATATTGATCAGCTTTCCACGTGAACACAGATACGGTCAAAATCACGATATAATCAATCCAACCGCCAAATGACACCACGCCATTACCCAGCAAAAGCACCAACAAGCGATTTTTTACTGCCCCGTCTCTTTGCACAAAAACACGCACCCCTTCTTTTTTGTTAGCAATACTGATTGAACTATCAATTTTTCCTCACACCCTAAAGGCACCAACAGCTTTCACGCAACAAAGCACCAACAAGCAACTTTTTATTACCACGTCTCTTTGCACAAAAACACGCACCCCTTCTTTTTCGTTAGCAATACTGATTAGATGACCAATTTTTCCTCACACCCTAAAGGCACCAACAACTTTCACGCAACAAAGCTCCATCGACCTTCATGCAACAAAGCAATTTATAATTATCCATGGTAAACAAAACCTCTGGAGATAAGTCTTAGATATGTATTAAAACTTCCATCGTTGATTGAACTTAATCTGCGTCTTTGCGAATGACGATAATAAGCAAGCCGTTAATCCAGCTCTTAAATACATTTACGATAATCCCGCGCGCCTCCCCTTCAGTTTCCACACAAAAAAACGCTTTAGCGTTCTTTCTCAAGAGAACTCTTTATTCTTCTTCATCACTTACTTGTGGTGGGGGTGGTAAAATATAAGAGCCTGAAAGCCAACGATTAAGATCAATAGCTCGGCACCGTGTGGAACAAAAAGGATAAGAAGATTTTTGTGACATCTGACCACAAATAGGACAAGGATGTGGAGGACGGGTCTCTTTTTGCAAATTTAGCTCTTTTTGTTCTTGGCACACCTTTGTCATTGGCTTCTTCATTAACTTTTCTTCTGTTGCTTTTTTTTCATTTTTGCTTTTCTCTTTTTGTTGCTTTTCACCTTGCATTGATCTTACCTTAAAGTTTTTCTAATGCGTTTGTTCAGCCCAGTGAGTGAAAAGTGGATAGTGATAAGCGGTCAAGAGATCGGCTGTTTCAGCCAAAGGCAATCCCACAACATTAGAATAAGAACCCGTGATATGGACAACAAAAGCCCCTGCTTTTCCTTGGATAGCGTAGCCACCTGCTTTCCCTTGCCACTCTCCTGAAGCAAGGTAAGCCTTCATCATGGCAGAGGTTAAGCGTCTAAAGCGAACACGACTTTCAACCAATTTTACGGTTATTTTTCCACGTTCATTGAGCGCACAAATGGCACCATAGACCTTATGCGAACGCCCAGAAAGGTATCGTAAACATTCATAAGCCTCATCCTCGCTTTCTGGTTTGGGGAAAATGGTCCGCCCAACAGCCACCACCGTATCAGCCGCCAAGATAATCATTTTCTGTCCAGGTAATTTTTCTTGACCATTCTGCAACTCGTCTTGACCATTCTGACTGTACCAGCGCAAAATTTTTTGGGCTTTCAGTGCTTTTTCTTTTGCCAAACGTTTGGCAAGGTTTGCAGGATGTTCTTTTAATTTTGGCGTTTCATCAATATCGCTTGCATAAACCTGCTGGGGATCAATCCCTATTTGTGCCAAGAGCGCTAAACGCCTTGGCGAAGCGGAGGCAAGCACCAAATGAATTTCTTCTGTAAGAGTATCTGCCAAACGTTTTTCCCCCCACTCTCTTATATTTCTCATTTCCACCCCTTCACAATTGACTTCCCTCTCGCCCCCTTTAGCGCCCCCTTTTAAGCGCCCCTTTAGCCTCCCTTTTAAGCGCTATTGATCTCCTTATCCTTTTTCCGCATCGATTTTACAGTTTTTCAAGGCTCTTCAAACACTCCCCTTTTTTCACTCATGAAAAGCAAACTAAAAAACTGTTAAAAAATAATAGAAATAATATGATAGCTTTTAGAAAAAAGTGCAAGCCACCCACGAGGCTACTTATAGCGATATGTAATACGCCCTTTTGTCAAATCATAAGGTGTCATTTCCACCATGATTTTATCACCGGCCAACACCCGTATACGATTTTTCCGCATTCTACCAGCGGTATGGGCAATAATTTCATGATCATTTTCCAGTTTCACACGAAACATCGCGTTAGGTAAGAGTTCAGTAACGATACCAGAAAATTCTAAAACTTCTTCTTTTGACATAAACAAACATTTCCTTTACAGTGCACATATTTTGTTAAGCTGCGCGTTATTTCCAGCGTTCATATCCTATTTTCTTAAGTTTGTGAATAAAAATTCCACAAAAAGGGAAAGGTTTTTCAAGTTTACTCTCTCATGTTCTCAAAAAACGTCATCCCACACCTTAAGAATCAAAACTTTTTTTCCACCAATTTTACCCGCTAATTTCCTTCAATTTTTATGATGATTTTGGTTTCAGTGTGACAAGAAATTACGCTAATTTTTTCCCCTAAAGCATTTTCCCAACACCTCTGACTAATCCCTCCACAACTTACTCACAATCATCCTCTCTCCAACTTTTCCTCACCTTCCACACCTTAAACATGCGCCCTTCAGATAAACACCACTCTCCCCCCACGCCAGAAGCCCTTCCTTTTCTCAAAAACCTTCTCCATTCTTCACACACCATTCACAACATGCTTCACTGCCCCACACTTCATACTCTACGCATTTCCCATACAGCCTTCCCCATTTTCTCTCTCTTCACACGCTTCCTCTAAGCCACTCTTTCCATTTATGTTGTTCTTCCTACCTTTGAAAACACGATCCCTATACATTGCGTATCATTAACCACAACGCCTCTAACGACATAAAGCCTTTTCCTTTTTTACACATTTCCGTTTTCACGCTTTTACGTATTTACCGAATAAAGCCAAATGAAACTTCCACACCGCACCACTCTATAAACAATAGTATTACCCCAGCTTCTTGCCTAGCCAATCTCCCCAAGCACTTCAGATCACCCCACATTCACGGACTTCAGCCCCCCTCAAATGACACCACTTCATCAAGTACCATAAAAACAAAGCGCTATCTCCTTCACACCATCCTTTACGCATCCCTTCGCACCACCGCCTCTTACCCCCCTCTAGTCTGTTCATTCCTATTCCGCCCCCACACTCTCTTCTCCCTTCAATCTCCCTCCGCTTCATCCCAGCTTACCACTCCATTCACAAAAACTCTTTCCCCCATTTATCTCACCACATTCCATGCCATGCCAAAAGCATACACCCCACATAAAGTCCCAGCTTCCTTTTTTACATATTTCCGTTTTTACGCTTTTACATATTTACAGAATATAGCCAAATGAAACTTCCACACCGCACCACTCTATAAACAATAGTATTACCCCAGCTTCTTGCCTAGCCAATCTCCCCCAAGCACTTCAGATCACCCCTCAAACGAGATTATTTCATCAAACGCGACAAAAAAATCCAGCCTAAAATACTCATCATACACTCTAAAAACACCTTGATAAATTGATATGCCTGATATCACTCCCCCTATAAGCTCCCCTTCTAATCATGATTTCGGAGCCGCGTGAGAGGGACAAAACAAGCCGTTAAGTTCTGGGGGTCAAGGACGCCGTTAGGCGCCATGTAATGGTCTCCTTGACCTTAAGAACCTAGGATTGTTAGTCCCCTCATTAAACGCGGGTCTGATCTCATGATTTTGGTGAGCGTTCCGGAGAGTTTGAGAGGCGGAAAGCCTCTCATTAAAAAATAAAGTTTATAAATAAAAACTATTTTCATTTGCCAATCTTCTGAAATTACTTTATCACTTAAAGTGTAAGTTTGGTCGTATACGCAACGACCAATAGGGAGCTAAAAGCCCGAAAGCTTAATACATAAATTTATCCCGCATTGCGAGTATCCCGGAATTCCGGGAGATTTTGCTATGTCCAGGTGCGTTTCCGCACTAAAAGCAAAAAGCTGATTTAGGTTCAGTATTTTTGACTCCCGGAATACCAATGCGAGGGCGCTCGCAACCGGAGGGGGGCTTGAAGTGCAAACTAAAAATCCAAATTTTATCGATATTTTGATAGCAAAAAAACGCGATTTATAATCCATATTTCGCACTTTTTTAAAAAGTACCCAATCTTATAGTCTTTGAGATTATTTTGATTTTTCTTGCCAATCTCCTGAAATTACTTTATTGATAAGCACGTGTTTTTGATCGTCCACGCAACGATCAAATAGGGAGCTAAAAGCCCGAAAGCTTAATACATAAATTTATCCCGCATTGCGGGTATCCCGGAATTCCGGGAGATTTTGCTATGTCCAGGTGCGTTTCCGCACTAAAAGCAAAAAGCTGATTAAGCTCAGTACTTTTAGACTCCCGGAATACCAATGCGAGGGCGCTCGCAACCGGAGGGGGGCTTGAAGTGCAAACCAAAAATCCAAATTTTATCGACATTTTGATAGGCAAAAGAATTCGTCAAAGAAGAATTGCCATGAGGCTTTCTCAAAAAGCATTAGGAAACTATTTAGGCGTCAGTTTCCAACAAATCCAAAAATATGAAAAAGGCTTCAATCGTGTAAGCGCAGGGTGTTTACTCAAAATCGCTCAAAAACTACAAGTTCCCATGAGCTTTTTTTATACAGACATTGTGACAAAAGAAGATGTCTCAGTAGAAAAAAATGCCTCACACTATGATCAAGAAACATACAGCGAAAAAGAACATTCACTTTTGAAAAATTTTAGAGAGCTCCAGCCGAAAAAACAAAAAGCAATCTTGTGGTTGATTTCTGATTAAGCAAAAGCACAACAATTACCATTATTCCATTCTATACCTCCTTAAGTAAAACTCAAACCAGCACTCCACACCCTTCCAAATCACGCCATTTTATGGGATATTGATTTTTCTTGCCAATTTCCTGAAATTACTTTATGAATTAGCCTGTGTTTTTTGGTCGTCTACGCAGCGGTCAATAAGGAGTTGGATTCCTTAAAACTTAACACATAAACAATTATGGCTATCCCGGAAATTCCGGGGGCTTTTGTTATGTCCAAGTGCTTTAAGCACTAAAAACAAGAGACTGTTTAAGTTCAGTGAATCCAACCTCCCGGAATACCAATGCGAGGGCGCTCGCAACCGGAGGGGGGCTTGAAGTGCAAACCAAAAATCCAAATTTTATCGACATTTTGATAGGCAAAAGAATTCGTCAAAGAAGAATTGCCATGAGGCTTTCTCAAAAAGCATTAGGAAACTATTTAGGCGTCAGTTTCCAACAAATCCAAAAATATGAAAAAGGCTTCAATCGTGTAAGCGCAGGGTGTTTACTCAAAATCGCTCAAAAACTACAAGTTCCCATGAGCTTTTTTTATACAGACATTGTGACAAAAGAAGATGTCTCAGTAGAAAAAAATGCCTCACACTATGATCAAGAAACATACAGCGAAAAAGAACATTCACTTTTGAAAAATTTTAGAGAGCTCCAGCCGAAAAAACAAAAAGCAATCTTATGGTTGATTTCTGATTAAGCAAAAGCGCACACAAAGCATAAATCCTCCGCATCATTTTACATTTTACGGATCAACGTTTTGATGCTTCTCCACATTTACAGAAAGCAGCCAAATGAAACTTTCAAATTCCCCTCGCACCACTTTGTAAACATAGGTTTGTCAACAATACAGCTTCTTACTCTAGCAAATTCCCCTGCTGATTTCAGATCATGACACCACAAAGAATGATGTTGCATCAAACGCGACAGATACGTCCTATTTTAAAATATTCTTGCCCCTTCGCTATCCTAAAGTAAGATCACACAAAGCACCGGTCAATCTCACTTCAAAAGCAACTTTCCCCACCCCCACACCCTCTCTCCTCTCTGGTCAACACACCCGCCTCTTCATCCCAACTTCCCCTCCCTCGCTTCATCCCAGCTTACCACTCCATTCACAGAAACTCTTTCCCCATTTATCTCACCACATTCCATGCCATGCCAAAAGCATACACAATGCCCAAATCCTCTACTCCTTTTTCACGAATATACGTTTTCACGCTTTTACAGATTCACAGAATAAAGCCAAATGAAACTTCCACCCCACGCCACTCTATAAACAATAGTATTAACCCAGCTTCTTGCCTAGCCAATCTCCCCCAAGCACTTCAGATCACAACACCACAAAGAATGATGTTGCATCAAACGCGACAGATATGTCCTATTTTAAAATATTCTTGCCCCTTCGCTATCCTAAAGTAAGATCACACAAAGCACCGGTCAATCTCACTTCAAAAGCAACTTTCCCCACCCCCACACCCTCTCTCCTCTCTCCTCAACACACCCGCCTCTTCATCCCCACACCCTCTCTCCTCTCTGGTCAACACACCCGCCTCTTCATCCCAACTTCCCCTCCCTCGCTTCATCCCAACACCCACCTCTTCATCCCAACTTCCCCCTTCCCTTCATAAACTCTTCACCCCCACACCCTCCTCTCTCGTCAACACCCCCGCCTCTTCATCCCCCCCCAATCTTCTCTCCACATTCCATACCATGATAAAATCATACACCACGCATAAAGTCCCAGCTTTCTTTTTTACATATTTCCGTTTTTACGCTTTTACGCATTTACAGAAAGCAGAAAATCTGTAAAAAATGCATTACACAATAACGTATTCAACAACTGTCATTAAAATCTCGCCTCCCTTTTCATCTAAATCCCCCCTATTTTCACTTAAATCATAGATATAAACTGCCCTATTATTTGTATTAACCAGCATAAAATTTTTTGACAAATTCTAGCCATCAAAAGGGGTTGTAAGAAGCATTTTACGACTTTTAAAAGAATTTTTATTTACATCCAGTGCTTTTTTGTAACGTAGAAGAGTACATTTAATTAATTGACTATAAGAAAGTTTGAGATGAGAGAAGCTTTTCGTTTTTCTCATTCAACATTCGCAACGATAACTTATCCTTATAAGTCAATATTTTTTCGTAATACAAAACGCACCAAAAGGAATAGACTTGCGTTGCATATTCACACGCTTGTTTTAAAGAAAGATCTCTCAACGCTCGTCACACCCATTTTGCAAAACGCCGCCCATAAAGGAATGGTTAAAGCCCCCATGAAGTGTATAAAATCCATTCAGCCCCCTTATCTTTACGCTTATGGAAAAACAAGTTTACGCTTATGGAAAAACGAGGCTGGCATCATCACAAAAACTCTGCCAGCTCCCAATGTTGCAGACAGCCTTCGGTTCAAGAGACTCTTCATTAAAGGCATGCCTTTCTTGTACAGTTTTGCCCCACATGCCCCCCGCTTATGATGTACAAGCAAGTAATTTTAATTGATTTAATATAAGAGAACTGGTGATGAGAAATTTTTATTATATTCAGCGAAGTGCTTCACGTTAAAAATGGTTATTTATCATTATAAATCAATATATTAATAAAAAAAGAGGCATCATCAAGACGCTTACCTTTTTCTAAAAAAGGCTTCACACTGAAAGAAAACATCTAAAAGTTAGATAAAAAAAAAGGTTTGCCTCTAATAAACAAACCTCTGCAGAAAATTATTCACATAACTTTCAAAATTTTAAATTAATCCCTCTAGAAGCAATAAAAACGCTTTAGAAGCACCAAAATGAATACAAAGATCAATTTAACACAATGTTAAGAAAAATCAAGAACAAAAAATTTTTATCGTTAATACACCTTTAAAAAACGAGGCTTCTTAACCTACGCGGCTCAAAAGTCCGGGGCTTCTCTACAAACGCCTCCAAGCCAATCAATCCCTTCATCTCTCTCAAAAGACAGCATAAAAGGTTCACAGTACAAGTCTTCGCTAAAAAAATATCAATCGCCAGCGCTCATAAAAGCCAGCGTTGGTATAAAAGATCAGATTATCGAACAATCTTGCTAAAATGTCTTCCCAATAAATAAAAAAGAAGCGGATTCTTAAATATTTCCGCCTCTTTAACAATAAAAATTATGATGAGGGATTATTAAAAAATTTCAAGACTGTGAAGGGAACCAATTTGATAACAATTCATACCTTACAGGATCATCGGCACACTGTCCACCACCACATTCCAGTATGGTAGAAATCAAATTTGCCGCAATCAAAAACACAAATAAAAAACTTGCCGCTTTACTCAAGACTGGAAAAGGAGAAAATTCTTTGAACTTGTGTGCCAACTCGCCTAAAATCATGACAAATGAGACAGCAAAGATACAAAGGACAGAAATAATGAAAGCCCAAGTATAAAAATGCAATCCAAAGAACGTTGAACCATATCCTAAATCATCGGGTGTGATATGCAAAAACACTTGCCGTGCTGCCACAGCACTGGTTACCATACAACCAAGAATAACCATACCATAATGGGTATTTTTCACCTTATGGTGAATATTGAGTAAGAACCCACAACCTGCCAGCATCAATCCAACGCGCTGCAGCAAACAAAGGGGACAAGGTAACTCAAACTTTACCAATTGATAATAAAAAGCCACCACCAAGACAATAGATAACCCAAAGAGTCCTAGCGTATTCATAAAGATGACGAAGTGAGGATTTTTTTGTTCAACATGTTCCATGGCTATTCTCTCAAAAAGATAAATTTAAAGTAGAAGTTGCGTGATGATTGAAAGTGAGAAGAATGACAACGAATAAAATTGCCCACAAAGCATAACTTATATTTTTTTTACCACACATAGTCGTTACTGCAGTACCTAAAGCGATTAAAAATGGAAGAAACATAGCTTTTAAATCTCCTTTACATCCGTTGTTTAACTCTTATTTATTTCAGCGTTCACCATATTACAAAATTGGGCAAAAAAGAGACCATGGATTTATTATTCACAATTCGTCACTCGCGATTGATATTGCCATTATATTTAAGTGAAAAAACGATATAATCGCTCAGAAGCACATCTCAACAAAAGCGTTAAAAGCACAAAAGCGTTGATTATTCGCTTCCCCTTATATCAGCCATTGTTAAAGATATATCAACAATTATAAAGATTATATCCCCTATAAAGATTATATCCCCCACTCACAAAAGAATCACTTGAACAACAAAATAAATAGGCTTTGAAATCGAGAGATATACATCTCTTTTTTTCTCAAAAGAATATCCTCATTTTGCAACACATTTTTGACATAAAAATCTCTTTTTCTCATAAGCAATGTTTCAAATTGCAACAGATTTTATATCATATGGTGATCTTGTTTATTTTAGCAAATAAAAAATAAGACATTTTTTTAAAAAAAACTTATAATCAATGGCTTTTCCCCAATACATTTTTCCCTCTTATCTTAAATAAAAGACAATACCGCAAGCTCAACAGCCTCATGGGTCCCACGCCACCCCGTGACATTGCCCTCCCCCCTCACAAGAAGTGCTTCATGCCTTCAATACTTTAGTTTTTCATCTCTCGAGATCCCCTTTAAATTTTTAGCTTTCCGCCTTATTTGAAAAATAACTGTTTCTCTGTCATCAATTGGCTTTGCAAAAAGAATATAAAACTTTAAAAAAAATAATGATAAAGAATCGCATTGAACCTTTGAAAAGGATAGAGAATGATGAAAAAATCATGTGATGTGGCGATTTTAATGGGGAGCCAATCGGATTGGCAAACGATGTGCCATAGTGCAGATATTTTGACGAATCTTGGTATTTCTCATAGTTCGCATATTGTCTCAGCACACCGAACTCCTGAACGCCTTTATCAATTTGCAAAAGAAGCAAAAGAAGCAGGGTTTAAAGTTTTAATTGCCGGTGCGGGGGGTGCAGCGCATCTTCCAGGTATGTTAGCAGCCCTTACTCCTCTTCCTGTTTTTGGCGTTCCAGTGCATTCTCACTCTCTTTCTGGTCAAGATTCTTTGCTTTCAATCGTGCAAATGCCAGCAGGGATACCCGTCGGCACATTAGCAATTGGCAAAGCAGGTGCAATTAATGCAGCACTTTTAGCCGCAGCCGTTATGGCCGTTTATGACCATGATCTCGCCCAACGATTAGAAGATTGGCGTCAACAACAAACAGCCAATGTCGCCCAAACGCCTGTAACGGAGGTTTAAAATGGCACCGTTTTTCAACACCACCTCAGCCAACACCACCTCGTCCAACACCACCTTAGCCAACACCATGTTACCTCCAGGCAGCGTCATTGGTTTAATCGGGGGGGGACAATTAGCGCGGATGCTCGCCATAGCGGCCGCAGAATTAGGATTTCGAACCGTTATTTTTTGCCCTGAAGCCGATTGCCCAGCCGCTCAAACAGCAAACAACCATATTGTTTCCTCCTATGACGATATATCAGCTTTAGATCATTTTATTTCTCAGTGTGATGTTGTCAGCTATGAATTTGAAAATCTTTCGCTTCAAACGGTTCAATATGTAGAAAAGAGTAAGCCTGTTTATCCTTCTTCCAAAGCATTAGAGATCACGCAAGATCGACTTTTTGAGAAGCAATTTTTGCGTGATCAAGGGATTGGCACCGCGTTATGGCACGCTGTTGACAATTCTTCTTCTCTTCTTTCCGCTCTTGATACCTTAGGCGGACGTGGTCTTTTAAAGACGCGTCGTTTTGGTTATGACGGAAAAAACCAGATCAAGCTTGATCACCCAGATGAACAAACCCTTGACGAAGCCTTAAGGACTTTTCAGGAACAGCCTTGTATTTTAGAAGAAATAGTCCCTTTTTTATCGGAAATTTCGGTTCTTTCGGCACGTACAAAACAAGGAGAACATATTTTTTATGACTGCCCTGAAAATCAACACAAAAATGGAATTCTTCATAAGTCCTTTGTTCCATCACATATTCCACTTGACGTGCAAAAAGCAGCTCAAGAAATCAGTGTAACAGTCATGGATGCCCTCGATTATGTTGGTGTTCTTTGTATTGAACTTTTTGTCTTAACGAATGGTCATCTTTTAGTGAATGAATTAGCACCGCGTGTCCATAATTCTGGTCATTGGACACAAAAGGCATGCATAACTTCACAATTTGAACAGCATATCCGTGCTATTTGCGGACTTCCCTTAGGCAGTCCCTATCGCCATAGCGATTGCC
This sequence comes from Bartonella sp. AP4SXKL, assembly GCF_042195845.1. Lineage (NCBI taxonomy): Bacteria > Pseudomonadati > Pseudomonadota > Alphaproteobacteria > Hyphomicrobiales > Bartonellaceae > Bartonella > Bartonella sp. AP4SXKL. The sequence continues at coordinate 58,987 of NZ_JBHIPA010000008.1, forward strand.
AAATGACCAATCTTCTTGGTAACAATTTTAGCACGTTAAAATATTTTCTGAAGCAAGAGCGCACCTCGATCCATTTATATGGCAAAAGCACTGTTCACCCCAACCGCAAAATGGGGCATATCATCCAATTACTGGGACCAGCCAACAAATCTTAAGCCCACATATATACAAATACTTTTTCACACTTTTCCCCTAAATGAACTGAAAAAACAACCTCTCCCCCCACACCGATATCCATCGGCTTCAAAAGCGCCCCTAACCTTTTAATTCTCCCCTGAAAGGGCGTGAAGCCCTCCTACAAGCTCCTTCTCTCTTAAAAACATCACCTCTTCCCCCTCCAAACCGCTTCATCCTACACGAACATCTCATCCGCCCTCAAAAACAAAGCTTCACTCCACACCAATATCCAAGCAGTACAACAAGCGCTCCCAACCCTTCAACTCCACCCCCTAGCTCTTCTCCCCTTCCTTTTCTCAAAAATATCCCCTCGGCTAAAAATAATCCACCAGCCCCCAACTTCACTACCCCTCCACCTCCCACAGCATAAATATTCCCCTATAACATACGCAGCCCCTTCATTTTTCTTTTAATGCCAATCTTTAAGAAATAGACTGATCTATTGCACCCCATAGATACCAATCCCCATGATTGCGCTTTTATTGTCTCTAGCTTCTCTTCTTATGTTCATTTTTTCACAAAAGCATTTTCACAAAAGCATCGTTTTGTTTTCCATAAAATCGCTGCAAAGAGGTAAAACGTATTACTCTCCCCAAACAACTCTCGAGAATTCGGCCCAATATCAGCCAGACGATAGCCCCCTCCAGCATAGCAACTTTCTTCTTTTTCTCCTCTCTCTTTTTCCTTCAACGGATAGAAGATTTTCTCCTTTCGTTAATTCCCCCCAACACATTCCTCGAAAAGGTTTCCTGAACTTCTCCCCAAAGGCTTAAGTTTCTTCTTTTCAGATCAATTTTTCTTCTCTCACAAAACCCTCCCCTTTTTTAGTGCATCAATTTTCTCACCTTTTAATCCTGTTAAGATAATGAATTATAAGGCACATCACCACCGTATAATGCGCATTGATTTTATGGCATCTTTTTATTGCATCTCGCACAATTCTTTATGAACTCCCCTTATCGTAAACGCACTTTGTTTACGCATATTCTTAACCACCCATAAGAGATTGTCTGTAACTCTCTAATTCTGCTCAGCAATGACATTCGTCACCCCCAACAGACCAGCGCTTCATGAAGTTCCCACAATTTTTCTCAATCCAAGCTTATTTCAAGAGCACCTAATAATTTATAAATATAAATGTTTATTTTATTATCCTGATAAAGCTAAACTATACTTTTTAATACTATTATTTTAACACTATCATTGCCTTTAAAACGCTCATTATGCGAAAAAATACTTCACTTCTAACAATAATAAAATAATTTCGCTTGTATCTTATCTTAATATGTGATTAACGTTCAGCATAAACTTAGATCTTTTTATAGCAAAAATACCATACAAAAGGGGAAAATAATGGAGGGTATCTCTTCAAACAAACTCAAAGATGAAAACAATGAAAATAAGGAAGCAACTTTAAATGAGGCACAGTCTGTTCCTCCTCAAAAACGTAAAGGGGGTCCATTTAGACATATGTTGTTCCTCTTTCTTTTAACCTTTCGTAAACCCATTGTTTTCGTAACGAAAATCCTAGCGATAGGCTTTTTATTAATGGCAGGAATTCTTTGTCTAACATACCTCGCAGTAGGAAGAGAGTCATTACCCCTATCGATCGGGATACCAATGATCATTACGTCAGCTCTCTTTGGCATTTGCAACATGTATATAAATTGGTATTATGACATGCTTTTATTACGTTTATCGCCAGACAATGTGAACCTTTCACTCTTTCAATAAACATCATCATAGACCACCCTTGGGAAGGTCAAATTTTTCTACAGCATGGATATTAAAAGGAATTCAAACTATCCACATTCAAGAGCCAAAGTATATTCTCACTATACTGGTTCCCTCACCGGATAATTTGAATTCCCCCTCCGTTTGACAATATCCAGCACTCCACCCACGTAGAAATAATAGGGTTGCAAAAAATCATAAACTATTGCCTTAAAAGAGAAATTTATGCATAATCTTTCACTCTAACAGCACAGATTTAATCCCTCATTAAAAGTACCGAGCGCTCCGCTCCGTCCCTGATCTCCACGTCAAAGATATAATTACAGGATATGATTACAGCACTAAGCTTATCCATTCCCAAACCAAACATCCTCTCACCCCTCACGTAAAATAAAAAGCCTCAAACAGAAGACACTTGTGTTGCCAATTTACGCACTTGTTTTAAAGAAACACTTGGCCAATGCACATTGCCACCACTTCACAACAGCAGCCCCGGTCATAGAGCATAAAAACTCTCGATAATAACTTAAACATTCATAGTGCACCACCCTCTTTAAACTTATGAAGCGTAAACGCCAACCTCATCATACCGCTTTGCCAGTCTCCAATGTTACAACACTCTTAGCATTTGAAAGCATTCATAAAAGACCGTTTTATTCCTTATCTTCAAGTATCTTTACCATAGATCAATCCCGCTTGTGATATGCAAGCAGCGAATGCTATGCTTAAAGATACACAGATTTGCAATGAGAAAACCTTAAGACTATGCGAAACTCTTATTTTACTATGTTTTCTCTGAACAATAGAAATTTATCCTTATCAATTCATCATCTTCGTCATCATCATGCGGTTTATTTTTTAGGTTTTAAGAATAAGCCTTAAGAATATCCTCACACACGAACAAAAAACACCTCATGTTATAAATTTTACATGAGCCTTACTAAACGATGATATTTTACGAAAAAACAGGATTATTTTCTCACAAATAGGAAGCTTTTACTTTTTTCCACTCTTTGTGCTTTTTTGTGTCCTTTTTTTACGAGAAAATTTTTACCTTCAAGGCAACCATTAACACACCCTAAGGAATTTGTAAGGGATATACCCTTGACAAGAATAAGACTTCTTGTTAAATCTCTCCTACTTTTTTGCAATTTTCACTTATCGTTGTGCTAATGAAGTGGTTAATGCGTACCTTAAGAGTGCGCTTTTCTTTTTGTGATCACAGTGAAAAAGTGTATCGTGTGATGTTATCATGCAAGTACGATATCGCAATGCAATGCTCATAGAGTAAGCAGTCTATTGGGGTTGTAATATTGTATTTTCGTGTTTTAATATTGTATTATAGTATTGTGTTACGTAAACTATTTAAACGGTGAATATGATGAAAATTAAAAATTCGCTTAAAGCACTAAAAGAGCGCCACCGTAACAATCGTTTGGTGCGTCGTAAGGGTCGTGTTTATATTCTTAATAAAACGAACCCACGTTTTAGAGCACGTCAGGGCTAATTCTTTTAGGACTAATTTCTTTAGGATCAATGTTTTTATGCCTACTTTGATTGTAGGCTTAAAAAGATTTTCTTGCGTTTTTTTGGTTATAAGTCCGTTGATTACAAGTCTAGTATTTGATAATATTTGGTGATTTATCTTTTGGGGGCTTGTTTTTATGGATTCTTCTATTTTTTTAAAAGCCTTTCGATTTTTTCAGCTGCGTTTTTTCTGTATTTTTCAGCGTGCGTTTTTTCTTTTTTTTGTTGGTGTTTTTTGTTTTGTTCCCTCGAGCTATGGGCAAAATCCTCCTTCTCTTCCTGAAGATCGGCCTTCTCCACAATCGCTTTTACCATTAGATGATCTTATTCCCAATTCTCCTCCCCCTTCCTCAACGCCCTCCGATTCTGATTCCTCGGCGGTTATTCTTGAAGATCTTGACAAAGAGCAGCTTTCCCATGTTGACAGAGTTAAGCAACGCAAAGAAGCAGAAATTTCACGTTTACTCAAAGAATTGAAATATTGTGCTGATGTTGCTAAAGCGAAAAAGATCAGTCAACAACTTCAACATTTATGGTCCCAATCGGGGAGTGAGACGATTGATCTTTTAATGTCATGGGCTGAAAATGCACTCAACAGCGACGATTATGGACTTGCGCTTGATTATATTGACAATGCTCTTGCACTTTTACCTACTCATTCTGAAGCTTGGATAAGACGCGCTTGGATTCACATTCAACTGAACGATTTCAAGCTTGCCCTGCTTGATCTCAACCATGCTCTTGAACTTGAGCCGCGCAATTATAGTGCTTTTTTTGAACTTGGCGTTGTCATGGAAGCAACGGAGCGTCCAAAACTTGCTCTTAAAGCTTATGAAACAGCATTGGATTACTATCCACAAATGCGCAGGATTCAAAAGCGCGTGCAAGCTCTGTTAGACGAACAATCACCCCAAGCTCTTTAAAACCATTCAAGAACGAGACGCGCTTTACGGCATCCTTTCAAACCTAGATAAGACGCAAGCCGGCTTCACATTCCACTCAATAAACTGCCCCTGCTTATAACCACACCATCACCCCCCCACACAATTCACAGTGCCTTTTTTTGAATTTGGACCTTTTTTGTATTGAAGGCATCTTCCAAACACTGCCAATATGCCCCTTACAGAATTTCTTCTCATAGCAAGCATACGGGCTTCACGCCTAAGTCCTCTTCAGCCGTTTCTTCTTTTCACACCTTCCATCATGGATAAAAAAAAATTGTAAACACGATCCTCAAAAAATACTTTTTGAAAAAAGCTTACAACATCGCTTAGCGCCTCTGATAAACTGTCATCGTCTGTTTTTTATTTATGAGCTTCAAACCATAGCAGCACATACCGTATCGGCTCTCCTCCACCCCTCAAAGTTGATAAAACAGCCCTGAAATATGGCTTCACAAAGCAAAAACTTCAAAGGTGCAACACCAATTCAACCAACATCCTTGAATAAGAAATATTCCTTTCAAAACTCCTCCAAGCATTACCCCCGAAACATAAAAATCAAGCATTGTCGCAAAAGAGCTAATCAAGCCATTGCCAATAAACCGTTCTACGTCACTCAATCACCCACCCCCACTCATATTTTTTGCTTTTTTACTTTGAATAAGCCATCCATCATACAGCCATTTCGAGCAACCACCAGCAAGGTTATAAAAACTCTCCTGAAATACTTTATGAAAAAGAAGAGAGCGAGGTTATTTTATCCCTAGCAGAAACTCTGAAATTGTTTTATATTTAAGGAGGGTGTTCTGCGCTTCTCGACAGGAAATAACGTATTCCTGAGACCTTAATGATCTCCAAGGGAGCTGTCCCTGATCAAGCCCGTGGGCTTTTTCATATGGCGCCCACCTATTTGTATAGGTTCCCGGGATCAGCTTTTTCCATCGGCTGTTGTGGATCACCCTTTATTTATATAACTTTTTTACATCAAATTTTTCCAGCTAAAATTGAGAGCGTCCTTTTACATAAGACCAATGACGATACTCTCTTTTCAAGAAATAAAAATTACGATAAGCTTTATTTTATAAAACAGACAGCACTGACAAAATAATCCCCTCTGTGAATCTGCTTCACCCCTTCGCACGCAAGCAACGCAAAAGCGGCTTGTTGCACCAAGATACCCCCTAAAGAGCACACACTTTTTTTCATGCTTTTTTTTTCATGAGCACAGCTCTTGTCCTAACAGAGATTTACAAAACGCCAACAATGGATAAAATACCAGCATCTTATAAAACAATTGACGAGACAATGACAAATAATCCCCTCTGTGAATCTGCTTCACCCCTTCGCACACAGCAACGCAAAAGCGGCTTGTCGCACCAAAATACCCCCTAAAGAGCACACACTTTTTTTCATGCTTTTTTTTTCATGAGCACAGCTCTTGTCCTAACAGAGATTTACAAAACGCCAACAATGGATAAAATACCAGCATCTTATAAAACAATTGACGAGACAATGACAAATAATCCCCTCTATGAATCTGCTTCATCCCTTCGCACACAGCAACGCAAAAGCGGTTTATCGCGTCGTGATGCTCTTTTAACAGAAGAGCGTGCACTCTTTTCGCAGCGTGCTTGTTGCCACTTTATTGAATACCTTGAAAAGAAGGGAACCGATTTTTCACGCCTCATTTTAGCAGGCTATTGGCCCATTAAATCGGAAATTGACCCGCGTCCTTTACTGGATGCTGTAGCGTTACGCGGTGGGCATTTAGCCTTACCAGCAGTTCTTGATTCCACCACCATGATTTTCCGTGCATTTTCGCCCAGCACGATTTTAGAGCCCATGCGTTTTGGCACCTTTGGTCCGGGTGCAGACAATGACGTTGTTGCCCCCAATAATATTATTGTTCCGCTTTCTGCGTTTGATCGTCAATGTCACCGTCTTGGCTATGGAGGAGGATACTATGACCGTGCTGTTGCAGCTCTTGAAAAACAAGGGCATCAAATGACATTATGGGGCATAGGATTTTCATGTCAGGAGGTTTCCTCTATTCCCGCAGCAGAACATGATCTACAGGTACAAGGAATTTTTACAGAAAAAGGTTTCTTAAAATGTTAAAATGTGATTAAAGCGCCTATGCGTTTTTTATTTTTAGGTGACATTGTTGGTAGCACAGGCTGTAAAGCTGTTTTTGAACACCTTCCTCAACTGATTGAGAAATGGCAGCTTGATTTTGTTGTGGTAAATGGTGAAAATGCCTCTGGTGGTTTTGGTCTCACACAAGAAACGTATCAAGATCTTTTGATAACCGGTGTTGATGTTGTCACCACAGGTAATCATGCTTTTTCTCACAAAGAAGCATTGCAGTATGCCCATGAGAGTGATCGTTTTTTACGCCCTGCCAATTTTTCGAAAGAAACTCCTGGAAAAGGTTCTGGTGTTTTTACGGCAAAAAATGGCGCCCGTGTTCTTGTCGCCAATCTGTTGGGCAACGTTTTTATGCCGTGTAAAGTAGAAGATCCATTTGAAACAGCGGAAAATATTCTGCTTGCCTGTTCGTTGATGGAGCAAGCCGATACGATTATTTTTGACTTTCACGCAGAAACGACAAGCGAGAAGCAATGTTTTGGCCATTTTCTTGATGGTCGTGTGAGTGTTATCGTTGGCACCCATACGCATATTCCCACGGCTGACGCGCAGATCTTAGAAGGTGGGAGCGCCTATTTAACAGATGCAGGCATGTGTGGAGATTATAATTCATCTCTTGGAATGGATAAAGAAGAACCCTTACACCGTTTTCTTTATAAGACGAAGCAAGATCGTTTTGAACCGGCATGTGGTCCTGCCACCCTTTGTGGTTTAGCGGTTGAGATTTCAGATCGCACCGGTTTAGCAGAAAAGGTCTCAGCGGTACGGATTGGTCCTCATTTAAAGCCTGAAGTTCCGGATTTTTGGTAGCTTCTTTTAAGCCACCTCTTTGATAGTTTCTTTCCAAGATTTTCTTTTGAGAACTCTATTTGGCAAGACGACTTTTCCAGCCCTTCCCAAATCCCTACTAAAAACACCCCGCCCTCCAATTTACCTAATACAGCAACTTTTCTAGCACAAATAAGTCACTCTTTTAAAAAAAATAAAGGATAAAGGATAAAATTTTTCGTGATTTTTAAAACGATGAGAAGGAGGTTTTATTTGGACATTTCTGCGGGGGGGGGGGGAGGAGAAATGCTAACCCCCTTCTCTAGAAAAAGCTTTATATAATAATTTATTATTTAGCAAGAGCCTCTTTAATCTTTTTTTGATTCTAACGAAAATTTAATCTTAAAATTGCTTTTTGCTTTTTAGGTTTGAGCTCTCTAAAACTTTTCAAAAGGATGTGCTCTTCTTTACTTGAAATCCTTTCATCACAGCAATACAAGACATTTTCTTTTGTCGAGAGATCAGCGTAAAAAAGGCAATAGGAACATTGAGAATATCAGCAATTTCCTGTAAACGCCCAGCTCCTATACGATTAGAGCCTTTTTCATATTTTTGGATTTGTTGAAAAGTCACACCTAACTGGCTGCCTAATTTCTTTTGCGACATTCCAAGCATTGTTCTTTTAAAGCGAATTTTTCTGCCTATCGAAATGTCGTTAAAGTGTGGATTTTTAGCTTTCACTTCAAGCTCCCCTGCCGGTTGCGAGCGCCTCTTATGCGTATTCCGGGAGTCAAAAACACTGAGTTCAGTCAGCTTTTTTGCTTTTAGTGCTAGAGAGCACCTAGACATAGCAAAAACTCCCAGAATTCCGGGATACCTACAAGAGTAGGTTCATTTTATGATCGAACTTTAGGGCTTTCAGACCCTACTGATCGCTGCGTAGACGACCAAAGTCACCCTTTAAGGTATAAAGGAATTGGAGAAGATTAACAATAAAATTTAAAACAGTCTTTATTTGTATTTTTATAAGAGGCAGATAACCTCTCATTTTTGATTAAATTATGTGTGAACGAAGTGAGCTCTATTTATTGAAATAGGTATAAGATCATAATCAAGAGATGCTAGACGTATTAGCTCGTAGTAAAAACCTTTCATAGACATCATTAGCAAACAAGCAAAGAAATATCATGATAACAAAACCAATGACCATTGCTGTTTGGTGTTCATAGGGTGCAACTCTCGCTGTGTATCCCCAAAAAAGAAAAATAGGAATAAAACCAAGCCACCAACAAAGAAGTTTAAGAAGGCAAAAACTGGTTTACGAATGAATAATAAAATAAGGAAGATTGCGTAAAGCAACCTTTTAAATATCACAGCCAATATTCTACGTATTGTTTTAAATATCCAAACGAATATTCTACGTGTTATGTTGAACACCCCACGCATTATAATTGATAAGATACTCTTTTTATGTCTTAATTTTTTTGGTGTTTATATTCTTAGCAGAAAGATCGTTTATGACTCCCCCATTTTCAAGCCACTATATTATAAAATATGTATTATAAAAATGATTTATCTCTAATTATATCATCCAAAAATACAACAATACTTTATTCATTTTAACTAAAAACAAGTGCTTTATTAAGAAGAAAAGCTATTTTCATTAGCAAGAGCTGTTAAATCCTTACGTCTAAAATAGATAGAGCGTCCACAACGGATAGGGAGCTCTCCTTGCACGAGAATAATCTGTTCGTCTTTTCGCATTTCTTGTGTTATTTCATGTGGATATATTAAGGGTCTTTGTCGCAAACTTAAATGCTCTGTTCCTTCTATACCTGATGTTCCCAGAGTTATGCTTGAATCTTTCACTTCAATGGTCATTTGACCACATGCCTTAGATATATTTTCAGCAGTTTTAATATCTTTTATTGCGGCATAGCTTACAAAAGCACAATTTTCAAACCATGTCATAACGCCTAACGAACCGAAATAACGTTCTATTTGCTCTACAGACTCGTAAAAAAGCATGAGAGATATGCCATATTTGCGTCCACGATCACGCGCTTCTTCTAAAATGTTCATATATCTTAAAAGATCAGCATTATCTAAAATAAAAAGCGCTCTTTTTGCATAATTACCATTAGCAGCTTCCATAGCTCTGAGAAAAGAGCCAACAAGGACACGCCCAACACCTGGATAAGATTTTAAAATTTTTGAGGGGATATTTAAAAAAACATCGATATCTCCTTTTGTTATATCATTAGTTTTAAAATCATGACCACTGATAAGATCTGCATAATTAGAGAGGGAAAGCCATTGTATATCTTTTGCAGCAGTAGAATAGACATCTGAGAAAGTTTGCGCCGCCATATTTGTAAAAACGCCAAGGGTTTCACGAATAAATTGGGATGGCGATGAAGCCTGTAAGGAACGCAATTTTCCAATCACAGACGGTTCTGGCATTAACATGATCGTATGAAGGGTTTTTAAATTTTTTTCCTGTAATGTGTATTCATCAGAAAAGACCACATGCGCAAGTATTCCTGTTAACAAATTATGTGCGTGTGATACAAAGAATTGGTCTGTCGAAATTGATTTGTAGTTTTCAGAAAGAAGGAGTCTAGCAACTTCAACCACACCCGCTTCTCTTTCATAAAGGGGGAGATTTTCATCTAACAGCCAATCTAAAGGATTAAAAATTTCTGTTGAAGAACCATGGGGGCCAAGAACGTATACTTTTCTTTTAAAATCCTCCCTTGCGTCTTTAACTATTGGAGCGATTTCAGTTGAAGGGTCAAAAACGATCAGTGGACCGGAATATTTGAGACAAGTTGGAATAACATTACTGGTTGTTTTATAACCACCAGAACCAGCAAAAAATAACATATGGGTTGAATCAAAATTGAGTTTGTATGTCAACAATGGCTGGCTACCAGCTTTTCCCCATGTTGTTTTGTCTTTAGGATTAAAAGGGACATCTTTAACAATATCTTTGTCGACTCTATAGCGTTCTCCTATGACGACTTCACCATCACGAGGAAAAATCTTTTCAAGGCGTTTCATACTCATCCATTGAACACCACCAAAGATCGTATTTTTTGAAATTTTCAAAGGTGAAGCTTTAGGTAATGATAGTTTTATCGTGTAACCAAGGATAATAACGCCAATAACAACACCCCCTAAAACCATCCTATCAAAGAAAGGAAAAACATCCGCCCATGTCATATTATTTTGACCTACATAGGGACTAAGTCTGATATATTCATTTGCACTATAATAAGTTGCAAACAAACCAAAGATGATCATGGATGAAATAATGATATTTTTTCTGGTATGCCTTTTTTGTAATAAGATGAATGAAGAACATGAAAGTGCAATAAGGATTAAAATATCCAGTGGCTTTGATCTTACAAACCAATAAGCATCAGGCGTCGTTCCATTTTCTGTAATGTTATTGATGGTTATATTGACCAAAAAAGCTACAATGATTGAAAAGATGAGTGGCAATGCTAAAAATATAATCTGTTTTTTGTCTAATTTATTGACCATTTTCCCCCCTGCATACCAGAAAAAGCTTCTCTTCCTATTTTTTTCGAAGTTTTTGAATTTTTATCAAGTTTTGAAACGTAAAGCAAACCATCTTAAGATGAAAGACTTATCTGCCTTTCTAAGACGGGCTTTTATAAAAAGCTCCCCTAAACTAATTTTTTCAAGAATTTTTCCAAAGTTTCTTTGATGCTTCACGCGCTATTTAAATTTCTTACTTAACTCTTTTACGACACTGTATATGCTTCTTAACAGAAAAAAAACCAATAACAATACGCATTAGTGTTCACTGAAAAAAAGCGCGGTTTATCATGTTGTGCCGTAAAACCTTGTTGTTTAGAGCCGTGATATAAGGCATGTAAAACTTTCCATATTAAGTGTTTTTAGAGTGTGTAATAAATGGGCATGGCTTGCCCCGTAACGCCCTTTTTAAAGTGAACCACATGAATGGGTCAGGAGTAGGTCACCCCCCCCGCCAACAGAAGCCGGACTGTTTACAGAGCAGCCTTTAAGTCAGGAATATGCATCCTTTAGAGCGTAGAGCGGGAGGAAATCAAACACAAAATTGCTTTCTGTTTTTGAGGTTTGAGCTCTCTAAAACTTTTCAAAAGGATGTGCTCTTCTTTACTTCCGATCCCTTCATCACAGCAATACAAGGCATTTTCTTTTGTCGAGAGATCGGAGTAGAAAAAAGAAATGGGAACATTAAGAATATCGGCAATTTCCTGTAAATGCCCCGCCCCTATACGATTAGAGCCTTTTTCATATTTTTGGATTTGTTGAAAAGTCACACCTAACTGGCTGCCTAATTTCTTTTGCGACATTCCAAGCATTGTTCTTTTAAAGCGAATTTTTCTGCCTATCGAAATGTCGTTAAAGTGTGGATTTTTAGCTTTCACTTCAAGCTCCCCTGCCGGTTGCGAGCGCCTCTTATGCGTATTCCGGGAGTCAAAAACACTGAGTTCAGTCAGCTTTTTTGCTTTTAGTGCTAGAGAGCACCTGGACATAGCAAAAACTCCCGGAATCTCGCGATACTTATAAAGCAGGCTAATGTTTCATCTTGGATTTTCAGGCTTTGGGTTCCACCATTCAACCACACTATACGACGAGAACCTTGGTGCTTGTTCATAAAATAATTTCTGGAGACCAGCAATAAAAATTAAAACAGTGTTTTTATCTCATGAGACAATCAAACACAAAATTGCTTTCTGTTTTTGAGGTTTGAGCTCTCTAAAACTTTTCAAAAGGATGTGCTCTTCTTTACTTGCGATCCCTTCATCACAGCAATACAAGGCATTTTCTTTTGTCGAGAGATCCGTATAGAAAAAAGAAATGGGAACATTAAGAATATCAGCAATTTCTTGTAAACGCCCAGCTCCTATACGATTAGAGCCTTTTTCATATTTTTGGATTTGTTGAAAAGTCACCCCTAACTGACTGCCTAATTTCTTTTGCGACATTCCCAGCATTGTTCTTTTAAAGCGAATTTTTCTGCCTATCGAAATGTCGTTAAAGTGTGGATTTTTAGCTTTCACTTCAAGCTCCCCTGCCGGTTGCGAGCGCCTCTTATGCGTATTCCGGGAGTCAAAAACACTGAGTTCAGTCAGCTTTTTTGCTTTTAGTGCTAGAGAGCACCTAGACATAGCAAAAACTCCCAGAATTCCGGGATACCTACAAGAGTAGGTTCATTTTATGATCGAACTTTAGGGCTTTCAGACCCTACTGATCGCTGCGTAGACGATCAAAGTCACCCTTTAAGGTATAAAGTAATTTCATGAAATTAGCAATAAAATTTAAAAACAGTCTTTATTTTATGAGCTCCACCCCGCCTCTCAAACTTTTATGCCCGCTCGTAAAAACTCCAAAACCATGAAATAAAACCCACGTTTATTGAGAGGACTAATAACCCTTTATTTTTGAGATCAAGCCTCCCAAAAGCACACCTAACAACATATCACCCCCTCCCAAAGCCATTCTTGAGAGACATCTTACAGATTTACACTGTGATACGTTGGATTTTTGCGCCACAACGAGCCAATTTTTCTTCTAATCTCTCAAATCCACGATCAAGATGATAAACACGATTGACGATTGTTTCCCCCTTTGCTGCCAATGTAACAAGAGTAAGAGGGCTGCAATCACAAGAGAAACAACAAGCACGCAAATCCGTCGCCATGATGAGGCCCCCCTTGCAAATTCTCTGTTCCATGAGATGCGTTGCTCTCTCGCCCATCAAGCTTTATTTGCGCCCTCAAGCGATTGAGTTCTTGAACATGCATAAAACGATTTTCGAAAACCGTCTCTGTAATATGCGCGCTTCCCTCAACCCCGTGTCATGAAAGCATGCCGCCCACACAACAGCCACCCCCCAAGCAACCTCTCAAAGCCATTCTTTGGAGCATATCTTTGAAAGCTTTACACTGTGATACGTTGGATTTTTGCGCCACAACGAGCCAATTTTTCTTCTAATCTCTCAAATCCACGATCAAGATGATAAACACGATTGACGATTGTTTCTCCCTTTGCTGCCAATGCTGCAATCACAAGAGAAACAGAAGCACGCAAATCCGTCGCCATGACAGGAGCCCCTTGCAAATTCTCTGTTCCATAGACAGTTGCCGTCTGCCCATCAAGCTTTATCTGTGCTCCTAAGCGATTGAGTTCTTGAACATGCATAAAACGATTTTCGAAAACCGTCTCTGTAATATGCGCGATTCCTTCAGCCCGTGTCATGAGCGCCATGAATTGCGCTTGGAGATCAGTTGGAAAAGCAGGATAAGGTCCTGTTTTAATATCAACGGGCATAATTTTGGTGTTCTTTGGATTTCGCTTAATATGAATTCCTTGAGGTTCTATTTGAATCTCGAGTCCTGTTTTTTGGAGCACCTTAAGCACTTTTGTGAGATGATTAGGATTTGCATTTTTAAGAAAGACATCTCCTCCCGTCATAGCAACAGCCATTGCATATGTTCCCGCTTCGATTCGATCAGCAATAACGCGTACTCTAGCACCGTTGAGTTTTTTAACCCCTTCAATTGTAAGCGTTGTTGTTCCTTCACCGGTTATTTGAGCCCCCATAGCATTCAGGGTTCGAATAAGGTTTGTCACTTCTGGCTCACAAGCTGCATTCTCAAGAGTGGTTGTTCCCTTTGCCATTGTCGCCGCCATCAGCAGCACATGGGTTCCACCAACAGTGACTTTAGGGAAACGATAGTGAGCACCTTTTAACCCCTTTAGCGCTTTTGCATGAACATATCCATTTTCGATAGTAATCTGTGCGCCTAAAGTTTTAAGTCCCTCAAGGATAAAATCGACAGGTCTTGTTCCAATAGCGCATCCTCCAGGAAGCGAAACATAAGCCTCTGCGCATCGTGCAAGCAGAGGTCCGATAACCCAAAAGCTTGCACGCATTTTTTTCACCAGTTCATATGGTGCCCGTGTTGTGGCTATTTTTTGCGCCGTAAAATGAATTGTTCTTGAATTCACACATTCATCGTTAAACTCTTGTCCATCAACGGCATATCCAACACCATGATTATTGAGAATACGAATAAGCAATTCAACATCGGCCAGATGCGGAATATTTTCTAAAGTGAGCGTTTCTTCTGTAAGCAGCGCCGCAATCATAAGAGGCAATGCAGCATTTTTTGCCCCAGATATAGGAATTGTTCCTTGAAGTTTTTTTCCCCCAACAATTTGAATAGAATCCATCGTGTTTTCCCTCTTTTCCTTTGTGCCTGCCCTTCCAAAGGATTGTCCCCCTTCGGGAAGTTATGCTTTATTAATCGTTTTAGAACGCATTCTAACTATGAGAACAAATTATTGAGAAGTTTGGTTGCAAAAATTTACTAAAAAACATTTTTTTGCATTTTAGAGCTTTTTGCATTTTAGAGCTCTGGTTGTGCTCTTTTTCGGCTTTGCTCTTTTCGACGTTTCAGGTTTTGACGCAATTGTTGTGCCAATCTTTCTTGACGTCGTTTTGCTTTTTCATCTTGATGATTAATTTCATTTTGTTTTTGTTTTTGATGCATTTGTGTCATTGCGCAACCTTTTAAACAGTGTTGAGCTTCTATCCAAGCAACTCATAACCTTAAATATTTAAGCATATAAGAAACATATGTCATGACATAAGATACGTTTTCTTGCAAGAATATACAAATGTTCTCTTGCCTATTTTCTGACAATATGGCACAAGACAGCGCAAAGATTGAAAAGGGCTGCGGTAGCTCAGTGGTAGAGCACTCCCTTGGTAAGGGAGAGGTCGAGAGTTCAATCCTCTCTCGCAGCACCATTTTATTCTTCTTTTGCCTCTCTCTTCTTGCCCTTATAAGTCTTCCCTATAAGCCTAAATCTTTTCCCCAACCTTCATCGGCTTCATCAAATCCTCCATCCTTTAAACCATGCGCTTCAATAGCCTCAAAATCAGTAGCTTCAAAATCAATGGCTTCAAAATCAATAGCCTCAATGCCACGCTTAATCTCTAAAATGCCTTACGAACGGCTTTTGAAATTGACCGCCCCCCAAAGAATATCCCCCACCCCTTGCCTCCCTCCCCTTTCCTTGCCTCCCCCTCTTTCCTTTCTGTAAGATTTGCCCCCTATCCTTCTCTTTGCCAAGCCTCACTATTGCAACAGCTCTTAGCACTTGAGACGGTATAGGCATTTTTATTTTTTCAATATTTTATTTCTTGAATATTTTTCCCCACAAGCTCACCCTGTTTGTAATATGCAAACAAACGATTTTACTTGATTCAATATAAGAGCGTCTGAATAAGAAGGGTTGAAATAAGAACATCTCACACTATTTCGGGCTCTCATTGAAATTCAAATTGAATCTCAATAATGAATTATTATAAACTCATTGTTTGAACATATCCCATTGATACCTTTATCCGCCCCAAAACGAATAATCTTATCTTTCCAGCCTCTCTATCCACCTCAAGCAACACAAGTATTCCCTGTAAAAATTAGAATAAGCTTCATCGATCCTATTCGTCATTTACAACAAATCTAACAGAGCCATTTCCAGAACCTCCTCTCAACGCCTTTCCCATTCTCCCCACCCCTTACCAAAAGAAAAAAAACAAACAGTGATACCCCTCCACAGTGAAGCTTTCAAGAAGCCACCCCACGCTCCCATATGGCAAAAATCCCATATACCAGACATCCCATATACCAGAAAATTGATAGCCCGCGGTTTCAAAGAAGATCCCTCATTACCAATTTTATACACTATGATTTTCCACGTGTTCTAAGCCATCCCTCTTTCAACACGCATCTTTTTTATACGAATACTTTGATTGATACAGATAGCGTTATTCCTCTTGCATAAGAATCCGAAGAGCAAAAAATTCTCTCCCCCTCTATTCTATTGAAATCAATCACTCCTCTTCGCTTACAGTTCACAAACAGAAAGATCCGTATGGCGAGAAACTTTCCAAGAAAAGCATATCTCTTCGTAAGAAGCCTCCCAGTAAACGAGATTATGAATCGTCTCAAGAGCTACAGCCCATGCCGCAATTTTGGCAACGGGCCCCCAATAGTACCAACTTACTTTTTCATAAAGTAAGATAGGGTGCGCAATGTTTATAATCTACAGGGTTTTATAACCTCTGGGGTTTATAATTTACGGGGCTTGACCGTTATACCCCTCACGATATTATTCACAAGCGGCAGTATGAAATTTATGAACGCCGGCATAAAATGGCTGTGAAATGAGCTTAGAGCGAGATATCTTTATTAAAACAAGTGCGTGAATGTACAACAACAAGTATATTTCATTTGGAGTATTTTGGATATTGCCTACTCTCCCCACCCTAGGACAACCATTTTGTCTACAGATCCCCTTATATATTCTGCATATTTTCTGCTGTCATATCTCCTCCAATAAGCTAAAACCCCACATATGCGGGGTTTTAGCCAGTACCACACCTTTATTTAGACACATTATGATCACTATAACCATTTTTATTAAATACGTTTTTACGTATATTTTCAACACAAAAATAACACATATTGATTTATTTAACAGAAATCAATTAAATATTCATGATAATCATTAAAAGTTAAAATGATGAAATTATTATTCAGAACGTACGTCATAATATTTATAACGTTTTTTTCTGTATTCATATTATTGGGTTGTACTCAAGTAAGCGACCTTGCTGAATACGATAGGCTTTACCAAAAATATGTCCATGAAAATTACACTCCTTTAGCATATTCTCAGAAATTAGAAAAAGCAAAAAAAGAGGTAGAATATTTAAAAGCGTATATGGAATGGACTGTAGACATACCCCATGACAAAAGTCAATTTTGGAGGCATTTAATAACATTGCCCAGTAATCCTCCAGAATTCAATATTTTTAAACATTATCACATATTGCTTGTTTTTTGTGGACGTTTTTTTGATTTATGGCAAGGTGATAAAACGATGCCCACACTTACCTTTAACGACTTACCAACAAGACTGAAGGATTTTAAAGCTAACGGGATGAAATACAGGAAAAATTGGGATTATATAGAAAATATTTTCCTCAAAGCAAAGTTTGAAACAAACTTTGATGATCCAATGTTTGCGTACGCAGAAAAATTTTTGGATTCCCCTAATGGCATTAGTCGAAAAGAACAAACTCTCCAGACAGAGCTGCTCATAATAGGCAATGAACTCACTCGTTTTAGAAACACAGCAACAATGTGCGTTATGGCTAGAGAGGTATACCTTGCCATGATGCCCAAAGAAAATGTAAAACCGCCCGTAAGATATAGCACCTTTGAAAAATGGAAGCAGTATTTAAAAAATCTTTAAACGGATCATAAAATGCCTTTCAAAATACTTCTAAAGAACCATTAAGCCCCCCTCACAATGACTATAATCAGGCACAAAGAGGGTATAAAAAACAATGTTAATTAAACAGTCTTTATTGAGAAGCGTCTTAATTATCGCTCTTTTAACAACGCATCTTTTTTATTCTTCAAAGGGATATACTCATTCGAATGAAGTGTTCTCTTCAAAAGAAATTACAGAAAGAGAGAGTTTCTTCCGCATTTTCCTTGTTAATGGAAGTCGCTGGTGGGAAGAAAAATTCTACCAAATTCTCTGGATAGAAAAAACATTTTTTTTGGAAAACAAGCAGCAGTTATCGCAACCGCTCTATGAAAAACATGTCAATATAATAAAAAAATGGCAGAATATAATCAAAAAACGACATCATGTATTTAATACTCTGTGCACCCTTATAGAATTAGAAATAGATGCAATGCGACATGTGAATGAAGCAAAACACTCTCATAAGCATACACATCTCTCAAACCTTATGAAACACATAGAGACATATCAAGAGCGTATAGTTAAAAACAAGAAAGAACTTGAGAAACTTGATCATGAAATTGAGATCTTATACAAAGTTATCATAGAATATACAAAATTACCATAAACTTTGATCTATTCATTCCATAACTTTATGAAAAGTGCTTCTCAAAGGATATCTTTTATTTTCAAGCACTTTGAACTATCTATCGCCATCTTTAGATACAGAGTGCCAAAGTACAGTAACGTTATCATACAATTTGTTGTATTTTACCAACACAAAATAACACATATTGATTTATTCAACAGAAATGACTTATAAAAGCTCATCAGAAACAAACGACAATAAATACCTTATGTTTAAACACTTTATTTTCTTCGCTATCGTAATAAGCGCTGTTTTATTTACGCATCATACAACGAGTGGATGTACAACAGATGGTCTTTTTGTTGGAAGTACTTCTCCGATCAATTGTATTTCAAAAGAATATATAAGACAGAAAATAAAAAAGAAGCTATTAGAAAAAGAACGCGAAAGAGAATGGTTAGAGCTTGAACAATTTTCTGTTAGCGCTTGTCCAGGTGGAAAATTTCCTGTTTATTATGGCTTTTCTATTATCGATTGTGTTTCAGAGGAAGAACTAAAACAAAATCGTCTTAATCAAAATCATTTTAATAATGAAATTAATATAATGAACTTATTCCTGCAATGGTTTATCGTAGCATTCGTAATAACAACGATAATGTCTGTTCCCATAAGTTTACTTTGGCGTTTTAGATTTAAGGTTTCTGCCTGTTTATTTACAATAATGACAACCTTGGCTATTATTGCCGTCCCTTTTACATTTGATTTATCGTCTCTCTTTTAATCTATTTTTGTAAAAAATATTTCTAAAATATTAAAAACACCCTGCATTTTTAAGCGTTTTGAACTGTATCTCCTCTCATCTAGATACAGTATAATCACTATAGCCATTTTCATTAAACATGTTTTTGCACATATTTCTAACATAAAAATAACACATGTCGATACATTCAAAAGAGATCAATTAAACGATCTTATAAAATAAGAGCAATACACAAAGTGGCTGTATTTAATGATAGTAAATGAAGACGATTATTATGGAATTCTTGGTGTAAGCTACGCATGCAACGATAAACAGATAAAATCTGCTTTTCGTAAATTAGCTCTGCAATACCACCCTGATCATAATTCTAGTACCGAAGCAGAACAAAAATTCAGAAAAATTTGTGAAGCCTATGAAGTTCTTAAAGATCCTCAAAAGAGAGCTGCTTACAATCAGTTCTATCATAAAACTTTTAAAGATAATGACAAGGCTTCTGAAATTAGTAGAAAGCAAGAGAACAGACGACAAGATAATACCGAGCATGTAATTGGTAGTATCATGAATGTAATTTTCATTATTTGTGGAATAATACCTATAATGTGTTATATAATTTCGTTTTTTACGTGGAATATACCACTAGGAATAATAAGTATAGGGTTATTAATTTTCATCAGTATAAAAGGATATTTGGTAAATATTGGTGCATTTATCTTCGGGATCATACTAATATCATTTATCAAAGTTATATGGAGAAGTATCTATTGATCAGTGCTTTTGAAGAGCTTTAAGATCAGTCCCACAGTGAATTCACAAGGTGTGGTAATTTTTGATTTTCTATAACAAGGTAGTGTAGAAAAACATAGAGATTATAATGTCTCTATCCGTTCTTTTCTTATTCTCCCCTTTCCTCCACCCCTCTATTTTTTTCCACAACCTGCCCCCCAATCTTTTCCCCAACAAGCCCACTTGACTCCACACAGACTTTTTCTCATGCCCCTACATCCTTTTCCATGTCGGCTAAAAAAAATCCCCCAAGCCCCCGCAAAGCTCTCTCCCCCCAAGAACGAAAGCATAACGTACACCATTGTCACAGCAATGAAAAAGCAATTGGCCCATCATTGCCACTCCCCCACAGTACTCACCACAAAAGCACCCAAAATCACACCACCATATCTCTAAACAACTTGGCCTTACTCCCCATTCTCGTTTTCCCCTCCAGCATACCGCGCCGCCTTGCATGCGCTCCAAGCACCCTTTCTTCCCACATTTTCCCACCATGCCTTTCACATTCATGACCAAGCTCTTTGCGCTCCCTGCACTCTTTGCGCTCTTTGCTTGCACCCTCCTCCAACACAAAAACCGGCTCTTTTCCTCCTTGAACGTGCCTTTTTATAGGTTGGAACCTGTCTGCACTGCTGCTTCCCTTCCCCCTAAACCTCATTTTTGTTCTCTAGCATGCTTTCGTGTCACTCCAAGTCACAGGATAACGACCTGCCCCCTTCATCCCCACCATTTCCTCCTCATCCCGCTCCAACATTTCTCTTCCCAAAGCCGCGTATCTCCCCCTTTTCCATATCGGCTAAGAAAATCCCCCAAGCCCCTGCAAAGCTCTCTCCCCCCAAGAACGAAAGCATAACGTACACCATTGTCACCACAATGAAAAAGCAATTGGCCCATCATTGCCACTCCCCCCCAACACTCACCACAAAAGCACCCAAAATCACACCACCATATCTCTAAACAACTTGGCCTTACTCCCCATTCTCGTTTTCCCCTCCAGCATACCGCGCCGCCTTGCATGCGCTCCAAGCACCCTTTCTTCCCACATTTTCCCACCATGCCTTTCACATTCATGACCAAGCTCTTTGCGCTCCCTGCACTCTTTGCGCTCTTTGCTTGCACCCTCCTCCAACACAAAAACCGGCTCTTTTCCTCCTTGAACGTGCCTTTTTATAGGTTGGAACCTGTCTGCACTGCTGCTTCCCTTCCCCCTAAACCTCATTTTTGTTCTCTAGCATGCTTTCGTGTCACTCCAAGTCACAGGATAACGACCTGCCCCCTTCATCCCCACCATTTCCTCCTCATCCCGCTCCAACATTTCTCTTCCCAAAGCCGCGTATCTCCCCCTTTTCCATATCGGCTAAGAAAATCCCCCAAGCCCCCGCAAAGCTCTCTCCCCCCAAGAACGAAAGCATAACGTACACCATTGTCACCACAATGAAAAAGCAACTCAGCCCTTTCATTGCGGCTCCCCCCCCCCAACACTCACCACAAAAGCACCCAAAATCACAGCCTCCATACCTCTGAACACTTAGCCTTACTCCCCATTCTCGTTTTCCCCTCCAGCATACCGCGCCGCCTTGCATGCGCTCCAAGCACCCTTTCTTTCCCCATTTTCCCACCATGCTTTCACATTCATGACCAAGCTCTTTGTGCTCCCTGCACTCTTTGCGCCCCCTTATTTAGCACCCTCTTCCAACATATGCTTTGCTCTTTTCCCCCTCTGCTCTTTCCTTTTTATAGAACTTTGCCTCTCCTCAACGCTACACAAGATCCCTTTCTTGCCCGCCTCATTCTTGTTTTGCCCTCCAGCATACGTCTTGCATGCGCTCCAAACTCCCCGCTTTCTCCCTCCTTCAAAGCAATTTCTGTTCTTATATGAAAACCTGTCTCAACCGATTTAATTTGCTGTACCATCTTCTCCAAAGCCTCATTAAAACGGCTAATTTCATTTTCAAGCTTGCAAATATATGCTTCATCACGATAAGCCCGTTTAATCAAAGGAGGCATATCCGGCCAATAGAGCATTAAATCCACCCATTCGCGTTGAGAAATCCATAATCCCCCTTGACATTGTGCTTTATGTTCTGCTGGAAAGCTCTTTTGCATGAAATGAGGGATCAAAATTTCAGGTTTTTTTGTTTTAATTTCTAATAAGCCATTTTTTCCCACAAAAGCATCGGGGGAAAATCCTTGTCTGCGGTCATCTGCCAAAACAAAGCCAATACATTCAGGTTCTGTATGTGTAAGTTCCCCATAAAGCTGTCGTGCGATTGGTTCTAATTCTGTCCCACGTCGCATAGAAAGTGTTGCCCCTTCATCAACAGTTTTTCCTGTAATTCTTTCTCCCGCCAATTTCATCATCACACTCTGATAGCGTGACGTTTTTTGCCCTTGTTTTGTTCGTGCCATAACCATCTCAAACAACGAAGCCGTAATCAAACCATTACGCGCTTGCTGCCATTCCTCTGTTCCTTGAATACAATCGATAATGATTGGCATAGTATTTCTCCCCTTCATCTTTAAGGTGTTTTTTTTTGCAACATATTCTCTTTGAAACATTCATATCTTTTAAGATGCATTCCCCACTAAGAATGACAGCATCCTTAAATATTGTGCTGCTGAAATCACAAAAGCTTTTGGAAACGCCCCCTCAACATCCCCCTCCCCACAAGTTTCTCATCCCCTCCTTTTCCATATCAGCTAAGCCCCTCCCAAGCGGCGCCCTCCCTAGACGAAAGCATAACGCGTGATATTTTCTCCCCGATAAAAAAACCTCTCGCCCATCATTGCCCCCTAAGGCTCAATACAAAAACGGTCAGAACCGCGCTCCCATAGCGCCTTCCTCTTCTTCCCTCTCAAACACCTTCCCTCATTTCCCAACATGCTTTCACATTCATATCCAAGCTCTTTGCACTCCCTGCGCTCAAAGCCCTCTGCTTTCTCCCCTCCTCCAACACTCTACTCTTTCCCCTACACAGAACTTTTTTTAAAGATTGACATCTCCTCAACGCTTGTACGGCTGCCCCCCTTTTCCACACCTCATATCTCCCCTCCAGCATATGCCTTGCATACGCTTCAAGCTCTCCTCTCCCCCACTCGTCCTCCCTCTTAACCAGCCAACCACCAACATTTTCCCCAACAAGCTTCCCCCCAACATCCCTCCTCCCCAGAAGTTTCTCATCCCCTCCTTTTCCATATCAGCTAAGCCCCCCCCAAGTCGTCTCCCCCAAGAACGAAAGCATAACGCACACCATTGTCACCACAATGAAAAAGCACTTGGGCCCATCATTGCGCTCTCCCAGCACTCACCACAAAAGCACCCCAAAGCCCCCCACGTGTCCCAATATGTCTAAACAAGCTTTAACGACCTCTCCCGTCAAACACCTCCTTCCATTTTCCAGCATGCTTTACGTATCATTCCAAGCTCCCTACTTGCGTGCCGCAAAAACACAAAAACCGGCTCTTTTCCCCCTTGAACTTGCCTTTTTATAGGTTGGAACCTGTCTGTACTGCTGCTTTTCTTCCCCCTAAGCCTTCATTTTTGTTCTCCAGCATGCTTTCCGTGTCACTCCAAGTCACTGGATGACGACCTGCCCCCCCATTGTCTTATCCCCCAATGAACCAGCCGGCAACTTCCCCCCACACAAGCGTCCGCAATTCCCCATATATAGGGCTCTTTTCTTCATACCCTCCTTTCCATATCGGCTACCCCCCCAAAGCTCTCCACCCCCAAGTCGTCCCCCCCCAAGAACGAAAGCATAATGTGCACCATTGTCACCGCAATGAAAAAACACTTGGGCCCATCATTGCGGCTTCTTTTTTCAACCCTGCTACTGCACGACGGAAAAATCATGGCGGCAATATTCTTCCTCCAATTTTTTTGCCATAGACTGAGCCACCTCTTGCGATATAAAAAGTATAGCGTTGTGTTTTTGTGGTTCGAGTCTGATTAAATTCCGCATATTTCCAGCATAATAAAGTGGAATCCCTTGATACGAAGTCTTGAGATAACTTGGCATGTTTACCACCAATAATCTGTCAAGACATCACATGGGCGTAAACGATGCTGTTTTTCATAAGAGCCATAGAGATTATCTTCATAATCGCAAGCCGCTCTTTCATTTAAACAAGCATGATAAGCTTCACTATTCAAAATGAAGGGCTGCAATTGTGTATTTTCTTCATTTATTTCATGATTTTCGACATAAAAATCAGCGATTTGTTCGGTAATATCTTCAGCATGAGAAGTTGTCAGATCGAGTCGTAAAACTCTATAAACAGTTTCACATTCTTCAATCAGTTCGAGCACTTCTTCGATTTCGTCGATTGGTCCTTCATAAGTACAAGGATTTTCCTCTTCGCATAAAACGACAATGATTTCATCCTCTTTAACGAATGAAATATTTTTCATGATTTCCCCCTTTAGATAGTTGATAAAGCATAGCCTTGTCTTGACAAGACTAAATATAGCGTTAGTCTTATATCCTCTATAGGAGAGATGTCAACCATTTTATCCTTCATAAAAGATATATTTTAAATATCTACGGGGTTCAAATGACATATGTAAAGAAAAATCTATTATTCTTTGTTCCTCTCATGCCCCTTTGTTGTTCTCTATTTGTTCTTACAAAATTGCAATTATAAACACACAGGAGAGATAAAATGAGTGACATAATATTAATAAAACACTGGAGTCGCCTTGACTCAAAAGCACAGAAGGAAGTTATTTTGAAGCTTCGTCAATTGGTCGCCGCAAAAGAGTCAAAATCGCCTGTCTCTCTTGCGGAGAGAGTTTCGAAATAAGCTCTATAAATTCTTTATCTTCAGGGCTAGCCCCTTTCCCGTAAAGAATATAATTCATACTGATATTAATTTCGTGACAAATTCGCGAGAGAGATTCGATTGTTGGTTCTTTTCCTTCAGAAAGAATAGAATGAAGGTACCCCGCGCCTTTACCGGCAGCGAGGGAGATAGATCTTTTTGACCGCCCACTTTTTTCCAAAGCGATTCTTAATCTTTGACGCCAACCATCGATATTCATAATTTCACCATATAGCGCGTCTTTTTAAAAAAACACGTCCTTTTTATAAAACGGGCTTGCATTATCCTCTAAAAAGGATAAAATTAAGGAAACAAATTTTACTTTTTCGGGGGAAATTTTTTTTATTTTTAGATCATAAAAACACTTTAACCACCCTACCGGATATAAAAGACCACCTCCAAAGCTTCTGCCCAAAAGCAAGTACGTTGAGAATGTGTGGTATTCTTTATTTTTTCCATCACCGCAATCTTAAATCGTAAGTTTGCATGCTCTTCAAGCACAGCCAATCATTTATAAGCATCGTAAAGAAGCCTCTAGTCATCATCGAACAGAGCCAAAAGCAACACAAGTTAAATCCTTATTTGAGCTTTTATCATCAATAAAAATGTATAAAAAAGAAGAAAGTAGATTGCAGTATGAAACACGCTAATCAACAAGAAACTCCTCATTATGAATCGTCTAGGCTTCCATATGTTTGTTGGTATCAAAATGACTTTCTAGGAGGTGTACGTGGGATGCGCGCACACGAAATTGGAATCTATACGATTCTTCTCAATGAAATGTATGCCCGTGGCCGACCTTTAGAAATATCGAAAGAACGTTTAGCGCGTCTTTGTGGTTGTGACAAGCGAACTTTTGTTAATGTTTTAGAGATGCTCATCCAAGAGGGTAAGATTTTAAATTTAGCCAATGGATTATGGAACAAGCGTTGCGAAAATATTTTTCAAGAGCGAGAAAAATTGCTTGAACAAAAATCCTTTGCGGGTCGTTCTTCGGCAAAAAAACGCAAGAAAATCAATGCAGAGATGCAACAACTGCTTAACGAAAGTCCAAAAGATGTTGCACAAAACTCAAAAGCTCAAAAGGCAGAAGAAAAGGAAACACCTTACGGTGTTTTAGAAAAGAAAATTTTGTTTGATGAGACAGAACCTTGTTTTTCCTGCGAAGAGAACTTTGAACAAAGCGATCATCCATCACCCTTATCGGCTCTTGATTCACCTCTCCCTTTGCCTGCCCAAGCAGAAGCGGAGCAAAAAAACGCCTCCCCTTTAAAAGCTCCCCAAGACGAGTTCACTCCCGCCCCTATCGCGCAAATTGTCACGGGGGAAAAAACAAAATCCGCCACCACTCTTCCCCCCAGCAATCTTCCTGCCTCCATCCCGCTTTGCACCAACAAAAAAACCACAACCTCAGTTGCCAAAGGGCATCGTCTTCCTGAGCATTGGCAAGCAGACATCAAGGCGGCAGTTTCAGAAGGTTTGAGTGAAAGCCAAGCCCATTGGCAAGAAAAGAAGTTTCGCGACTATTGGCAAGCCAAAGGCGGCAAAGAAGCTCTCAAAGTAGACTGGCAAGCCACATGGCGCAACTGGTTTCGCCGTGAGATCGAACGGCAAGAACAGCAAAAACAGGGAGGCTCCTCATCTTTTACCTCTGAGAACAATGACACGCTTTACCGCAGTTTGATCAACTATAACGACAATTTTTGACATCACACAAACAACGTATTTTTCAAGCAAGCGCGGGGACAAAAATGCTTCAAAACCACAACAGCATCGGACAAAACAACACAGAACAAAACAAAAGGCGGCAAAACAACATTTGGATAGGCGATTCACACCGTAAAACGAGTCAACATCGACCATTTTTCTCTCATCACAAAAGCGTTTTCCCCACGCAAAAGACCCTCACAGGCACCCCAACATACACACCCCAACATGCACCCCAATACACCAGGACTCCAGCATGCACCACCCCCTCAGGCATATCCACCCCGCCCTTCTTTCACCCCCTTCCTCCTTTCCACCTTCCTCCTTTTCCCAAGGCGCCACTTCCCATGCTCTTGGCAAACAAACATTAACACAGCCATTTCAGAAGGCTTGAGTGAGAGCCAAGCCCATTGGCAAGCCAAGAAGTTTCGCGACCATTGGCAAGAAAAGAGCGGCAAAGAAGCTCTCAAGTAAACTGGCAAGCCCCATAGCACCACGAGACTTTACGATCAGATCAAACGGTGAGAACAGCAAAAACAGAGTCCTCACTTCTCACATCTTGAGAAAAACGAAAATAATATCACGAATGACCATGAGCACAATTTTTGAAATCAAACAAAAACTTATCTCACAAGCAGATAGAATAGCAGAAATGCTTCTTCCCCAAGGGCACAAACGAGGCAACAATTGGATTGTAGGCAACACACGTGGTGAAGCTGGTCAAAGTTTATCGATTTGCTTGAGTGGTAGTAAAGCAGGACTTTGGTATGATTTTGCAGAAAGCACTGGAGGAGATCTTTTAGACCTTTGGTGTGAAGTCAAAGGCATTAGCCTTTCTCAAGCCTTAGAAGAAGCACGCGCGACTCTCAATCTGACACGCCCCAAACCCTTTATGGCGCCCCATCGTTCCTATCGCCGTCCACCGGTTCCTACAGGGCAGAGCCCGCAGAATCTTGTAAAAACCTATCTCCACGAAGAACGCCGCATTCCTCTAGAAATTATAAAGCGTTACCGCATAGGAGAAAATGGCAAAAAAATCATTTTCCCCTTTTATAAACCCGACGGCACCCTTGCTTTAGTCAAAGAACGGCTTGCACAAACGGGAGCAAAAACAAAACCAACAGCCTCCCAATGTGAACCGATTTTATTTGGTTGGCAAGCCCTTTACCCCACAAACCACGCCTCCACACAAGCGCCCCAAAACACCGCCTCAACTAACCTCACCTCCACACAGGCATCCCCGCACACACCCCAGCAGGCACCCACGCACGCACCTCAGCAAGCATTCCAACACACACCTCAGCAGGTACCCTCAACCAACCCCGCCTCTACACAGGCATCCCAAAACACCACCTCAACCAACCACCCCTCCACGCAGGTGCCCCAGCAGGCACCCCAACACACACCTCAGCAGGTACCCTCAACCAACCACGCCTCCACACAGGCGCCGTTTCCCCTTCTTTCTTCAACAAACCGTACCATTGTTATCACTGAAGGAGAAATTGATGCGCTATCCTTAGCCGCCTATGGATATCCGGCGGTTTCTGTTCCCTTTGGAGGAGGCAGTGGAGGAAAACACAACTGGATTGAAAATGAATTTGATCATTTAGAATCTTTTGAAACGATTTTTTTAGCCACCGATATGGATCCGCCCGGAGAAGAAGCAGCCCGTGAGATTGCCAGCAGGCTTGGACGCCACCGTTGCTACCGTGTCCGTTTACCCCGTAAAGATGCCAATGACTGTTTAACCGCAGGGATCGATAAAGCCACCATAAAAGCCGCCTTTTCCTCAGCACAAAGCTTTGCACCAGAAGGTTTACGGCGCGCCTCAGACTATAAAGATCAAGTGATTGGGCTTTTTTGGCCAGAGCCTGAAAAACATCTTGGTTATACGGTTCCCTATCCTAAACTGAAGGACAAATTGCATTTCCGCCCAGCAGAATTAACGCTCTGGAGCGGTGCGAGTGGTGCAGGTAAAAGCCAATTATTATCAGATTGTATTCCCCATTGGATTGCACAAAAGAGTCGCCTTTGCTTAGCGTCTCTAGAAATGAAAGGAGAACAATCGCTTCGCCGTTTAACCAAACAAACGGGCGGCTTAGAACAGCCTACAAAAGAAACGATTGAACGGATTCTTCATTTTTTAGACGATGGGCTTATTCTTTATGAGCATGTTGGCAAATCAAGCGTTGACACCTTGCTTGATGTCTTTGACTATTGTCGTGCGCGCTATGGCTGCGATCAATTTATCATCGACAGTTTGATGCGGCTTGGCATTGCCTCTGATGATTATGCAAGACAAGAACAAGCCGTTTATAAAATGGTTGATTGGGCTGTTTTAAACAATGTACATATTCACCTTGTAGCCCATGCCCGAAAAGGCGGTCTGGATAAAGATATCCCCAGCACAGAAGACATTAAAGGCGCCTCAGAAATTGGTGCCAATGCCTTTAACATTATCACCATTTGGCGCAATCGGTCGTTGGAAGATAAAATCTTTGCCGCCTCTCTCGCACAAGAAAAAGCAGATTTAGCCAAACGCCCTGGCGTTATTATGAATATTGCCAAACAACGTTCTGGTGATTTTGAAGGCAAAATAGGGCTTTGGTTTGATCCCCAAACCTACCGCTATCGCTGTTCTTTTGAACAATCATTCCCTCGACGTTATCTGTAATACCCCATAAACCCCACTCTCTTTAAAAACGTCTCCGCCTTCACACACGCACGCCTTGCTCCCACAGAAACAACAGGAAGGATCAATCCACAAATGATGAAAAACACCCAATCCTTCGCAAACCAAAGCCAACTCAACCCTAGATTCTCTGCTCCCAGACGGAAACAAAAAAAGGTCGCTCCAACAACGGCGCAAAACACCCCCCCCTTCAATAACCACAAACAACGCGTCACCACCCCATCTCGCCGCCCTCTCATATGCAAAATCAAGAACCACTCCAACAGTGCAGCAAACACGATCCCCATCAAGGACAGGAGTCCCCAAGGTATGTCCATACTCTCCATCCCCAAAAGAGCTAAAAAAAGGACGACTCCTAAAATGCAATAAAACAGCACTTCCTTCAAAAAGAGGAAAACACCAAAAATACAATAAAACGCCGCCCGCCACCACGGAATATCGAAGCGCTTGGAAAGCTTATAAGTACCAATAACGACAACAATAAAAAGGTAGGAAAACACCAACAACAGCAAAAAAAACAAATCGTTCGACATCACATACCCCTCACAGCAAGCCCATTAAAGATCACACCCATAAGACAAAAAAACACCCCCTACTTTAAGAACCAAGCCCCTAAAACACGTGCACGCCTTACACCCTGATAAATCAAAGGAAAAAGAAATCCAACAATAAAGGAAAACATCCCATCATTCGAGAACCAAAGCCAGCTCAACCCTAGATTCTCTGCTCCCAGACGGGTAAAAAAAAGGATTAGTGCCAAAATGCAGCAAAACAGCACAAAATTCAAAGCACGCAACAACCTCTGTAACACCGTATCACCTTGCTCGCGTATAAAGAACCCCAAGAGCACTTTTAACAATACAGACAAGATCAATCCCTTTAAGAATACCGCCCTTATGCTATCCATATCTCTGACGCCCACAGCAGCAAACCACAGGATAAAGCCCATCATGCAACAAAACATAACCGCCTTTAAGAACACTTGCCAAGCAACAGGCATACTCTTGACGCCCAGATGCACCAAACCAAGGACAGTTGCAAAAATGCAAGAAAACACCGCCCCCTTCAAGAGCAGCTCCCCGTCAACAGTGCGCCTGCCCACGCCCACATAAACAAAACCAAGATAGGTGGCAACAACGCCATAAAGCACCACCCATCTCCAAAACACCCACTCTGTAACAGAGCGACGCTTTGCTCCCTTATAAATAAAAATCAAGGCAAGAGCAAAAAAGCAGAAAAACCCCAACCACTGCCAAAACATCACATCGTTCGACATCAAATACCCCTCACAGAAAGAACATCAAAGACCACGCCCGTGGGAAAGAAAAATGCTCATTCTTTTTAAGCACCACCCCAACAGTACACGCATACAGCGTACCCCCTCCAAAACAAAAAAAGGAACAAGTCCAACACTGCTCACAAACACCCCATTGTTCAAGAACCAATGCGTGCTCCAGCCCATATGCTTTACTCCCACATGTGCCAACCCAACGACAGTGCCAATAATACAAGAAAACACCACCCACTTGAAGCACCACACCCCACGCGATATCCATTTACCCCGCACCCTCATAAGCAAAACCAAGGACCATGCCAACAACGCAGCAAAACGCCAGCCCCTTTAAAAACATGTCCCGCGCAACCACCATACGCCCCGCTCCTTCATAAGCAAAAATCAGAGACCATGCCAAAAATGCAGCAAAAGATCAATCCTTTTCAAAGAATGAAAGCCTAAACCCAAGACGCCTTGCCCCTCTATAAATAAGAGCAAGGACAAAGCCCAAAAGGACATAAAACACCCACTTGTTTGAAAACCACACCTGAGCCAAACCCAAATGCTCAGCTTGCTTATAAATAAAATCAGAGACAGCAGCCAAAATGAAGCTCAACAATACCATCTTGAGGAACAAACCCTTCGTTACACCACGCCGCTGCATTACTTCATAACCCAACATAAGGAAAATACCGGGAATGCCATAAAACGCCACAGCTCGTAAAAATACGCCCCACGTCATCCCAAGAGCCTTCATTTCCACATAAACAGCCACAGAGACATAAGCTACAATACAGCTAAACACCAATCCCTTCAGAGACAAAAGCCCGCGCGCCATCACTCACCTCCCTCATCAAGTCATTCAAGGAAAATCCACCATGCGACAAAACACCCCTCTTTTCAAGAGCCAAATCCATGGGGCTCCCACACACAAGCGCAACAGTCCAAGTCACCCCCAAGAGCGCATACCCCCACGGCACACTCCAACACATGTCTTCCTCTCATCCCCCTCTTTTGCCTAGAGCAAGCAACATTTTTTAAAAAACGAGAAGCAAAATTAAAATTTTTAAGGAGATGCTATGACCCATAAGCAGAAAAAAAATACGCAAACCTGCCCGCTTGATCATCAAAATCAAGAAAAGCACATTGGTCATTTAAAGACGCAAGAAATCCCTGTAGAAACGCGTAATCCTTATTTTAAACCCAATCATCGAGAAAGTTCCAGCAACCCGCGCACTATCAATGCCATTGCCAATGCACAAAGCCATCCCATTGCCCTTTTATATGCGAAAGGACATCTCAGCAAAGCCCAATATAAAGCGGCAGAACGTTTTTATTTTTACTGGCGTCAAAGCCAAGCCGATCTTCACATGAGCCTTGACTACACCCGTGAAAAGGTTTCCTGTAGCCAAGGGTACACACACCCCATTGAACGTCAAATAGAAGCCTCCAATCATTTAAGAACAATCAAAGTTCAACTGGGTATTCTTGGTTATTCACTGCTTGAACGCGTTATCGGCTATGGACAAGCGATAAAAGAATTAAGTTCTTCAAAACGCAAACAAAACTCCCTTGCCGATCATTTACGAGATTGTTTAGACTTGCTCGCATTTCATTGGGGATATGCAAACCATAAACATTTTGAATAATCCCCCTCCTCGCCATTTTAAGCCGCCTCCCATGTTGCCCCGCCCCCTCTAAAGAAACCTCCCCCACACGGGCTCAAGCATCCAGCAGCTCTCGCCCCTATTTTCATTACCTTGCCCACACCCAAAAGGACAATACTTCACCCCCCTCACACATACTTAAGATACACCCCACACTCTTAAAAACAAAAAGCCTTCCCCCATATCAGTCCTATAATCATGAGGGGCTCTTAATTCGTTTTTGATTGAAGAATATTATCAAGATGCTTGCATGTATCATAATATTTTTAAATATAGTTTAATTAATATCGAGTCTTAAAATAAATATTCAATTGAAAAAAGTATTAAGTTTTAATGCAAAATGACAAAATTTTTTGTAAAAAGTATTTTTTATATTGCTATTTTTTCAATTCTCTGCTAACCATAATATGGTAGGTTCTTTAAGTATGATTTTTTTGTATTTAGTACGGCCTTTTAAATTTATTCTTTTTTGACACGTCCTGCGAGTCAATGTTAAAATTCTCCTGCTTTTTGGTCCTCTGATTGCGACGGAGGACTTTTTTTTATGACTGTACTTTTTTATAACTGTATTGTCTTAAATCACTTCCTTATGAGCTTTGTGATAATTCCTCCATAAGGTTTACCCGCAAAATAGATCATTCTTTTGTCAAATTGACTTGCGTTCCATTCTTAAAGAACAAAGATTCTTAACTCAATCTGATTTACAAACAGCTTGGATACACTTCCCTCTTGGTTTGCCATTCCCTCTTGGCTTCTATTCAGGTTTTTCCGCTAAACTCAAGGCGCAACAGAAGCTTGCTCTGTCTTAAAGATTCACCACGCCCTTAAAAAAACACTTAAAACATATCCAAAGAAGCTTGCTTCATATCACCAAACCTCAAATGACCGTGTTTTACGACATAACAGAATGACTTAACTATTGGATAACTTTCTTTATCGCCCCCCAACAGGTTGATGTATCACGACAACATATTGATTTATAATCATCATATCCCGTTATCCATATAAAATTAAGAGACGCAGATATCATAGGGATTCTCTCATTTTAAATTTATTTCATGTTGCATCAATCAACACCTTGTCTTTTCCACATTACAAACATGAGAGACATATGAAATAACGCACTTCAAAGATTTCAAAGATAAAGAATCAAAATGCCTCTTATGAACACGCTCAAGAGCCAAAGGCTGTCATCATATGAGGCGCGAATAGTATGATAATGTGCTGGCTTTTCCTTATGAGAATTTAAAGAAAGGCTTATCCACTTCACAAGAGATTTCTCCATTATCAGATTTACCAATATCTCCAATCACCAATATAATTGTGATGATAAGATCACATAATGTTTTTAAACAAGTAGGTAAATGTGCAACACAAATATATTCTATTTAGAACATTCTGTTTTATGTGAGTCGCGTAAACTCCCATTAAAAAACAAAATCCCCCATTAAAAACAAAATCCCTATGAGAAAAAATCTAAAGCGTGAAGATAAAAACATGAGACAAGTGTGATTCCATTCAGATATTGCTCTTTAACCGTCAAACCGAATAAAAATAGATCCGGAAAATATGTTAATCTTCCTACCTTAAGAGATAAACTAAGAATATAGACAACATCTCTCCTAACATTCCCCTTTTTCTAGCATCGCTTAAGAATCAAAAGTTATACAGCTTATTTTGTCATATTATAAAGCACTGTTTTTTAAGGCGGTATTGAAGCAGTTAAAACAATTGAAGTGTTTAGCCAACGCCATCGCCATTAGCAAAGCTAAAAAAACAAACTGTTGAAAAGCCGTGCATATCTTGTGTAAACACAAAAAAAACAAGAAAAAGGCACAAAAATATCTCAATTTTTATAAAAATACATCAGCGTCTTTTACGATTGTATTGACGAACAACCCTTATCACATAATCATCTTAAATATTGAGAATAAAGAATGAATAGCCCTCGCAAATACAGCAACCTATCAATAAAAATATAAAAACAAATCTTTTTGTTATCTCTGTTTCTTATGGAATATGCCTTTCCCTATGGATGCACTTTAGCCTCCAAAGAGTGCATTCAATCCATGGAAAGGATGCACTCCAGCCCTTAAAGAGTGCATCCTTCCCCTCAACGGATACCGCCAAACCCTCATAAAGGCAGTATCCAATCTATAAGAGGATGCACTCCGCGCCTTAAAAAGAGTGCATCCTTCCCCTCAACGGAAACTGCCAAACCCTCATAAGGCAGTATCCAATCCATAAGAGGATGCACTCCGCGCCTTAAAAAAGAGTGCATCCTTCCCCTCAACGGAAACTGCCAAACCCTCATAAGGCAGTATCCAATCCATAAGAGGATGCAC
>NZ_JBHIPA010000008.1:93371-108987 GCF_042195845.1 Bartonella sp. AP4SXKL
AAAAAGAGTGCATCCTTCCCCTCAACGGAAACTGCCAAACCCTCATAAGGCAGTATCCAATCCATAAGAGGATGCACCCTAGCCCTCAAAAGAGTGCATCCTTCCCCTCAACGGAGACTGCCAAACCCTCATAAAGGCAGTATCCAATCTATAAGAGGATGCACTCCGCCTTCAATAGAGTGCATCCTTCCCCTCAACGGAAACTGCCAAACCCTCATAAGGCAGTATCCAATCCATGGAAAAGATGCACTCCGCGCCTTAAAAAGAGTGCATCCTTCCCTTCAAGGGTTTTACTCAATTTTCATCGCATCTCATTTTTATGAACCCTCATTTTTATGAATCCTTGGTCAAAGGCACAAAAAGAAGTTTGCTAGCAACTATTGTATCACCCACCTTATGGGATTCCACTTGCCTACAGAGCTTTCAAACTTTTTTACGCCTTCATAAAATCGAATCTGAAAGAATTCATTAAGGCAATTAAGAGTAAATTTTGTCAAAATATAGACAAAGTTTATTCTTTTTTGTGATTGTTGTATTTTTACTATAGTTATTTAAATCGAATTTATATATGATACGTATCGATATTTATTTATCGAAATAAATATAGGAGAAAAACTATGAATATCAGATATTTTTTCATAGCTGGGGCTATTACAAGTGGTTTAGCTCTCGCGATTCAAAAATCTGATCGTATAGTCAATAAACAACCCTCTCCTATTGTTGCTCCTTATACTATTGAGAAAACAAATTTACAGTTTGTTAAACAAGTAAGGGACACATCGGATACATTGAATATACTGAGAGTCAGTAATAGAAGCGCATCAGAACAAGCATCAATCAACGATATATACGATAAAGCAGAAAATTTATTGAATGCAATAGCTGGTTTTTTAGGATCACTTATTATATATTTCGTACAACTTGTTGCTACTAGAATATAAGATACAAAAAGTTCTTAAAGTAAGGTTATATACATTTTGTATATATTGTAAAATTTAAATAAAAAGGCCCTTTATAAAATGGGGCCTTTTTTAGTTTAATTTTTCCTTTGTTTTAGTTTAGTTTTTATTGTGTTTTTATTTTTATTGGCCAAATATCATCGCCTTCAAAAATGCCATTTTTACTTGTCTCACATCTCAAATGACAAAGGCTCTAACTCCCTAGGGCTCTAACTCCCTAGCTTCGCTCCCATAGCGCTTTCGTTAATAAGGATCCGCAATCTTCTTGTTCTTCCCAAAAATTCTTCTGTTTTCAAGAAAATGACCATGCATCTCCTCTGTCATCGGATTGGCTTCCAGATCTCCATGAAACAGACTGAAAAACACAAAAACACCATAACTTTTTATATCAATATCACCATACTGAAACACTGTTGAAGCTTAACAAGCGCTGCTTCATTGGCAAGGACTTCTTAAAAAGACAAAAAATACCTCAAAGGCAAAAGAGCTTAACACTGCTCAAAAATGCCATTTTTTGCCTTCCTCTCACCTCAAATGACAAAGGCTCTACCCCCTAGCTTCCCTCCCATAGCACTTTAGTCAATAGAGCTTCCCCATAGCGCCTTTAGTCAATGGAGCTCCCCCCATAGCGCTTTAGTCAATGGACCTTTCCCTCATACCGCTTGAATAAGCGATAATTTATGAGCATTTTCTAACAAAAAAGAGACCGCCTTTAAGAAGAGAGTAGAATTTATAATTGATTTTTCTCCTCTATTCTTGAGGATCAAGCCATTTCCAGTCTATTTTTTAAAATCTTGGCTATTATTCTTGATTTTTCGAACCCTTTATTTTGCTCTGGTAAGAAAGATGTGAAAGCGCCATGATTGAGACGCTTTCACATCTTTTAAATAAAAGTGCTTTTCTTCAACAGGAGAATAAACTAATCAATTTTTATATCCATAAATGCGATTTTACCATCTTTAATATAAGTAATATCAGGAGCATGTTTTACCCCCTCTGCTTCAAACACGAACTGTTCATCACTCACCCCTTCAAACCCTTGTTCCCTTAATTCTTGTTTTTTCTCCTCGACTAATTTTTTATGCAAAGCGCGTTTTTGATTACACGTATTAGGGGATCTCACTCTAAAAAGCTGATAGTCCATGGCTATAGACCACTTCTCAGCAACCCGTTCCAGTAGATCGTAACTGAACTTTCCTTCCCTTTTCACTTCTTGAGCAATCACCATCGCGCGTTCCAAATGGACTTTTTCAATGGTTTCATCAAAGCCAAGCTGGTCCCCTGCCGTAAAACTTTCGTCATAAGAAGCTAAAGTCTCAACATCGCCCAGCAAGGCAAGAGCAGCAAGATGCAGCAAAGCATAAGGTGCAAACTCTACGTCTCCATCCGTTGCCCATGATAAAGAATCTTTTTCCCAAGGGGGAATACCATATTGAGAGCGAAACATTTCATGCAAAGAATCATCTTCCATTGTCCATTTTAAAGTTTTATCGAGTGCTTTCTTTAAAAGCTGGACGCTCACTTTTTCTTCAAAAATTTCCAATCCATTGGGTACAAAATTCATAAATACCGTTGGCACAACCCCAGAATTATGAGGATTAATCGTCTGACAAGCCGCCGCAAAAATACCGCTCATAATTAAAAGTCCGCGATCAAAAGGCGAAAACTCTTCCACTCGTTGCTCGTTATAAAGAAACTGCACTTCACGATCTGGTAAAAAGAGGGTTGCCAAATAATCTCCCTTTCCCTCGATTTCCACCGACCATCCCAAGCTTTTTAAAAGCCCTGTTGCACTTTCTATCGTGAGAATTTCATCATCATCATAATCGGCAGAGAACTCTTTTTCCTTTAGTTGCAAACGCCTCTTCTGCACCACGGCTTCATCTTTCCAAAACTGCTGCGTTGCAAGATCATTTTCTTTAAGCACTCTTTCCAGCGCGCCTTTCACTTGGAAATTCATTTTCATCCGTTTGAAGACAGAGGTATAAAGAGCTAAAACAAGCATGATAATGATCATGCAAATAACAATCATCACCCAGAATCCGGGATCTAATAGAAATACGGCTATAGGATCAAAGTTCATGTTCCCCCCTCACTATTTACACAACCCGTGCGACAGAGAGCTTATGTGCTCTCGCACCGAGATTGCTTCTTCTAGTTTCTGAATATTTTTTTGCAACTCACCCGTCACTTTGGTGCGAAGCCGTAACATAACCGGAATAAAAATAATGACACAGACCATTATGATGTCCGTTGTTTTAAGGAGAACGGCATGCACAACATATTGCCACCCTGTCAGCTGCCAATTCAATACACCTGGTATTTCTAGAACCATTTTCCACATGATAATGAGAACAGCAATAGCAAAGATAATTTTATAATCCTTTGCTGAAAGCAACGCTTGCTGGAGCGAAAAAGAATGCACTCCTTTATGCGTTTCTTGCTCTGATGCCCAATTTTGCTCCTTCATGTATTCCCTTCTCTCTTTGAAAAGACCTGTGCGACAGAGAGCTTATTTGCTATCACACAGAGATTGCCTCTTCTCGTTTCTGGATCTTTTTTTCCAATTTACGCATTATGATGATGCAAAACCCAAATATCACCGAAATCAAGAAAAGTACACAGACCATTATGGATTGCGTCATAATAAAAATAATAATATTCCTGCTACCTTGCTACCCTCTTACCTTCCTCACATCTCAAATAGTGAAGATTTTCAAACCGTACCAATCTATAAACAATAGTCACAATTCAGCTTTTTCTTCCTAAAAATTCTCCTATTTTCAAGAAAATGACCCTGCATCCCCACCTTCAATAGGATTCATTTCAAAGCTTGAATGAACAAGGCTCCTAAAAATACGAAAACAACCCATATACCGCGCGCCCCTACGAGCAAAACCGTTCCTTCCTCACGCCTCAAACGATAAAGTAAGTCCCAAGCGCTCACTCTAGGCTCTAAACCCCACGGGCTCTTATTCCCTTTAATCAACACTGATCCATAATCGGCTTTTCTTCCACTCAATGCCACCCAACACTGCTCCTTTAAAGCAATGTTTTACGGATACCCCATAAAAAACACCAAAACATATCAAAGGCAAAATGGTATAGAGAGCAATCCCTATAAAGGCTGAATCTCTCATAATTTCTTCATTATTTTTTCCCTCTCATGACTTCTCAAGCGCTGTATCCTGTTCTTGCAAGACGTTTTTCAGTTCTTTTCTTAAACAGCGATACGTTCTCACCTGCTTAAAGACACCATAATAAAGTTGTAAAATCATCATAGGAATACAAGCAACCCACAGTGTCACGAACAGAAGCACGAGACCGAATATTGTAACAAGAATATCACTCCATTTTTCTCTATCGCCTTTTTTATACCAATCCTTTTGATCGGTTATTTTACCCCGTTGCAGGTTTATTTCTTTCAATTTTTGAGTATTTTTTCTCAACAAAAGCCACAATGTTATGAAGAGTATGTACAGAACTGGAAACAAGACCCAAACACACACTGTAATAACTTGCCAAAACGCATACAGAGAGAGAAAAAGGGGTGTATCCTGCCACCCTGTCAAGTTCTCTTGGCTACCCAAGGATGGGAAAAATAAAATCCTGTTGCACAACTCAATAATGAGCGAGAGGAACCAAATGACAACACACTCTCGCACAGAAAAATAATCTTTCCCAGAAAAATAGCGTAGTTCATTATAAAATGCTGAATAAAATGCTGAATTTTTCCCCTTCATTGCTCTTCCTTTTTTTATGAAAAATGCATTTTTTTATCTCATGCCCGCTCTTTTAAGAACCACGAAAAGTGCGATGCATGGCGCTTTCCTTATTTTTAATAAAACCCCCCAACTTTCTAAAAGCGCGGTTGCTCTTCCCAATGATTAAGAGCATCTTCCTCATTACAAAAGAAAATAGGCTCTCTTCTTTGTCTGATGATTTTCCAACCATTCATCCTCCCCTCTTCTTGTGTCACGAGAGCTTCTAAACATTGCCTCTTACCCCTCACGATAGCTACAAAAGCGCCTTGTCACTCTCTTTATCTTACGCGTTTTAGTAGCCGTCTCATTCTACGATACTTTCTCACCTGCTTAAAGACACCATAATAAAGTTGTAAAATCCCCATGGGAATAGCAGCAAACCACAGTGTCACGAACACAAGCACGAAAACAAATATCATGACAAGAATATCGTCCATTTTCCAGTTCACACTTTCTTTATATCGATCCTTTTGATCGGTTATTTTACCCCGTTGCTGGTTTATTTCTTTCAATTTTTGAGTATTTTTTCTCAACAAAAGCCACAATGTTATGAAGAGTATCAACATAACTGGAAACAAGACCCAAACACACACTATAATAACTTGCCAAAACGCACACAGAGAGAGAAAAAGAGGTGTATCCTGCCACCCTGTCAAGTTCTCTTGGCTACCTAAGGATGGAAGAAAGAAAATCCTGTTGCACAACTCAATAATGAGCGAGAGGAAACAAATGACAACATACTCTTGCACAGAAAAATAATCTTTCTCGAAAAAATGGCGCAGTCCATTATAAAATGCTGAATTTTTCCCCTTCATTGCTCTTCCTTTTTATGAAAAACGCATTTTTTATCTCATGCCCGCTCTTTTAAGAACCACGAAAAGTGCGATGCATGGCGCTTCCCTTGTTTTCAACAAAAAACCCCAATTTTCTAAAAGCGTGGTTGCTCTTCCCAATGATTAAGAGCATCTTCCTCATTACAAACCTGATAGGCTTCTTTATCCCCTTTGCCTGATGATTTTCCAACCATCCCCTCTTTCTTGTGTCACGAGAGCTTCCAAACATTGCCTCTTACCCCTCACGATAGCTACAAAAGCGCCTTGTCACTCTCTTTATCTTACGCGTTTTAATGCCCGTCTCACTTTACGATAGGTTCTCACGCGCTTGAAAACAAAATAATAAAATTCTAAAATGAGCATGACAACACCCGCAGGAAAAAAGACGTTTAGCAGAAATATCAACCAAAAGTATACGATAAAAAAACAGATTATTTTTTCTCTATTGTTTTTTACTGGATTATTTTGTTGATCGATTGTGTGACCCCGTTGCTGGATAGCCTCTTCTAACTGCTGAATCTTTTTTTTCAACAAATACATTAAGATGAGATAAAGCACCAATAAAACAGGCATCAAGGCAACAACAACAACCATGATGACTTCACGCAGCACAAAGAGCGCCAAAAGAGTGCTATCCTGTGATACACTCAACGGCCACTTGGCTTCTAATGGAATCAAAAGAGCTTTATAACCTATCCCAACAAGGATAGAAATAAGACAAATAATCATATGATCTTTATAAGAACGAAATGATTTTCCAAAAAAAAGAGAGCACCGTTTGTTATAAAATGTGGAATTTTCCCCCTTCATTTGCTCTTCCCTTTTATGCAACTGTTTGTCCCTAACTTTTATAAGGACACGCATAATCTCTCAAGCACAATTGCATCCATTATGGTCAAACAGAATACCTCAGAGAATACTCGTATTGCATATTCATGTTGCCAATATTTTTGCCAATTCACGTGCTTGTTTTAAAGAAATCTCTCAACACTTCCAAACCAACGCGCATCACCCCCATTTCATGAACATCCCCCATGAAAGGGATAACAATAGCGCTCCCATGAATATATCCCCTTACTATAAACTCTATCACCCCTATTGTTTCAATAAAAAATGTAATCCAGCACCATTCATATACGCCCCCTGCAGCCTCTACAATAGCCTTACCCTCCCCTTGCGACAAGCCATGCCATAACTCGTTCCTCAACACGGACACCCCCACCATTACCCTAAGGCTCCCGACAACAACCATACCCGCCCGCACCCTACAAACAGCCATACCGCTGCCCCTACAACAGCCATACCGCTCTGCCCCTACAAACAGCCATACCACTGCCCCCTAAAACAGCCATACCGCTGCCCCTACAACAGCCATACCGCTTGCCCCCTACAAACAGCCATACCCCACTGCCCCTACAAACAGCCATACCGCTCTGCCCCTACAAACAGCCATACCCCACTGCCCCTACAAACAGCCATACCGCTGCCCCCTACAAACAGCCCTATCTAGCTTCTACGATAGCCTTTATCCCTTGAAAAGACAGAAGCATTTTTATTCTTTTCTCTATTGTTTTCCACCCACTTAAGACATGAAAAAAGGAACTTCCATTGATGCGCAAATTGATCGCGCAATAAGAGCATTTGAAATGAGAAAATCTTACAACTTTCTTATTCCAATTAAAAAGGATCAATGAACATTCAAAATATGACGATACATTCCATTTTTCATTAGAGTTCTTGCAAGCCAATAGCTTAGAATATATTCATAAAAGCGCTTCTAAGACAGAGAGACAGCCGCAATTCTTGAGATCAAGCATTTTAATATTAATGAAAGCACTAACATTCCCTTGCAAGTTTGAGGTGTTGTTTTGTTAACAATCTTGTTAGCATGAACTGATTCTATGATCATGCGATATCATCACAATTGCTCTTTATAAACAGCATAATGATACGCGCCATTTTACTCACACTTCTTTATAAGCCTTGCGTTATAGGCTTGTGGGGAAAAGATAAAGGAGAATCCTGTTGAATATAGCAATTATTTTGGGGTCTGTGCGTCAACCTTCCTTAACAAGAACTTTAGCCAATTATTTAGCGGATTGCCTCATAAAGCGGGGTGCATCACTTCATTGGGTTGATTTGCGTGAACAGCCCTTGCCGATGACAGATCCAGATTATCATCAGCAGGTAGAGGCTAATCCAAGTGCTGCGGTCCGTGAGTTTGTCAAAACCATTGCCGCGGCTGATGGCGTTATTCTAGCAAGCCCTGTTTATCAAGGATCTTATTCGGGTGTTTTAAAAAATGCTCTTGATAATTTGAGCTATAATGCCTTTTTAAATAAACCTGTTGGACTTATCTCTCATGGGAGTACGGCCAAAAAATGCGCACAACCGTGTGAACATTTAGTGCCGGTGGTGCACACGCTTTATGGTTATACACTCCAATGTCAAATCGCCTCTTCCAACGAAGATTTTTCCTCAGACGATGAAGGTCGTACTTGGAAAGTTATAAGTGAAGAGGTACAAACCCGTTGTGAAAGACTTGCTGATGAAATGTACACATTTTTAAAGCAAAGAGGTGGGATTTAAAGCAATAAGGGAGGGGGCATGAAAAAAAAGGATGCGCACTATCGTTATTTAGTGGTAGGGGGCACAGGGATGCTTGCCCCTTTGTATCAATCACTAAAGCCGCAAGAAGTGATTATTGCTGCACGCTTTCTTTCCCATAAAGTCCAGCTTGAGGCATTGCACAACAAACAGTTGTGCGTGTCGTTGGATTATGATTGTGCGGCATCAAAGGCGCAATTTTTAGAAGCTGTGAAGCAATGGCATGATCTAAAATATTGCATATTATGGATTCATTCGCCCGCCTATGCATTTTCTTGCGCATTAATTGAGCAGTTGGCTCTTTTGCCTAAACCGCCATGTATTCTTCATATTTTTGGTTCCAACACGCATGATCAAATGATCCTCGAGTGCGCGCACAAAAACAAGGTTGATTTTATCCCCATTCAATTAGGACAAAAAACAACGCCCAAAGGTTTACGATGGCTGACCCATAAGGAGATAAGCCAACAGGTACTGGATGCCATAAAAAACCATATGAATAAACAAAACTTATGAGCAACACCTATGGCTTTGCAAAGAAGCAGTGCCCCTTCAATCTCTATCCATACCCGAACACCCTCTTAAATAACTCATACTCTCTTACATCATAGGCTTTGAGAACGAAC
Organism: Bartonella sp. AP4SXKL; assembly: GCF_042195845.1. Taxonomy (NCBI): domain Bacteria; kingdom Pseudomonadati; phylum Pseudomonadota; class Alphaproteobacteria; order Hyphomicrobiales; family Bartonellaceae; genus Bartonella; species Bartonella sp. AP4SXKL. The sequence continues at coordinate 102,161 of NZ_JBHIPA010000008.1, forward strand.
AATCCCCCTCCCTTACGCCTCTAAACAGCATGCCTATATCAACAGCTTCAAAACCAAACGTTTTTCTAACCCTTCTCACACGGGCTTATCCCCCTCTCACAACCATCACGGCTCTTGACCAACCACACACCTTTTTACAGTTCCACGTTTTTACGATTTTGCAAATTCACAGAAAACAAGCAAACTGCCGATAAACCGCCCCATTAAAGCCTATTACAAGCCTGTCACCAGCCTATTACAAACCTATCATCAGCCTATTCATTGCCATCAACCCTTTTCCCCCAACGCCCTCCATTCCCCCATTCCTCCATTACCCCATTCCAATTTTGACGCATTGCACAATCCAACCTTTACGCCTCCATTGGCACCTCTTCTCCCCAACCGCCCCACAACCGTCACGGCCCTTGACCAATCACACACCATTTTACAGTTTCACGTTTTTACGATTTTGCAAATTCACAGAAAACAAGCAAACTTCCGATAAACCGCCCCATTAAAGCCTATCACCAGCCTATTACAAACCTATCATCAGCCTATTCATTGCCAACAGCCCTTTTCCCCCAACGCCCTCCATTCCCCCAATCCCCCATTCCCACATTCCAATTTTGACGCATTGCACAATCCAACCTTTACGCCTCCATTGGCACCCTCTTTACCCCATATCCTCCCCACAACCCTCACGGCTCTTGAGCAACCACACGCCTTTTTGCAGTTTCACGTTTTTACGATTTTGCAAATTCACAGAAAACAACAAAACTTCCGATAAACCGCCCCATTAAAGCCTATACAAGCCTATCACCAGCCTATTACAAACCTATCATCAGCCTATTCATTGCCAACAGCCCTTTTCCCCCAACGCCCTCCATTCCCCCAATCCCCCATTCCCACATTCCAATTTTGACGCATTGCACAATCCAACCTTTACGCCTCCATTGGCACCCTCTTTACCCCATATCCTCCCCACAACCGTCACAGCCCTTGAACAACCACACGCCCTTTTACAGTTTCACGTTTTTACGATTTTGCAAATTCACAGAAAACAACAAACTTCCGATAAACCGCCCCATTAAAGCCTATCATCAGCCTATTCATTGCCAACAGCCCTTTTCCCCCAAAGATCAGCGTAAAATGAGAAAAACAATCGATGCCCTGCTCCCAAGTCATGAAGCAATGGCATGATCTAAAACTTATGCCCCCATGACACGAACACTACATGCGCTTTTTCAGCGTTGCGTTTAATTGTTTGGTAACCTTGTGATACGAGATCAAACGCTTGATAAAGAAATATACAGTGCCACACGCGCGCTTTATTTTCCTTATCTTTTCAACACCATTCCACACACACTTCCCTTTTCATAAAACGCCCACATTCCAATTTTGACACATTTCACAATCCAACCTTTACGCCTCTCCATTGGCACCTTTTCTCCCCATATCCTCCCCACAACCATCACGGCTCTTGAGCAACCACACGCCTTTTTACAGTTTCACGCTTTTACGATTTTGCAAATTCACAGAAAACAACAAAACTGCCGATAAACCGCCCCATTAAAGCCTATACAAGCCTATTACAAACCTATCATCAGCCTATTCATTGCCAACAGCCCTTTTCCCCCAGAGATCAGCGTAAAATAAGAAAAACAATCGATGCCCTCTCCCCAAGCCGTGAAGCAATGGCATGATCTAAAACTTACGCCTCCCCCATGACACGAGCACTACATGCGCTTTTTCAGCGCTGCGTTTAATTGTTTGGTAACCTTGTAATACGAGATCAAACGCTTGATAAAAGAAATATACAGTGCCACAATGGGTATTGTTAAGAAAAAATCAAAAACACCCCCCAGCAGAATGATCAAAATCACCGTCCAAGCTGCCGCCATTTCGTAATGCATTTTATCCCCTTCCCTTTATAAATTGATTGATTGGGTTGCTTCAGTCACTTCTTCCAACTGCTGAATCTTCTTTTTCAATCGATGGGTTAAAATTTCACGAAGGATCACAACAACAGGGATCGTTGCAAAAATACATACCGATAAAAAAAACCAGAAAAGCAAGAGAATGACAAAATATTCAAATCTGATCTCATCTATCTCTTTAAAGAAAATCACATAGACATAAGCTTTGAAAAACATAATGATGAAAGAAAGGCATGCGTGGAGGATATAATCTTTGCGTGAAAAAGCGAGCCATTTTTTTAACGAATAGAAACTTATCTGTGTTTCTAGTGTTAAGTTTTGCGGCACTCTCTCTTTTTCTTTTCCGCTTTTTTCAAAGAAACAAAAATGCTGCGGCTGTTCTTTCATCAAACCTCTTTGTTTTTTCACTCTGTAATAGAGCCTCAAACGCTTGATTAAAGAATAATAAGGCGCCACAATAATCATATTCACAAAAATGGCAAAAACTGTAACTGCATTTAGAAAAAAACATCCAATCGGCAGAAAAAAAATAAAAACCGCGATCTCACTCCTCATGCGTATAACCTCATTGATTAATCTCTTGCTGCTTTATTTTTTCTTTTAGTTTTTTCTTTATTTTTTCCAATTTACGCTCTTTAAAACGACAAATCCCCCACAAAATAGAAAGGGGTGTGAGAAGACAAAACCATATCAACACTGGTAAGAGAAAAATAAGAGAACCAATTCCTTCCCATCTTGTCCATTGCAACGGCTGTACCAGAGACTTTGCACCCGCAGGAACTTCTAAAGCCATCATGATAAGGCATGTACAAAACATGATAAAAAAGCGGTGCCCTATTATTTTACACCGTCCCACCCCTTTACGCATTTCCACTGAAGACACCATAAATTTTCTAAATGAAAAGAAAGACTCTTCAAATGTTGCTTTTTTCTCCTGCATTGTTCCCCTCTGCTTTTACGCTTCGCGCTTTTTACGCATTATTTTTAGGTTTAAGCTCTTTTTAAATTATCTAAACTCTTTATTTTTCTCAATAAATTTTTTCATCAATCCTAATTTCTACATCCATATATTCTAACTCCCCATCCTTTATGTAAAGAATATGAGGACGATAGTTTTTTCCATCAACCTCACAAATCGCGTCCTTTTCATAAACAAAATATCCCTGTTGCCTTAATTCTTGTCTTTTTTCCTCGATCAATTTTTCATAAGAATCTCTTCTTCTATTGCACAAATTGGGATCTGTAGCTCTAAAATATTCATAGCTTTCTACCTCCATGGAAAAATCCTTTGCCGCCTGTTGAAGCAAATCGTAACTGGGTTGCTTTGTCTTTTCTACCGCCTGAGCGATCACCATTGCGCGTTCCAGATGCTCTTCTTCAATGCTTGCCTCAAAGCCCAGCTTCTCACCTTCTATAAAGCTTTTGTGATAAGAGTGTAAGGTTTCAACATCGCCCATCAAAGCCAGAGCCGCAAGATAACGCAGGGAATAAGAAGCCAACCGAGGGACCACCGTTTTGTTTTCCCAAGGCAGGATTCTATATTGAGAGTGAAGCATCTTGCCAAGATCAACCTCAGTCATTGCCTCATCTAAAGCTTTCTCGAGTGCACGACGTAAACATCCAACGCTTACCTTTTCTTCAAAAATTTCCAACCCCTTCACATCAAAACTCAATTCAAGAGCAATCAAGCCTCCAGAATTATAAGGGTCTATCGTTTGGCAAGCCGCCGCATGGATACCAGAAACCACCGCAATTGCACAATCAAATCGCGGATACCCCTTCTCAGCATTATAAAGAAACTGCACTTCACGATCTGGTAAATAATAGGTGGCCAAATGATCTCCTTTTCCTTCAATTTCCACCTTCCACCCCAAACTCTTTAAAAGCGCCGTTGCACTTTCCATCGTTAAGATTTCCTCATCAGAAAGAGAAAACTCTTTTTCCTCAGATAACGGCTTAATCATCGGCATTTCCCCACTAGACGGCTCAAAAACGACAGGTTGTTCAAGCACGCGGCTTAATTCTTTTGTCACTTGGCAATACAGCCTCACCCGCTTGAAAGTAGAGTAATACAATGCCCAAATAAACATCATGACCACGGCAGAAAGCAGCGTGAAAAGCGTCAAGCCCACACCCCACGAGAGTACAACAATAATATCCATCATTTTAATATCTATCATTTTCTCCGCCCCTTCATGCGCTGTTTTGTTGAGAAGCGGTTTTTCTCCGCTTCCAGATTGCTTGCTCCAACATATCGATCTTTTCTTTCAACAGAACCGTGAAAATGATACGAACCACAAAGGCAACAGGGATGAACAAAAAAATAAACCATGATATAAGCTCCATAATTAACGAGAGAGCTGCCACGACATCCCCTTCCCACTCCGCCAACTTCCACCCAAGCAACATGGGTACGAAGCGAAGAGCCATTCTTAAAGCTGCCACAATGAAAGCAATACAAAAGATGACTTTATAATTTTTGCGTGTCAGAAACGCTTCTTCAAGCGCAAAAGTCCGTGGTTCTTTATCCAATGGTGAATTTTTTCCATTGCCCCTCATTTTTTATCCCTCATTTGTTTCAATTTTCAAGCCATTTTCATGAACCGAAGCTTTCGTCCTCACAATGAATGAGGGTTCATCAATATCAAGCGCTTGTATCCCTCATCTTTTATAAAGACAATATCAAGGGTGCATTTTTTTCCATCACCTTCAAACATCGCACGAATAGAAGGTCTCTCCTACAACGCATGAGAATATATAAAGACCAGTATTCATTTTCTGCCCGCCCTTCACGCGCTGTTTTGTTGAGAAGCGGTTTTTCTTCGCTGCCAGATTTCTTGATCCAACATATCGATCTTTTTTTTCAACAAACGCGTAAAGATGATACGGACCACAAAGGCAACAGGAATGAGTACAAAAATTAAATCTAATATAACCTGCACGATGCAAAAGAGAACTGTTATAACATCCCCTTCCCACCCCGCCAACTTCCACTCAAGCCACATGAGTAAGAAGAGAAGAGCCGTTCTTAAAGCTGCCACAATGAAAGCAATGAAAAAAATGACTTTATAATTTTTGCTTGTCAAAAACGCTTCTTCCAGCGAAAAAGACCGTGGTTCTTTATCCAATAGTGAATTTTTTCCATTGCCCCTCATTTTTTATCCCTCATTTGTTTCAATTTCTAAGCCATTTTCATGAACCGAAGCTTTCGTCCTCACAATGAATGAGAGTTCATCAATATCAAACGCTTGTATCCCTCATCTTTTATAAAGACAATATCAAGGGTGCATTTTTTCATCACCTTCAAACATCGCACGAAGAGAAGGTCTCTCCTACAACGCATGAGAATATATAAAGACCAGTATTCATTTTCTGCCCTCCCTTCACACGCTGTTTTGTTGGTAAGCCGTTTTTCTTCTCTGCCAGATTTCTTGATCCAACTTATCGATCTTTTTTTTCAACAAACGCGTAAAGATGATACCGACCACAAAGGCAACAGGAATGAGTACAAAAAGAAGCGCTGATATAAAAACCAATATTAATGTTAAAATGAACAGGATATAATTCCACCACCCTGTCAAATCCCACTTAAAAAACATAAAGAATGCCATTATAAAAGCTGACACAATGAAAGCAATACAAAAGATGACTTTATAATTTTTGCGTGTCAGAAACGCTTCTTCCAGCGAAAAAGACCGTAACTCTTCATCCAATGATGCATTTTTTCCATTGCCCCTCATTTTTTACCCCTCATTTGTCTCAATTTTTAAGCCATTTTCATGAACCGAAGCTTTCGTCCTCACAATGAATGAGGGTTCATCAATATCAAGCGCTTGTATCCCTCATTTTTTATAAAGACAATATCAGGGGTGCCTTTTTTTCATCACCTTCAAACATCATGTTTTCATCACTCACAGTGTACCCCCTATTGTCTTAAGGCTTCTCTTTTCTCCTCGATCAAATTTTCATAAAATATCTTCTTCTATTGCACAAATTTGGGTCTCTGACTCTAAAATTCTAAATGCTCTTTTTATTTTCAGGAAGATAAGCTGCTTTCCAAAGAAGAAGCAAACGAGTGCAAGAAAATCGTAACGAAGTTGCTTTGTCTTTATGACGATTTGAATCATCAACAAAACCGGCCCAAATTGATTTTTTCGATATTTTTTTTCAAAACCCAAACTTTCATCTTCCATAAAGCTTTTATGAGAAAGCTGCCAAATGTTAATATCAGCCCTCAATACCAAAGCCCCAAGGGTGTGCAAGTAAAGAAGAAGCCACTTGAGAGATAGTACAATTTCCTTTTCCCAAGGAAGGGTGTTCTATTGAAAGCCAAGCACGCAGACAAGATCAACCTCAGTCCCAGATCAACCTCATTCATTGCCTCATCGAAAACTTCCTCAAGTACACAGCATAAATGCCTTACGCTTACCTCTTCCTCAAGAAATTTCAATCCCTTTGCCTTAAAATCCACCCCTTTGCCTCAATGCCTCGTTGTCAATCTGGCCCCCCAAAATGATAAAGCCCTAAAATGATAAGGATTAATCATTTGGCAAGCCGCCGCATGAATACCAGCGCCTCTCACAATTCCATAACCAAATTGCACAAAACCTTTTTCATCCAGAGAGAGAAACTGTCCTTCACGGTCTCGTAAATAAATAACGGTCTCGTAAATAAATAGATGTCCCTCTTTTCTTTCAATTTTCCCCCTCCACCCCAAGCTCTTTAAAAGCACTGTTACACTTTCTATGGAGCAAAACGTGTGCTTTTGGCTCACCTTCTCTATGCGTCTTGCCTCTCCACCTGCAAGAAAATGGGCTTTTTTTCCCCAAACACCAGAATATCTTTTGCTTTAAGTATAGATTTTTCGCTCTCAATATCGCTTGGTAAAACACATTTTTATGCTTGATAAAA
>NZ_JBHIPA010000009.1:0-104585 GCF_042195845.1 Bartonella sp. AP4SXKL
GTTTTGCTATTCGTGAAGGTGGTCGTACTGTTGGTGCCGGTATCGTCTCTAAGATCATTGAATAAATAATGCTTGTTAAAGGGGTGTTAAAAGTGTTTTAGTTTTGAGAGTTAGGGGTATAGCTCAGTTGGTAGAGCGGCGGTCTCCAAAACCGCAGGTCGCGGGTTCAAGTCCTGCTGCCCCTGCCAAAGGGGGATTTTACATATAAGGGAGTGGATTTTGCTGCCTTTTTCGCTTTTTTTGATATGGGGCTTGTTTTTTTGTGTGTGAAACGGTATTGAATAGAAAGTAAAGAAATTGCATAAGTCTGAAAGTTGGCTTTTGCATTTTTTCCTGTTTATTTTGTTCTATAAAACACAATAGGACTAGAGAGAGTATAGTGTGACGATGGCATCTAAAACCAATCCGATTACCTTTTTGAAGCAGGTTTATGCAGAAACAATTAAAGTGAAATGGCCTACACGTCGTGAGACGGTTATTTCTACTATTATGGTTTTGTTGGTAACTGCATTGGCTTCAGCTTTCTTTTTTATTGTGGATCAGGTTATGCATTTTGGTGTTTGGCGGGTTATTGATCTTCTGAAATATCTTTTTAGTTGAGAATGTAAGGAAGTGTGACTGTGGCAGCTCGTTGGTATATTGTTCAGGCATATTCAAATTTTGAAAAGAAAGTAGCGGAAGCTATTGATAAGGAGGCAAAGCAAAAGGGACTTGATCATCTTTTTGAAAAGATTTTTGTTCCAACAGAGCGTGTTGTAGAGGTTCGTCGTGGACGCAAAGTTGATACTGAGCGAAAATTTTTTCCTGGTTATGTTCTTGTTCGTGCTGAGTTAACAGATGAAGTTTATCATCTTATTAAGAATACGCCTAAAGTGACAGGTTTTTTAGGGTCGGATGCGCGTCCTGTTCCTATTTCTGATCGAGAGGTTGAGCAAATTCTCAAACAAGTTCAGGAAAGGGTTGAGTCTCCAAAGTCCTCTGTATTGTTTGAGGTTGGAGAGCAAGTTCGCGTTGCTGATGGTCCTTTTGTTTCGTTTAATGGAATTGTTCAAGAGGTTGAAGAAGAGCGCTCTCGTCTTAAGGTTGAAGTGCTTATTTTTGGGCGTCCTACGCCTGTTGATTTGGAATTTGGTCAGGTTGAAAAACTCTGATTAAACTTAGAGTAGTTTTAATTACTTTAAGGAAGGAGTGGGAGGTGATTTATAGCTTTTGTCGGCTTAATGATCCGAACCACGTGACTGCAAGCGGGTAACGGGCAAGATGAATTGTCAGTATACCAGTGAAATTAAAGGCAGATTGTTATGGCAAAAAAAAGTATAGGTCAGCTTAAGTTGCAGGTTCCTGCAGGAGCTGCTACTCCATCTCCACCAATTGGTCCAGCTCTTGGGCAGCGTGGTATTAATATCATGGAATTTTGTAAGGCGTTTAATGCAGCGACACAAGAAATGGAAAAGGGGGCACCGATTCCAGTTGTTATTACGTATTACCAAGATAAGTCTTTCACCTTTTCTCTCAAGACGCCTCCTGTATCATTCTTTTTAAAGAAGGAAGCAAACCTGAAATCTGGCTCAAAAGAGCCTGGTAAAGTGTCTGTAGGAAGCATTTCTCGCGATAAAATTCGTTCGATTGCGGAATCAAAGATGAAAGATCTTAATGCGAATGACATTGAGGCAGCAATGCGTATGGTTGAAGGTTCTGCTCGCTCGATGGGCTTGGAAGTGGTGGGCTAATATTATGGCAAAAGTAGCAAAAAGAATAAAAAATATCCGAAAGGATATTGATTTTAATGAACTCTACGCTTTAAAAGATGCCGTTTCAATGGTTAAGGAGCGTGCCGTTGCTAAGTTTGATGAAACAATCGAAATTTCAATGAACTTGGGTGTTGATCCTCGTCATGCTGATCAAATGGTTCGAGGCGTTGCTCATTTGCCTAATGGAACAGGGAGAAATATTCGTGTTGCCGTTTTTGCTCGTGGGGATAAGGCTGAGGAAGCTAAGGCGGCAGGAGCTGATATTGTGGGTGCCGAAGATTTATTTGAAAGCGTTAATAGAGGGACTATAGATTTTGATCGTTGTATTGCAACGCCAGACATGATGCCTCTTGTTGGTCGTCTTGGTAAGATTCTTGGTCCACGGAGTTTGATGCCGAATCCGAAAGTTGGTACTGTAACACTTGATGTCGCCGGTGCTGTCAAAGCTTCTAAAGGTGGTGCTGTTGAGTTTCGTGTGGAAAAAGCTGGTATTGTGCATGCTGGTATTGGTAAGGCTTCTTTTGGTGTTGAAAAAATCGTAGAAAATATAAAAGCCTTTGCAAGTGCAGTTATTAAAGCTAAACCGCAAGGTGCAAAAGGTGAGTATATTAAGCGCGTTGCTGTTTCGTCGACTATGGGAATTGGTGTTAAAGTTGATCCAGCAACGGTTCGTTCAGAGCTAGTATAAGCTGATTTATAATTTTGTTTTGGGGTATGGGAATATCAAAATTGTATTTAAAATGCTGATTTTGATCAGCTCGCTATCTAAGCTTTATAGGGCTTAGGTTGTACCGGGAGAAATTCCGGAATATCCTGTCCGAGATTGTAGGTGATGCTTTTAAGTATCTTAATCAAAAAAACCTGCATGAGACTGGGGTAAAAACTGAGAGTTAAAAGACTTAAAGGGTTTGAGCCAAGGTTGCCTTTGAACGCTGTGCGTGAAAAAGGGGACAGGATCCTCATCGGTGACATGAAGTATTTTATGTTATCAAAGGTAACCAACAGGTTTGTTTTAAGCAAATCTGTTAAATGGAGAGAGACAGTGAATAGAGCGGAAAAACGCGAATTTGTTACATGGCTTAACGAGGCTTTTCGGAAGTCTGGTTCTGTTGTTGTTGCACATTATTCCGGTCTGACAGTTTCACAGATGAATGATCTGCGTTCGAAAATGGGTGAAGCTGGCGGTGCCGTTAAGGTCGCCAAAAACCGTCTTGCTAAAATCGCTCTTCAGGGCACGGAATCTGAATCGATAGTGGGTTTGTTTACTGGACAAACACTTATTGCTTATTCAGAAGATCCAATCACAGCACCGAAAGTTGCTGTTGATTTTGCGAAAAGCAATGACAAATTTGTCATACTTGGCGGTTCAATGGGTGCAACAAGTTTAACTGTAGATGCTGTGAAGTCATTGGCTTCATTGCCTTCATTAAACGAGTTGCGTGCAAAACTTGTGGGTATGATTTCTACCCCTGCGACCCGTATTGCACAGGTTGTTAATGCCCCTGCTGGTCAGGTTGCACGTGTCATTGGAGCATATGCTCAGGAGGATAAGGCGGCTTAAGGCTGTTTGTATTCACGTTTATGGAAGAGCTTTAATGCTTTTCTGTTTTTTTGAATAAGATTTAATAATGGTTCAAATCTTTTAATTGAAGGAATTTAAAAATGGCTGATCTAGAGAAGATCGTAGAAGACCTTTCTAATCTAACCCTTTTGGAAGCCGCTGAGCTTTCTAAGTTACTTGAAGAAAAGTGGGGAGTTTCGGCTGCTGCTCCTGTAGCTGTCGCTGCTGTTGCTGGTGCTGCTGCTCCAGCTGCTGAAGAAAAAACAGAATTTGATGTTATTCTTGTTGAAGGTGGCGCACAAAAAATTAATGTTATTAAGGAAGTTCGTGCTCTTACTGGACTTGGTCTTAAAGAAGCTAAAGATCTGGTTGAAGGTGCACCTAAGCCTATTAAAGAGGCTGCTTCTAAAGAAGAAGCAGAAAAAATTAAATCTCAACTTGAAGCTGCCGGTGCTAAGGTGGAACTTAAGTAAATTTAATTTTATCGGCGGGCATTTATGTTCGCCGATTTTCTTTCTCTTAATACAAAGAGGGAAAATAATGAGTAAAAAACTTTTCCCAATGGTTTCGTAACAGGAATGGGATAGGTTTGGATTACTTACCCCTTCATCATAGAGTCAAAGAGATAAATGGCTTATGTTGGTGGGGAAAGTTAATGATGCTCATTATTGAGTGTCAAGTGAACTGGTCTGCATATGCAGGTTAATGGTATAAGGCTTTCAAGGTTGGTCTACCTTGAAGAGTAAAGATCAAGGAGCGACGATGGCTCAGACTCACGCAATGATGTCTCAATTCAATGGTCGTAAGCGCGTACGGAAATTTTTTGGTAAGATTCCTGAAGTAGCAGAAATGCCGAATCTTATTGAGGTTCAAAAAGCCTCATACGATCAATTTCTCATGGTTGAGGAACCGAAAGGTGGGCGACCAGATGAAGGTTTGCAAGCTGTTTTTAAATCGGTTTTTCCTATTTCAGATTTTTCCGGTACAGCTATGCTTGAGTTTGTAGGTTATGAATTTGATTTACCAAAATTTGATGTTGAAGAGTGCCGTCAACGTGATTTAACTTATGCTGCCCCATTAAAGGTCATATTGCGTTTGATTGTTTTTGATGTTGATGAGGATACTGGCTCCAAAGATATCAAAGACATTAAAGAGCAAGGCGTTTATATGGGCGATATGCCTTTAATGACGACGAATGGTACCTTTATTGTTAATGGTACGGAGCGTGTTATTGTTTCTCAGATGCATCGTTCTCCTGGTGTCTTTTTTGACCATGATAAAGGAAAGTCCCATTCATCAGGAAAGCTTCTTTTTGCTGCTCGTGTTATTCCGTATCGTGGTTCTTGGCTTGATATTGAGTTTGATGCTAAGGACATCATTTATGCGCGTATTGATCGACGGCGCAAGATTCCTGTTACTAGTCTTTTGATGGCATTAGGTATGGATGCGTCGGATATTTTATCGACGTTTTATGATAAAGTGACTTATGAGCGTGATGGAGAAGGATGGCGAGTTCCTTATTCTGTGGATCGCTTTAAAGGAATGAAGCTCATTTCTGACCTTATAGATGCAGATAGTGGTGAAGTCGTTGCGGAGGCTGGTAAAAAATTAACAGTTCGTACTGCGAAGTCTTTGGTAGAAAAAGGACTTAAAGCGGTTAAAGTTAGTGAAGATGATTTATTAGGTTGTTATCTAGCCGAAGATATCGTCAATTACGAAACAGGTGAAATCTACCTTGAAGCTGGTGATGAAATTGACGAAAAAGTATTAAAAGTTCTGCTCGATGTTAGTGCTGATCAAGTCAATATTCTTGATATTGATCACATGAATATTGGCGCTTACATCCGCAATACTTTGAAGGTGGATAAAAATGAAAGTCGGCAGGATGCGTTATTTGATATTTACCGGGTGATGCGTCCAGGTGAACCTCCAACAATCGATACAGCAGAAGCAATGTTCCATTCATTGTTTTTTGATCCAGAGCGTTATGATCTTTCAGCTGTCGGGCGTGTTAAGATGAATTTACGTATGGATCTTGATTGTCCAGACACAGTTCGCATTTTACGCCAAGAGGATATTCTTGCTGTTGTTAAGATGTTGGTTGAATTGCGTGATGGACGTGGTGAAATTGATGATATTGATAATCTTGGCAACCGTCGCGTTCGTTCCGTCGGGGAGTTGATGGAAAATCAATATCGCATTGGTCTTCTTCGTATGGAACGTGCGATAAAAGAGCGTATGTCATCGGTTGAAATTGATACAGTTATGCCACAGGATTTGATCAATGCAAAGCCTGCGGCAGCAGCAGTCCGTGAATTTTTTGGGTCTTCACAATTGTCGCAGTTTATGGATCAAACCAATCCATTGTCAGAAATTACCCATAAGCGCCGTCTTTCTGCTCTTGGTCCAGGTGGTTTGACTCGTGAACGTGCGGGTTTTGAAGTCCGTGACGTACATCCTACGCATTATGGTCGTATTTGTCCGATTGAAACACCAGAAGGCCCCAATATTGGTCTGATTAACTCCTTAGCAACATTTGCGCGAGTTAACAAATATGGCTTTATTGAAAGCCCATATCGAAAAATTATTGATGGAAAAGTCACAAAAGAAGTTATTTATCTTTCAGCGATGGAAGAAGCAAAGCATTATGTCGCTCAGGCTAATTCTTCATTAGATAACGAAGGTCGTTTTATAGAAGAGTTTGTTGTTTGCCGTCATGCTGGTGAAGTTTTAATGGCGCCGCGTGATCATGTTGATTTGATGGATGTTTCACCAAAACAGTTGGTTTCAGTTGCAGCAGCGCTTATTCCTTTTTTGGAAAATGATGATGCGAATCGTGCGCTTATGGGATCGAACATGCAGCGTCAAGCAGTTCCTCTTGTACGCGCTGAAGCGCCATTTGTTGGGACGGGAATGGAATCTATTGTTGCGCGCGATTCAGGAGCTGCTGTGAGTGCAAAACGTAGTGGTGTTGTTGATCAAGTCGATGCTACCCGTATTGTTATCCGTGCAACAGAAGATTTAGATCCTTCAAAATCAGGCGTTGATATTTACCGCTTACAGAAATTTCAGCGTTCTAATCAGTCCACTTGTATTAATCAGCGTCCTCTTGTACATGTCGGTGATAGGGTAGAGAAAGGTGATATCATTGCAGATGGTCCATCCACGGATCTTGGTGATTTGGCTCTTGGGCGGAATGTTCTCGTAGCCTTTATGCCTTGGAATGGATACAATTATGAAGATTCTATTTTGTTATCCGAGCGCATTGTTGCTGATGATGTGTTTACTTCAATTCATATCGAGGAATTTGAAGTTGCGGCACGCGATACAAAACTTGGACCTGAGGAAATTACGCGCGACATTCCTAATGTTGCGGAAGAAGCGTTAAGAAATCTTGATGAAGCTGGCATTATTTATATTGGTGCTGAAGTTCAACCAGGTGATATTTTAGTTGGAAAGATTACCCCGAAAGGTGAAAGTCCCATGACGCCGGAAGAAAAGCTTCTGCGTGCAATTTTTGGGGAAAAGGCATCCGATGTTCGTGATACTTCTATGCGTATGCCTCCTGGGACTTTTGGTACTGTTGTTGAAGTTCGCGTTTTTAATCGCCATGGCGTGGAAAAAGATGAACGTGCGATGGCAATTGAGCGTGAAGAAATTGAGCGTTTAGCAAAAGACCGTGATGATGAACAGTCTATTCTTGATCGCAATGTTTATGCGCGCCTCACCGATATGTTGACAGGTAAAGTTGCTGTAGAAGGTCCGAAAGGCTTTTCGGGTAGTAAAAAGCTTGATAGTACAGTAATGGGGCATTATCCGCGATCCCAGTGGTGGCAATTTGCTGTTGAGGATGAAAAGCTTCAAAATGAAATTGAAGCTTTGCGCAAGCAATATGATGAATCAAAAGAAGCATTACAACGTCGCTTTATGGATAAGGTTGAAAAGGTCCAAAGAGGTGATGAAATGCCTCCTGGTGTCATGAAAATGGTGAAAGTTTTTGTGGCTGTGAAGCGCAAAATCCAACCAGGTGACAAGATGGCGGGACGTCACGGGAATAAGGGTGTTGTTTCACGTATTCTTCCCGTAGAGGATATGCCATTTCTTGAAGATGGGACCCATGCTGATATCGTCTTGAATCCGCTGGGTGTGCCTAGTCGTATGAATGTTGGACAAATTCTTGAAACGCATCTTGGTTGGGCATGTGCGGGGATGGGCAAGAAGATTGGTGCTTTGTTAGAGTTATATCAAGAGACTGGGGATATATTGCCGTTGCGTCAGCGTATTGAAAATCTTATGCCTGATGATAATCATAATGAACCAGTTCGTCAGTATGATAATGAAAGCCTTTACAAATTGGCATTGCAGATGAAGAAAGGGGTTTCAATTGCAACGCCTGTTTTTGATGGAGCACATGAGTCTGATATTAACATGATGCTGGAAGACGCAGGCTTAGATAGTTCAGGGCAGGTTACGCTTTATGATGGTCGTACTGGGGAGCCTTTTGATCGTCCAGTAACGGTGGGATATATTTACATGTTGAAATTGCATCACCTTGTTGATGATAAGATTCATGCGCGTTCTATTGGTCCCTATTCACTTGTTACGCAGCAGCCATTAGGAGGTAAGGCACAATTTGGTGGTCAGCGTTTTGGTGAAATGGAGGTATGGGCGCTTGAAGCTTATGGTGCTGCATACACTTTGCAGGAGATGCTAACAGTAAAATCAGATGATGTGGCTGGTCGAACAAAAGTCTATGAGGCAATTGTGCGTGGTGATGATACATTTGAGGCAGGTATACCCGAAAGCTTTAATGTGTTGGTAAAAGAAATGCGCTCACTTGCTCTTAATGTGGAGCTTGATGATGCGCGTGAACTTATTGCACAGCGGGCATTGTCTGATACGGCAGAATAATAATTCAAGGAGCGCACTAGAAAAGGGCTGCGCTCTTATTACTTTAAGAGGCTCAATAACCTTATTAAGGCTATACAGGTCATTTTTAAAAGTAAATGTATTTTAAAGAAGATCTGTTATAAAATAAATGAGATATTACAACAGGTTCTAAGAATCTTTGAAGGAGAACAGCATGAACCACGAGGTCATGAATCTTTTCAATCCTCAAGCGCCAGCGCAGACATTTGACTCTATTCGTATTTCTATTGCGAGTCCTGAGAAAATTTTGTCCTGGTCGTATGGTGAGATTAAGAAGCCTGAGACTATTAATTATCGGACTTTTAAACCAGAACGTGATGGTCTTTTTTGTGCACGTATATTTGGCCCTATTAAGGACTATGAATGTCTATGTGGCAAATATAAACGCATGAAGTATAAGGGCATTATTTGTGAAAAATGTGGTGTAGAGGTTACTCTTTCGCGCGTACGTCGTGAGCGTATGGGGCATATTGAACTTGCGGCACCCGTTGCGCATATATGGTTTCTTAAATCATTACCAGGCCGTATTTCTACACTTTTAGATTTAACTTTAAAAGATATTGAACGGGTTCTTTATTTTGAGAATTATATTGTAACCGAACCAGGGTTAACATCTCTTAAGCTCCATCAGCTTCTTTCTGAAGAAGAATATATGCTTGCTATTGATGAATTTGGAGAAGATCAGTTTACAGCTATGATTGGCGCTGAAGCTATTTACGAGCTTTTAGCTAGTATGGAGTTAGATAAAATCGCTAATGATTTGCGTCTTGAATTAGCTGAAACAACTTCAGAGTTAAAGCAGAAAAAATTGATTAAACGACTTAAAATCGTTGAAAATTTTCTTGAATCTGGAAATAAGCCAGAGTGGATGATTATGAAAACAATTCCGGTTATTCCACCGGATTTGCGTCCATTGGTTCCGCTTGATGGTGGGCGTTTTGCGACATCAGATCTGAATGATCTTTATCGGCGTGTTATCAATCGTAATAACCGCTTGAAGCGGCTGATTGAATTGCGAGCTCCTGGAATTATCGTACGCAATGAAAAGCGTATGGTACAAGAAGCTGTTGATGCATTGTTTGATAATGGACGGCGTGGGCGTGTGATTACTGGAGCCAATAAACGTCCTCTTAAGTCTTTATCAGATATGTTGAAGGGCAAGCAAGGGCGTTTTCGTCAGAACTTACTTGGGAAGCGTGTTGATTACTCGGGGCGTTCTGTTATCGTGACGGGTCCTGAATTAAAATTACATCAATGTGGTCTTCCCAAAAAAATGGCTCTTGAATTATTTAAGCCTTTTATTTATGCGCGGCTTGATGCAAAAGGCTATTCATCAACGGTAAAGCAGGCAAAGAAGCTTGTTGAAAAAGAACATCCAGAAGTTTGGGATATCTTGGATGAGGTTATTCGTGAACACCCTGTTTTGCTCAATCGTGCACCAACATTGCACCGTTTGGGAATTCAAGCTTTTGAGCCTATCTTGATTGAGGGAAAAGCTATACAGCTACATCCATTGGTGTGTACTGCTTTTAATGCGGATTTTGATGGTGATCAGATGGCGGTTCATGTTCCGCTTTCTCTTGAAGCACAACTTGAAGCCCGTGTTTTGATGATGTCCACCAATAATATTCTTCATCCGGCCAATGGTGCTCCCATTATTGTTCCCTCACAGGATATGGTTCTTGGTCTTTATTATCTTTCAATTGTTTCTGAAAAAGAACCAGGTGAAGGAATGGCCTTTTCTGATATAGGTGAGCTTCATTATGCCTTGGAAAATAAGGTTATAACGCTTCATACGAAGATTAAAGGCCGTGTTAAGAATATGGGGAAGGATGGAAAAGAAGTCTCTAAACTTTATGATACGACACCTGGTCGTTTGATTATCGGTGAGCTTTTGCCAAAAAGTGCGGATATCTCATTTGATATTGTCAATCAAGAGATGACGAAAAAGAACATTTCTAAAATGATTGATCATGTTTATCGGCACTGTGGACAAAAAGAGACGGTTATTTTTTGTGACCGTATTATGCAGCTTGGCTTTTCTTATGCTTGTCGTGCAGGAATTTCATTCGGTAAGGACGATATGGTTATTCCTGATAGTAAGTCGCGTTTAGTCGCAGAAACAGAAGCTTTGGCTAAGGAGTACGAACAGCAATATAATGATGGTTTGATTACACAAGGTGAAAAATACAATAAGGTTGTAGATGCTTGGGGTAAATGTACAGATCGCGTCGCTGATGAAATGATGAAACGTATTCAAGCTGTGGATTTTGATCCTAAAACAGGTCGTCAACGGCCGATGAATTCTATCTATATGATGTCGCACTCTGGTGCTCGTGGTTCTGCTAACCAGATGAGACAATTGGCCGGTATGCGTGGATTAATGGCAAAACCATCGGGTGAAATTATTGAAACACCCATTATTTCAAATTTTAAAGAAGGTCTAACTGTTAATGAATACTTCAATTCCACGCATGGTGCACGTAAAGGACTTGCTGATACTGCGTTAAAGACGGCGAACTCTGGTTATTTAACACGGCGTCTTGTTGATGTTGCACAGGATGCTATTATTTCAGCAGTTGATTGTGGTACCGCAAAAGGGCTTACCATGCAGCCGATTGTTGATGCAGGACAAATTGTTGCCTCCCTTGGGCAAAGAATTCTTGGTCGTACAGCGCTTGTTGATATTCTACATCCTGTCTCTGGAGAGGTTATCCTTGAAGGTGGAGCAATGATTGAGGAAGCTGATGTCGCGAAGATTGAAGCAGCTGGGATTCAATCTGTTCAAATTCGTTCTGCATTAACATGTGAAACACGTCTTGGTGTTTGTGCAAAATGCTATGGTCGTGATTTGGCGCGTGGAACACCTGTTAATCAGGGAGAAGCGGTTGGTGTTATTGCTGCTCAATCCATTGGTGAGCCGGGAACACAGCTTACTATGCGTACTTTTCACTTAGGAGGAACTGCGCAGGTTGTTGATTCATCGTATTTAGAGGCATCTTATGAAGGTAAGGTGGAGATTCGTAATCGTAATGTAGTTCGTAACTCTGAAGGCCATTTGGTTGTTATGGGGCGTAATATGGCTATCCTTATCAAGGATGAGTTAGGAAAAGAGCGCGTTGTACATCGTGTTAGCTATGGTGCTCATATTTTTGTTGATGATGGTGATGTGGTTAAACGTGGCCAACGTATAGCAGAATGGGATCCTTATACACGTCCAATTTTAACGGAAGTTGAAGGCTATGTGGGTTTTGAAGATATGATTGATGGTTTATCTGTCACTGAAACAGCTGATGAATCTACGGGTATTACGAAGCGTTTGGTGATTGATTGGCGCGCTAATCCACGTGGTGCGGATCTTAAACCAGCTATTATTATTCACACGGATAAAGAAGGTGAATCCATTGCTAAATTGTATAAGGGAGGTGAAGCCCGTTATATGATGTCAGTGGAAACTATTCTTTCTGTTGAGCTTGGTGCTCATGTTAAGGCTGGTGATGTTATTGCTCGTTTGCCAATGGAAAGTGCCAAGACGAAAGATATTACGGGTGGTCTTCCTCGTGTGGCTGAGCTTTTTGAAGCGCGTCGTCCAAAGGATCATGCGATTATTGCTGAAGTTAGTGGTACAATTCGATTTGGCCGTGGTTATAAGAATAAACGTCGTATCATTATTGAACCAAATGATAAAACTCTTGAGGCAGTAGAATACTTGATTCCAAAAGGTAAGTTGTTCCACTTCCAAGAAGGCGATCAAATTGAAAAGGGAGATTATATCCTTGATGGTAATCCAGCACCTCATGACATCTTGGCGATTAAGGGGGTTGAAGCTTTGGCATCTTATCTTGTTAATGAGATTCAGGAGGTTTATCGTCTGCAGGGAGTTCTTATTAATGATAAGCACATTGAAGTGATTGTTCGTCAAATGTTGCAAAAAGTTGAAATTACTGAATCTGGAGATTCTGGTTATATTCCAGGTGATAATGTTGATCGTATTGAACTTGATGAAATCAATGATAATTTGATTGCAGAAGGGAAGAAACCTGCATCTGGTAATCCCATTCTTCTTGGAATTACAAAAGCTTCTCTTCAAACACCTTCTTTCATTTCGGCGGCATCGTTTCAGGAAACAACACGTGTTCTTACTGAAGCAGCAGTTTCTGGTAAAATTGATACTTTGCAAGGACTTAAAGAGAACGTTATTGTCGGTCGTCTTATTCCAGCAGGTACGGGTGGTACAATTTCTCAAATCCGTCGTATTGCTGCAGTTCGTGATGATTTGATTGTAGATGAGCAGCGTAAGTCTAGTAATAACGAAGTGGCTAAGGCTATGTTGACAAATATGACAACTGGGGCCGTTACTGAATAATTTAAATACAACACCACATAATATAAAAACGTCTGAATAGAAAGTTCAGACGTTTTTTATTTCGAAATGCAGAAGTTGTATATTTTCTTGAAAAATATCAAAAATTATAAGGCGATAGTTATTTTAAACATCTTTAGTAGCTTATTATTTTGTAATGATGCTTATCTTTTTTGTTACTTTATTTTAAAGTTTCTTAATTTCTAAAAGCAGTATAGAATTTTTCCAAAATATGTGAAACTCAAAAATCATATTCAAGGAAAAGAGTTGATTATCTACAAATCAAATAAGATTGATTTTGAACTTTAGGAAAATTTTTGATTGATATCTTCTATAAAAATTTAAAAGGACTTATGATGAAAGATCAAGAGTCTTTTCTATAATCTAAAAAATAATTGATTCTCTACTATACAATGTTTGTGAATGTATTTTCTTCTAAATTAGAATGCAGAAAAGTAGAGATTAAGGTGCTCACTAAGTTTTATAAAAAATAGACATATTTCTTATAACAATGTGATCTATGCAGACAGAATAATAAAATGTACGAATATTATTCAATTGGAAAATTAACACGTGAGTTTTCAATAATAGCTCGAACTTTGCTATGAAGAAGAGGGACTTCTTATCCCTTTTCGGTGTGGAAGTACACGGCTTTATACATAAACGGATCGTCATAAGTTAAAACAAATCCTGTATGCTAACAGAGTAAAATTTTCGTTGTCTGAAATATCTGATATGTTGACAATGGTTGGAAAACCACCTGATGATGAGAAAAAGCTTAAGAAATTAATTGCAGGAATTCATAAAAAACAAACTGATTTAAAGCAGATGCAGCATGATGTTGATGATCTTCTACAGGATTTAGAACGAATTGAAGAGAGTTTTTTTGAGAGCTTAGCGGAGTTGGGGGGTAGTCATTGATTATAAATTTATTTTGTCTTCTTTTAGACTAATTTCTTTCTCTTAAAAGAAATAGATTATACCGTCTCTAAGGGGAATATTTACCACTGCGTGAAATGTGTAAGTCATTTAAAGAAATAGAGTGTTTGAAAAAGCTGCAAAGGTATTTTCGCAGTATATTATTCTTGATAAGAAAAAACTATTTTTCATAAAGAAAGTAAAAACAATGACAGTTTCTCCTATGAGTGTTTTTCAATCTATATTGTCACGAAAGTCAATTCGCGCTTTTACTGATCAGCCAGTTAGTTTGGAAACAATCAAAGAAATCTTAAAACTTGCAGCACGTGCACCATCTGGAACAAATATTCAGCCATGGCAAGTAATTGTGCTTACAGGAAGTGTATTACAGAAAGTAGGGCAAGAGCTTTCACAACTTGTGCTTTCAGGTGTAAAAGGAGAGCGTGAATATAGTTATTATCCACGTCAGTGGCGTGAGCCCTATATTTCAAGGCGTCGAAAAGTTGGTTTGGATCTTTATCAGAGTCTTGGAATTCAAAAAGGTGATGAAGAAAAAATACTTCATCAAAAGGCGCGAAATTTTTTATTTTTTGATGCACCTGTAGGACTCTTATTTACAATGGATCACGACATGGAAATGGGGAGTTGGCTTGATTTGGGTATGTTTATGCAGACCATTATGTTAGCTGCACGTGGATTTGGATTAGATACCTGTCCTCAAGCTGCTTTTGCTGATTATCATAAACAGATTCGTACGCTTTTATCTATTCCTTCTGATCGCCATATTATCTGTGGTATGGCACTTGGTTATCGCGATATGAGTGCTCCAGAAAACAATTTTGAGACAGAACGAGAATCGTTAGAAAAATTTGTACGTTTCATTGAAACATACCCATAAAATATTTTATACAATTAAGCATATGTTTTGAAGAACTTAGTGCATTATGAAAAATATTTCCGATAAGATTTCTCATCCTTATTGAATTTTAATATTGCATATTAACACTTATTTTACTACGTTTGGAACATTGGGAGTGGTGACTCTAGGGGCATTGTCCGTTTTAAAGGTTGGCTAATGGAAAACACTATAGAAAGAAAGTGTTGGGTGGTAGCAAGGCGAGCGACATTCGTGTTTATTGTTGTCATTTTTTTAGTTTATCTCGCAATTTGATTTTAAACGGAAGAAACGTTATGAAAAAGCATATATGCTCAAGCTGTACTATAGTTTAAGGTGATACGTGTTTCTATCTGTTTTTGAACTTTTTAAAATTGGGATTGGTCCTTCTAGCTCACATACGATGGGACCAATGACTGCTGCTAATATGTTTTTGCAAAAGATAGGAGATTTTTCTCAGTCGTCTGATGTTCAAGTTTCTCGTATACGTGTTTATCTTTATGGTTCTTTAGCTTTCACGGGTATTGGTCATGCAACAGATAGAGCTATCATATTAGGACTTTTAGGAGAAAAAGCTTCTACTGTTGATCCTGATAGCATGGGGTTTTTGTTAGAAAAAGTTATACGTGAAAAAAAAGTGCAACCAGAAGGTCATCCCGCTTATCAGTTTGATGTGCAACGTGATCTTATTTTTGAACGAAAGCAAATCCTCCCTGGACATACAAATGGACTAGCCTTTGAAGGACTTGATACTGATGGGAATGTTCTGTTGCGGCAGATTTATTATTCTATCGGTGGTGGCTTTGTTGTGACTGAGGATGAATTAAGCCATATGAATGATAATATACAACCAGAAGCATTTGAGGTACCATATCCATTCGATTCTGCTTGTACAATGTTATCAATGGCAGAAAAATCAGGGCTTTCAATTGCTGAAATGAAGCGCTTAAATGAAGAAACAAAGATAGAGCGTTCTTCTCTTGATGTAGGGCTTGATGAAATTTTTTCAGCGATGACAAATTGCATTGATAGAGGTCTTTCACAAGAAGGTGAGTTGCCTGGTGGATTGCGTGTTTTAAGGCGCGCTAAAAAGCTGCATGAAACGCTTTTGGAAAAACAAAAGAAAAATTACAATTATCCACTTTGGGCAAATGATTGGCTTTCGGTATATGCTATAGCAGTCAATGAGGAAAATGCAGCAGGTGGTCGTGTTGTTACAGCACCAACAAATGGAGCAGCCGGTGTCGTCCCAGCCGTTTTGCGTTATTATCTTCAGTTTAATGATGATTCAGATCGAGAGGGAATACATAATTTTCTATTAACGGCAGCAGCTATAGGTGGTGTTATTAAACATAATGCCTCTATTTCTGGTGCAGAAGTTGGGTGTCAAGGTGAAGTTGGAACGGCATCTTCAATGGCCGCAGCAGGGTTGACCGCAGCGTTAGGTGGAACACCAGCTCAAATTGAAAATGCGGCAGAAATTGCGCTTGAACATCACTTGGGAATGACATGTGATCCTGTTGCAGGTCTTGTACAAGTGCCTTGTATTGAGCGTAATGCAATGGGAGCTGTTAAGGCGGTAACGGCTTCTTCTCTTGCATTATATGGTAATGGAGATCATTTTGTTTCTCTTGATGCTTGTATAGAAACAATGCGCCAGACTGGTCATGATATGAGTGAACGCTATAAAGAGACAAGTAAAGGTGGTCTTGCAGTCAATACGATATCTTGTTAAGAGCTGGAACATTTTTCAATCCATAACTGGACTTTTTGGAGAGAGATCGTATTTCCTAATAAAGCTTATGTTTTTTGTTCCTTATAAATCAAAATTCCACTTTAGTGCAGCAGTAGTTTGAAATAAATCTGAGATGATTCAGTGTTTTCTTAACGAATAATAGGTGTTGCATGCAAGCTTGGAGGGGAGAGTGTTGTACATCTGTTTGATTTGTCTCTAAAGTGGGGAAAAGTGTAATTTGGAAAAAATAAGAAAGCGTAAAGTAAAATTAGTGATCAATCTGCCATTATTTTTAGCTGGGTTTTATGGCTTTAAAAAGTTTCCATAGCCATATATCTTTTAAGTAATGGAAGATTATGCCTGAGTATCCAAGGAAAATTTGTTTTAAGTCTGAATAATTATGATGAAGAAAGTAGAATTTTAAAGGTTTTAATTTTTTAAAAGTGAAGTTTTTTCTACCTAGTATGGTAAAAAATGCCTTGAAAAAAAACACTAATTTACAATAATTAAGAGATATATTGGAAATATCTTTTTTATTTATAAATTTTGTACCGACAAAAAAATTAAAATAAATAATAACGTATACATTAAGAAATATTTATAAAAATTCTCATGAGAATAGAATGCACACGATAGAACATTGTCGTGTTACGCGTTCGTGAGTTCGTTTTAAAAAAATATCTCTCAGGCCTCCCCCCAAGCTCATTTCGCGATGGTACCTGTGAATGATATAACGGTAAATCCATTGAGCTGTCTCTATCTTTATGCTTAATAAAAAGAAGTACGCTGGCATGGTTACACACTTTACCAGAGCCCCCCTCTGTACAGGGGGACTAAAGCACTTGGCATTTGAAACGGTTCATTATAGGCATTTTTAGTCTTTTTGGGACAGTTTCACGCTACACACTAATCTCGCTCATAACATGCAAGAGACGGTTTTGATTGATTCAACATAAACAGATTTTAAATGAGAGAATCTTACGATATTCGAGATTCTCATCTAACAAACAAAATAATTAATTATCTTTATAAATCAGTATCTTGCATATGAATAATATAATGTAAGTTTTCCATGAATGGTATAAAATCTATAGAGTATTAGCATCTTTATTTATAAAGGGAGAAAACCAGCACTATCATCCTTTTTTCAACTTTCAATATTACAAAAGATCCTAGTACTTGAAATGATTCATAAGGGATACTTTGATTCCTTTTGTAAATGCTTTATATGTCAATTTTGCTCGTGATGAGCAAGCGAGCGATTTTGACTGATTCAATATAAGAAGTAAAATAAGAGTATTTTACGAAAATCTCTTGTTCAATATACAAAAAATAAATTATAATTATAAATTAAAATCTTATGGAAATCGTTATCATAATATTTAATCTGATAATTTATTTACGTTTTTTCATCGATAGTATTTGTATTTTCCAATTTTCTGTGCCTGTTGACATAAATACAAGTAAGAGAAGTGAGATTGTTTTTTTTTACAGCGTTTATGTTGTATAGGGAGCGTTATTAAGAGGGATTTTCTTTATTGAACTTTTACAATAATCCCACCAAATGATAAGCTTTCATCTAATGAAGCTATTCATTTTTTCCAGAAAGATATCAAGGATAATTTTTTATATTAAATCCAAAAAGTGGAAAAATATTGGGTATTTTTATGTCCTTAACAATGTTTTATTGAAAGCTTGGAGATATTGGATAGTTGGAAAAGCTGTCAGAAAATTCAACAATTTAAGAAAAAAGTATGTTTATCAAAAGGTTTTCTAAGGCTGTAGATAATGGTTAATAATAAAATAATTTTTTAGAGAGGGTCTGTAGAATTAAATATTTGTTGCTCCTAAACGGATTTTAATAGGCACATTACCAGTTTGGCTCGCAACGCGTAAATGAATGCGTACAGGAGGCATTATGAGACGACGGTTGCGCATTGTTTGGCAAATGAGAAGGTTAACAAGAGACTGTGTATCTAATGCAGTAGAATTATATTTTAAACCAGTAAGTTTTGCGGCAGCATCGTGAAGAGAACGCAATGAAAGGAGGGATGATTGCTTCAATAAAACTTCTTTTTTATGGAATGAAGCAAAAGCATTATCTGTCATAATACTATCCTTAACGCAGAATTCAAAAATTTTTAGTAGGCTACAGTATAGCAGTTAAAATTTGCTTTCTTTAATGTAGAGCAAGCGTCAAATGCAGCTTTTTTTGATTGAAACCCTGTAAAGCGCGCTCGGTAATAACGCCGCCCATTTTTTTCAAACAGTTGCATGTGTGAAGATGCGTGCTTTAAAGTAGAAAAAGCTATATTTTTTGCTTTTAAAAGTAGAGTTTTTGCTTGTTCTTCACTAGGAAGAGAACCAATTTGGATAGCCCATCCGGCATTTTCGGACAAAGAGACTGTTACAATTTTATGAGTCTCAGCCGGTATAGTTTTTTGAGGATTCGGTATTGGTATAATTACCTTATTGACAGCCGTTATTGCGATATTGGAGTTTTTAGGTTGTTCTGCAAATGCTGTCAACATAGTCGAAATTTCATCGTCAAAATTACTTGAATCAGCTTTAATGGTCGGTATAGGAGTATTGGCCCCAGTGGGTAAGTGATAGCGTACAGAAGCTATTAAACGTTCACCACTTTTCATTTGGCTTGCTTTGGGCAAATATTGATTCAATAAGCTAGCCATATGCTCGTCACGTGCAGTAGATGATTTACCTCCCATAACAACAGCGACAATAGAGCGCCCCTCAAGACGCATCGAAGTTGCTAAATTAGAACCTGACATTTGTGTGTAGCCTGTTTTAATTCCATCGACACCTTTCATTATTTTAACAAGTTTATTGTGGCTGTTAATTTTATGTCCACGGAAATTAAAACTTTTTGTTTTGAACAATTTATATTGTTTGGGAAAATGTTTACGTAAAGCTAATGACAAAGTCGCTATATCTTGTGCTGTAGAATAATTGTGCACATCCGGAAGTCCTGAAGCATTTGCAAAATGTGTATGTTTCATGCCAAGTTTACGAGCTTTTACTGTCATCATTTGAGCGAATTTTTTTTCACTACCTCCAAGATATTCTGCAATGGCAGCAGCAACATCATTTGCGGATCTTGTAATGAGTGCTTTAGCTGCTGATTCTGCAGAAATTGTTTGGCCTGCTTTAAATCCAATTTTTGTCGGTGGACGCATTGCTGCATAATGTGAAACAGGAATTGGTGTATTTGGTGTCACACGACGCATCTGCATAGCTTCAAAGAGTAAGTACAATGTCATCATTTTTGTTAAAGAAGCAGGATAACGTTTCAGTGTTGCATTGGCTTGAAATAAAGTTTTTCCCGTAGTAGCATCTATAACAATAGCCGCATACTTATCAGGATAGGCGCCTTGAGGTGTGGCGGATGCCCAACAGTAAGAAAAAGCTAACATAACAAAAGAAATTGCTATTGTTTTACAGTAGCGCATAATTTTTTGATAATTAATATACACTTGCAGTATCCTATTTCTCCATTTATCCTAAAAAACTTCTATAAAGCTTCCTTTTCTGTAATTTATTGATGCAGTTTAGACGAATGGTATTACTAATTTGTTTACAGAAGTTATTTTATGAGTGAGTGATTGAAGTCTAACCATAGAGGGAAATTTTTTTCTAATACAAACAGGTATTGCAATAGTTATGAAAGAATTTAAAATTAATAAAAATGTGCTGCATGGAAAACGATAATGGAACAGATGCTCATAATAAACTCTATAGCTCATATTATGCATAATGAAAAGGGCAAGAATTGGGATGAAGGTAGGCATGGTGCGGTTATAATGCCTAAGGCTAGAGAAAAACTCGAAAAACCTAAATTATGTCGAGTTTTTTTGCTTAACGATGATTACACACCTATGGATTTTGTTGTTTTCGTTTTGAAGAACTTTTTTAAAAAAAGTTTCGAAGAGGCAACGCGGATAATGTTAAATGTTCATCACAATGGGATAGGAGAATGTGGGACTTACACTTATGAAGTCGCTGAAATGAAAATATTACAAGTGAGGGAATGTGCGCGTCAAAATGAACATCCGTTACAATGTGTAATGGAATGGAAGTGAGGAGCTATGCCATCTTTTACACCTAGTCTTGAAGAGGTTTTGCATCGTGCATTAACAATTGCTACTCAAGCACGGCATGAATATGCAACACTAGAGCATCTTCTACTTGCGCTGTTAGATGATGCCGATGCAAATTCCGTTATTCAGGCTTGCCAAGTAGATGTGGAGGAATTGCGAGAGCGCTTAACCAATTATCTTCGCTCAGAGTTAGATGAACAGATTAGAGCTGATGAGGATACAAAGCCTACAGCTTTTTTCCAGCGTGTTATCCAACGTGCGGTGATTCATGCACAATCAGCTGGAAAAGATGAAGTATCGGGGGCAAATGTTCTTGTTGCAATTTTTTCTGAACGTGAAAGCCATGCAGCATATTTTCTTCAAGAGATGGGAATGACACGCTACGATGCTGTACGTTTTATTTCACAGGGTGTCACGCGTGATGATGGGTTATCCATGTTACTTGAAGGACTTGAAGAGCAATTAGATCAGCAGATTTCGGATAATGGTGAAAGAGGAACAAGTGCTTTAACGAATTATTGTGTTGATCTCAATTGTAAAGCACGTAATGGAAAAATTGATTTATTAATTGGCCGTGAAATAGAAATTTCACGCATGATACAGATTTTATGTCGAAGGTCAAAAAACAATCCGCTTTTGGTTGGTGATCCTGGAGTAGGGAAAACAGCTATAATTGAGGGGTTGGCAAAGCGTATTGTTGATGGGCAAGTGCCTGAAGTTTTATCAAATGCAACAATATTTTCTCTTGATATGGGGGGACTTGTTGCAGGTACACGTTATCGCGGTGATTTTGAAGAACGCTTAAAACAAGTTATTAAAGAGTTTGAGCTGTATCCAGATGCTATTTTATTTATTGATGAAATTCATACCTTAATTGGAGCAGGAGCGACATTAGGGGGAAATATGGATGCAGCAAATCTTTTGAAACCTGTGTTATCTTCTGGAACTATGCGATGTATTGGTTCGACGACTTACAGAGAATATCGCAAATTCTTTGAACAAGATCGTGCTTTAGAGCGTCGTTTTCAGAAGATTGATATTAATGAACCTTCTGTTACAGATGCGATTAAGATTTTGCAGGGGATGAAGCCTTACTTTGAAGATTTTCATCAGATTAAATACACAGATCAGGCGATGAAGGCATCTGTAGAATTATCTTCACGTTATATAATTGACCGTAGGTTACCTGACAAAGCAATTGATATTATTGATGAAAGTGGCGCAGCGCAAAAGCTTTTGCCACAAAAACAACGCAAGAAGAGTATAGGTGTTAAAGAAATTGAAGCGACTGTTGCTACAATTGCAAGAATTCCATCAAAAACAGTTTCCCGGAATGATCAGAAGATACTGAGTAAGCTTGAAAGAGAACTCAAACATGTTGTTTATGGTCAAGATCAGGCAATTTCCGTCTTAGTTTCATCCATAAAATTGGCGCGAGCAGGTTTACGCGAACCGGATAAACCAATAGGAAGTTATTTATTTTCAGGACCAACAGGTGTAGGAAAAACTGAAGTTGCAAAACAGCTTGCATCATCTTTAGGCATTGAATTATTGCGTTTTGATATGTCAGAATATATGGAACGGCATACGGTAGCACGTTTAATCGGAGCACCTCCAGGTTATATAGGGTTTGATCAAGGAGGTCTCCTTACAGATGCCGTTGATCAGAAACCTCACGCAGTTCTATTGCTAGATGAGATTGAGAAAGCGCATCCAGAGTTATTTAATATTTTATTGCAGGTAATGGATTATGGTAGATTAACAGACCATAATGGTAAGAAAATTGATTTCCGCAATGTTATTTTGATTATGACAACCAATGCTGGTGCTTCAGATATGGCAAAATCAGCTATTGGATTTGGGAAAGTACATCGTGATGGTGAGGATATAGAAGCAATCAATCGGTTATTTACACCAGAATTTCGTAATCGGTTAGATGCAATTATTCCGTTTGCACCTTTATCTCATTTAATCATCAATCAGATAGTGCAAAAATTTATTTTTCAGCTTGAAGCACAATTAGCTGATCGGGGAATTTGTTTTGAATTAAGCCCTTCTGCAACTTTATGGCTTTCTAATAAAGGATATGATTCTCAGATGGGAGCACGCCCATTAGGGCGTGTTATACAAGAATATATTAAAAAGCCATTAGCTGATGAAATTTTATTTGGAAAGTTACGCAATGGTGGTACCGTTCGCGTATTGACACAAAAATCAAATGGTAAAAAAGAAAGCTTACAGTTAGAAATTTCATCTTCCGATATATCTGTAAGTTCAAAGAAAAGTAAAATGGAAAACTTTACAAAAAAACGTGTAGGAAAAAAAAGCACAACAACTTAAGAGTGTGTTATAAAGCTGCACGAATTTTTTTTGCATTCTCTTCAAGTATTTCTGGAGGCGTTACCATATCATTATGAGGGGTAAGCTCTATTCCCTCCATACGTGGTATAATATGAAAATGAAGGTGATAGACGGTTTGTTGACTAGCTGCTTCATTAAATTGCATGACAGTTATGCCATCTGCTTGAAAGGCTTTTTTGACAGCATTTGCAATTTTTTGAACAGCTTTAATAACAGGAAATAATGTTTCAGGATCTGCATCAAGTAAGTTTCTAGAGCCTTTTTTAGGAATGACCAGCGTATGACCTGGTGCCTGTGGCATGATATCCATAAATCCAATAACATCATCATCTTCGTAGACACGAACAGAAGGGATTTCATTGCGAATCAATTTAGCAAAAATATTGTTATTGTCGTAAGCTTGTTTCATACAAATATTTCCTTTTATTGTAAGTTTAAGATTCTAATTTAAAAACGAAAAAATGCAAGGTTTATCAGAGTGTAAGACAAAGAAGTATTTTGACTTCAGTTATATTTAGGATGGTGCACTGTCTTAATGAAGGTTTAGATTTCTATGATAGCTTCAACTTCTACAGGAACATCCATAGGAAGAGAGGCAACACCAATAGCAGAACGGGCGTGTTTTCCAATTTCACCAAGGATATTGACGAATAAATTAGAAGCTCCATTGGCAACAAAAGGAATATCGGTAAAATGAGAATCTACAGCCACAAAAACAGTAATTTTTACCACACGTTTTATTTTATTTAAGTCACCCAGAGTTGCCTTGAGTTGCGCGAGAATATTGAGAGCGCAAGCTTCGGATGCTTTTTGGGCTTGTTCGGTATTCACAGTTGCACCAACTTTACCGATGGCTATTGGTTTTCCATTAATAAGGGGGAGTTGTCCAGAAATAAAGAGCTGATTGCCACTTTGTGAAGTGGTGATGTAATTGGCAAGGGGGGAGATTACTTCAGGAAGAGTGATTCCGAATTTCTCTAAGTTTTTTTCAATCATATTGGTCATAATGTTAACTCCATAGCTACTCTATAATATATTCATTGCATAATCTATTTTTTGATTTAAGAAAATGTGTGGTTAATTGAGAAATTAGCCTTTTTTGCCTTATTGTATGATGTTATGCAACTGGGATAAAGTTCGGAAGTTGGGAATGATTAGATCATTATTTATAATAATTTTATATATTGTTTTTTTATGTACTGCGAGAGCTGAAGAACCCATTTTTATTGTGCCTCATCGAGCAATTTATGATTTTCATCTCGATAGTGTTTCTCATGAAATGACAATTTCTGCGATGTCAGGACGAATGGTTTACGAGCTTACTGGTTCGGCATGCCAAGGCTATAGCACACGTTTTCGTTTCATTAGCCGTGTTCACATTGAAGATATGCCAGTACGTTTGACTGATCAACAGACGACGAGTTATGAGACAGGAGACAGCCGTACATTTCGTTTTAATATCACAGATCAAGAGGGAGAAGAGGTTGTGCATCGTGCCGAGGGGGTTGCAGAGCGTACTCAAGATGGTATTACAGTTACCTTAAAAAAGCCAAAGGAAAAAGAGTATAAGCTTGCAATGGCTGAATTTCCAATAATGCAACTAAAAAATATTATCCGCCATGCAAAAGCAGGAGATCATTTTTACAATGTTACTGTATTTGATGGGACAAATAAAGCAGATAAAGTTATAAAAGAAAGTATCGTCATAGGGGAAAAGAAGACGCTTTTATCTGATAGCGAAACGGAAAAAGTAAGAAAATTGGATGAAGAAGAATATTGGCCTGTTACAATTTCTTATTTTGATGATGGAGAAAATAAAGATGGTTTGCCGGTTTATCGTAGCAGTTTTCTCTTACATGAGAATGGTGTCATGCGTGATCTTCATATAGATTATGGAACTTTTTCAGTGCGTGCAAAATTGAACAGTCTCGAATTCTTGGAACTTGGAAAAGATCTTAATCAATGCGAAAATGCAAATATTAAATGATTAAAGAAAATAACTTGAAAAAGAATCAAATATTAGTATGTTTGCGCTATTCCACACGCGGAGTCTGGGTGTTTGCAAATGATCTGTGAGAAACTTCTAGCAAGCATCCGCCGGTAGCAGGTCTTCCTGCTTTTTCCGCGGAGGTTGAACCGGAAAGGATAAGATTTATGGCACTACCCGATTTTACTATGCACCAGCTTTTAGAAGCCGGTGTGCATTTTGGTCACCAGACTCATCGCTGGAATCCCAAAATGACTCCCTATATTTATGGCCAGCGTAATAATATCCATATTATTGACCTTGCTCAGACCGTTCCACTTTTACACCAAGCACTTAAACTTGTTTCAGATACTGTAGCGCGTGGTGGTCGTATTCTCTTTGTTGGTACGAAACGGCAAGCATCTGACATTATCGCAGATGCGGCGAATCGTTCCGCTCAGTATTACGTTAATGCACGTTGGCTTGGCGGCATGCTCACAAACTGGAAAACGATTTCCAATTCGATCCATCGTTTGCGGAAGCTTGACAAAATTCTTGCTGCTGAAGCGCAAGGCTTTACTAAAAAGGAACGTTTAAATCTTGAACGTGATCGTGAAAAGCTTAATCGTGCGCTTGGTGGTATTAAAGATATGGGTTCTGTTCCAGATCTTATCTTTGTTATCGATACGAATAAAGAAAATATTGCACTCCAAGAAGCAAAGCGTTTAGGTATTCCAGTGATTGCTATTATTGATACCAATTGTGATCCCGATGACGTAACACATCCAATACCAGGTAATGACGATGCTTCACGTGCAATTTCTCTTTATTGCGATCTTTTTGCCCGTGCTGCTCTTGATGGTATTGCACGCCAGCAAGGAGCAATGGGTATCGATTTAGGAGCTCAAGTTGATGCACCTGTGGAGCCTATTTTGGAAGAAAATGCAGTTTCAGAAGTTTCTGAATAATATAAAATGCCTAATTAAGGTACTTTTATTGTCTAAAGAAGAAGTTATAGGCGTGCAGAGGGATTTTGCACGCTTTCACTGTTATAAAATAAAGAGGCAAATATGAGCATTACTGCTGCACAAGTAAAAGAACTTCGAGAACTATCTGGCGCTGGTATGATGGACTGTAAAGCCGCCCTAGCAGAGACCAATGGTGATATGGAAGCTGCTGTTGATTGGCTTCGTAAAAAAGGAATAGCTAAAGCAGATAAAAAGGCTGGTCGTACAGCAGCTGAGGGATTAATCGGAGTCGTATCAAAAGATTCACATGCAGTTTTGGTTGAGATTAATTCTGAAACAGATTTTGTTGCGCGCAATGATGGATTCCAAGACATCGTGCGTAAAGTAGCAACTGCTGCCTTAGATACGCTAGGGGATGTTGAATCTGTTTCTGTTTCTCTTTATCCAGGTTCTGAGAAGACTGTAGAGCTTACGATTAAAGATGCAATTGGTACAATTGGCGAAAATATGACATTTCGTCGTTCCGCTAAATTGTCTGTTGAGAATGGTGTTGTTGCGACTTATATACACAATAGTGTGGCTGATGGGCTTGGAAAACTTGGTGTTTTGGTTGCGATTGAAACAACAGGAAATAAAGAGGCTGCTCTTGCTTTTGGTCGGCAGGTCGCGATGCATATTGCGGCAACCAATCCATTAGCACTTACAGCACAAGATGTTGATGCTGCTGCTGTTGAGCGAGAAAAAGAAATTTTTTCAGATCAAGCACGTCAGTCTGGAAAACCTGAAAATATCATTGAAAAAATGGTAGAAGGACGTATGCGTAAGTTTTTTGAAGAGGTTGTTTTGCTTTCTCAAGCTTTTGTTATGAATCCTGATATAACTGTTGAGGCCGCTTTAAAGGATGCTGAGAAATCAATTGGTGCTCCAGCAAAAATTACAGGCTTTATTCGTTTTGCATTAGGTGAAGGTGTGGAAAAAGAGGAGTCTGATTTTGCTGCAGAGGTTGCTGCTGCTGTAAAAGGCTAGTTATTGCAAACTCTTGAACAGAGATTTAAAGTCATATCGTTGGTTGTAGAATCTCTGAGGGGAACAATGTAATTGTTGAGAGGGCGTCACGTGAAAAAAGTGGTGCCCTTCGTGGTGTCAAAAGCGAAAATAAATGTGCTTTTGGGGAGATTATGAATGGCATTAGCACTTCCGTATAAACGTATTCTTTTAAAGGCTTCTGGTGAAGCTCTTATGGGAGGGCAGAATTTTGGCATTGATGTTTCTGTTGTAGACCGTATTGCCGCTGATATTGCAGAAGTGCGCACAATGGGGATAGAAGTTGCGGTTGTTATCGGTGGGGGAAATATTTTTCGTGGCGTTGCTGTTGCTTCGCATGGTGGGGACCGAGTGACAGGTGATCATATGGGAATGCTTGCAACTGCTATTAACTCTTTAGCATTGCGAACATCTTTGACAAAATTAGGGGTTGAAACTGTTGTACTCTCTGCGATTGCTATGCCACAAATTTGTGAAAGCTTCTCGCAACGTAAAGCAATAGCTTATATGAATCAGGGAAAAGTTGTTATTTTTGCAGGTGGTACAGGAAATCCATTTTTTACCACTGATTCTGCTGCTACTTTACGTGCAGCAGAAATTGGTGCGGATGTCCTTCTTAAAGGAACACAAGTTGATGGTATTTATTCAGCAGATCCAAAAATAGACCCTACGGCTAAGCGTTTTGACCAATTAACACATGTTGAAGTTTTGCAATGGGGATTATCTGTTATGGATTCAACGGCGGTCACTTTAGCACGTGAGAACAATGTACCGATTATTGTGTATTCCATTCATGAAAAAGGCGGTTTGGCTAAGGTCTTGAATGGAACAGGACGCTTTACAATAGTATCGGAATAAGGGTAAGCTTCAAAGGACAATTGAAGGAGACAGAAATATGAATGTTACATCAATTATGGATGATCTGAAACGTCGCATGGATGGTGCCATTACGGCTTTTAAACATGAATTAGGTGGTTTGCGGACTGGACGTGCATCGGCCAGTTTATTAGAACCGTTGACCGTTGAATCTTATGGTTCTGTTGTGCATATAAATCAGGTTGCTAATATTTCTGTTCCCGAACCTCGGATGCTTTCTGTTTCTGTATGGGATAAAACGATGGTCGGAGCTGTAGAGCGCGCTATTCGCGATTCTGGTCTTGGTTTAAATCCCATAACTGATGGTACGAATCTACGTATTCCTTTGCCTGAATTGAATGAAGAGCGCCGTAAAGAACTTGTAAAAATTGCGCATCACTATGCAGAGCAAGCGCGTGTTGCTACACGTCATGTTCGTCGGGATGGTCTGGACAATTTGAAAAAGTTAGAAAAAGATGGTGAAATTGGACAAGATGAAGCCCATAGTTTGTCTGAAAAAGTTCAAAAACTCACGGATGAAACTATTGCTGATATTGATAAAATTTTAGCCGTAAAAGAATCTGAAATTATGCACGTTTAAGACGATTTTGTCACTAGAAAAAGGATATTTACTCCCAGCCTGTAAATTGTTTCTAGGGATAATTGTGGGGAGTGGTGTGCTCTGTGGTAGCAAGGTGTGATGCAGGAAGGTGTTCTATCATTTTGATATGGGAGAGACTGATTTGAAAGGGCAGATGTTTTAATTTTTTAGTCTGCGTGATAAATCATGCCCTTTGCTGGGAGACACTATTTAACAGCATGGTGCGGGTTTTTAGTTGAGCACGTCTTTGTTAAAATGCATAATGAAAGCATTATTAGAAATTATTCAAATATTCTAAGATGAAGGTTGAGGAAAGAATATAATGCAAAAAAACAAGTCTAACCTTTCTCTTATTTCTCATTATAAAACATGTGAGTATAATTGATCAAGCAGATGTTATGTGGCGTAATTCATTTTTTAATGACGAATAGTTGATAGAAAAGTGTTTTTATACGAAACCTATATTAGTTAATTTGTATGGGGCAGAGGTAACTGCTTTTTCATTTTATATTGAGAAAATATTAAAAAAATATTTTATAATTTTGACGGAGATTTTTGAAGCTGTTTTCATTGATTATTAGTTTCATAAGCGCTATCTTAGTAGACTGAATTATTTATGATAAATTATAAGAGAAATTATACAGGTATGAGATAAAAATACTGCGTAGGGGAGTTTTTCTTGCGTTAATTTTAGAGCTTGTATTTTCTATTTTTATTGTTTGGATGTTGTTTTGTCTAATTTGGTTTATCGTATTCTGACAGCTTTTGTTTTTGGCATTATTGCGTTGTATCTAACATGGTTGGGAGGAAACTTCTTTTTTTTATTTGTATGGTGTATTGGCGGTTTTGTTCTTTATGAGTGGATGAGTATTACTAAAGAGAAATGGTGTATTTTACAAAAAATATTAGCAAGTATCTTTTATTTAATCTTTGGCTTTTTTTTAGTATTGAGTGTATCTGCTTCATTGATTTTTTGTGTTTTAATCGTTTTAGCTACAGTGTTAGCTATTATATCTATAAAAAAGAGTGGTTGGGTTTTTTGTGGTTTTTTATATGCATCTTTTCCTGTTGTTGCTTTATGCTTTCTACGGGATCATGAAATGTTGGGGTTCCAAGTTGTTATTTTCTTATTTACGATAGTGTGGGGAACAGATATCGGTGGTTATTTTATCGGACGTGCATTAGGGGGCCCTAAATTAGCACCACAATTTTCTCCTAATAAAACATGGTCAGGAGCACTTGGTGGTACATTTGTCGGAGTTTTCGGTGGTATATGGGTTGCTTTTGGATTTTTTGATATAAATTTAGCCAGTTTTTTTGTGCCACTCCTTACACTTGTTTTGTCAATTGTTTCACAATTGAGTGATTTAGGGCAATCATGGCTCAAAAGACGGTTTTCTGTTAAAGATTCTAGTTCTTTATTGCCTGGACATGGTGGTTTTATGGATCGTATAGATGGATTGGTAGGGGCAGCTTTTCTTCTTTATTTAATTGGTTCATTTATGTCTGATATGGATGCGCCTTTTAATCTTTTTAGTATGATCTAATTGGGAGAAGATAGTTTGGAACTTTTAAATCATATCGTCACTATGGGTGATTTTCTTTTAAGAAGTTTGAGTATTCTTTTCATCATTATGATTATCATTTTTGTGCACGAATTTGGGCACTATCTCATTGGTCGGTGGTGTGGTATTAAGGCGTTAATTTTTTCGCTTGGATTTGGACCAGAAATAGCGAGTTATACAGATAAGCATGGCACGAAGTGGCGTTTAGCACTTATCCCCTTAGGAGGTTATGTAAAATTTGTTGGGGATGAGGAAAAAATCGATACGGAATCATCCCAATCATCTCTGATTGTCGATGGTTCATTTGCTAGTGCGCATGCTTGGAAAAAAGCAGCAACTGTTTTTGCCGGTCCTTTCTTCAATGCCCTTTTTACTGTTGTTATTCTAACATTTTTTTTCTTTATCTATGGTCGTGTAGCCATTGAGCCCGTTGTTGGTTCTTTGGTAAAAGATAGCCCTGCTCTTCAATCCGGTTTGGAATTAGGTGATCGTTTTGTTGAAATGGATGGACGACGGGTTGAAAGCTTTGAAGATTTGATGAATTATGTAGCTTTTCACGGAAGAGAACCCATAGAGTTTAAAATAGAACGCATGGGGCGAGTCTTTACAACGATGATTACCCCGAAAGTCGTTGAGCGAGATGATGGATTTGGTAATCGAACACGAAGTGCTATGATAGGTGTAGGTGTTCCTGTTGATTTAAATAATCCTGCACGTTTAGATCCAACTTATATAAAACATATTCGCTATGGTTTTGTAACAGCTGTAAGAAAAGCGTCAGACCGTACTGTGTTTATCGCCACTCAAACCGTTCTTTTTATGAGTCGTTTAATAGGAGGCAAAGAGGATCGTTGTCGGCTAAGTGGACCTTCTAAAACCGTTAAAATTGCTTGGAAAGTGAGCGAGACAGGTTTTATCTCTTTGTTGAATTTGGCAGCTTTTCTTTCAATAAGTGTTGGGCTTATTAACCTTTTTCCGATTCTACCGCTTGACGGTGGGCATCTTTTATTGCATGTCATTGAGGTCATTACTGGGAGGAAAATATCTGCTAAAATTCAGGGAATCGTTTTTCGTTTAGGTTTTTCCATTCTTCTCCTTTTTATGATCTTTGTCTTTTTTAATGATTATTTTTGTTGGTTTAGCTAATTAAATTATGGAAAACGCTTTATAAATTAAGTAATAATAGCAAAAACAAATTGAAGGTTGTTTACCATGTCTACAAAATGTTGTGGCGTTGTACATTATAATGAGTAATTAAGGAATGAAAAGTCTCGCTGTAAAAAGGTTGTTATGGCAGTTAGCTTTTAAGGCATCATGTCCAAGGAACGAGAGTAAGGTAAAAAAGCCAATGACTACGAATTCAAAGTTTTTAAATGCAGCATCTGTATTGGTGTTAAAGATGGGGATGTTTGCCCCAGCAACGGTTTTTATGTCAATTGCTGCGGTCGGAGAAATACAAGCGTCTGTAGTCCGCTCTATTGAGGTTCGTGGGAATAAGTTTGTAAGTTCTCAGGCGATTCGAGACAATATGGGGATTAAGGTTGGGCAAGGTGTTTCCAGTGGTGATGTTGATAGTGCTGTGAAGAACCTTTTCGAATTGGGTTTATTTTATGATGTTAAAATAAATCCGGTGGGTGATAAATTGGTTGTATTCGTAAAAGAATATGAGGTTGTCAATCAAATATTGTTTCAAGGAAATAAATCTTTTAAAGACCCAGATCTTAAGCGGTTTATTTCTTTAAAACCGAATGAGCCTTTTAATTCTGCTAAGCTTTCTGCTGATATAAATACAATTCGTGAGGCTTATAAAACTCTTGGTCGTAATAATATCACTGTTAACGTTCAAACGATTAACCTTGGAAAAGGGCGGGTTAATGTGGTATTTAATGTCGTTGAAGGGAAAAAAACAAAGATTGGTGATATCACTTTTAAGGGAAATAATGTCTTTGGAAGTCGTCGTTTGCGTGATGTGATTTCAACAAAAACTTCAGGAATTTTTTCGAAGTTGTTGGGAGGTGATGTTTACAGTGAAGAGCGCCTCGCTGTTGATGAAGAAGCTTTACGTCGCTTTTATTATAACCGTGGTTATGCAGATTTTCGTGTAGTCTCTTCTAAAGCAACTTTTGATGCAGCAAGCAATACGTATAAAATTTCTTTCGTTCTTGATGAGGGTGCGCTCTATAAAATTAGCGATATTCAGGTTGAAAGTGATGTTGATGGAATTGACGTTCAATCTGTGAAAAGGATGCTTAAAACCCAGCCAGGTAATGTTTATAGTGCAGAAGATATTGAACAGTCTGTTGCAACTATTAATAACAAAGTTGCTGATTCGGGATATGCTTTTGCTAAAGTTGAACCGCGGGGAAATCGTAATTTAGCAAATCATACAATTTCAATTTTATATAATATTGAACGGGGTACACGTGCTTATATTCAACGTATTGATATACGTGGCAATGAGAAAACGCGTGATTACGTCATTCGCCGTGAGATTGATTTAAACGAAGGAGATGCTTACAATCAAACTTTATTACAGCGGGCAAAACGTCGTCTAGAAAGTTTAGGTTTCTTCAAAGCCGTTAATATTTCAATGGTTCCTACAGATCAATCTGACCAAGTTGTTTTGGTAATAGATGTCGTTGAAGCTTCAACAGGAGATCTTTCTCTTTCTGGAGGGTATACAACAGGGGGAACAAGTCCTGGTATGTCACTTGAAGTTTCTGTTACTGAACGTAATCTTGGGGGACGTGGTCAATATGTTCGTTTAGGATTAGGTGCGGGGCAAGAAAAATCTCGTAATTATAATTTATCATTTGTTGATCCTTATTTCTTAGGGTATCGTTTATCTGCTGGTGTTGATGTTTTTCGTAGTACTTATCGTGCTGATAAAGCCTATGATGTACGGCAGACAGGTGGATCGCTGCGGTTTTCGTTACCTATTAATAATCAATTATCTGCTAATGTAGCTTATTCTTATGTGCAGGAAGAATATGATTTTGGCGGAGAGTATGATTTTGACAAAGAGAGTGACATAATAGAATTATATGGGAAATATTCTGGTGCGATTGTTCAAGCTGCAAAACACAGCCCTTGGAAACGTTCATCAATTAGTTATGGTTTCACCTATAATACGATTGATGATATGAGATCCCCCCATGATGGGTGGTACGTGCATCTGCTTCAGGAATATGCAGGGCTTGGTGGGAGTGCAAAGTTCTTGAAGACCACGGGTAAGGCGATGATGTACAAGACTCTTTCTGACCAGAAGGATATCGTTGGTTTGCTTTCCTTTGGGGGTGGTTATATCCACGGAATGGGCCGAGATGGTGTTCGTATTTTCGATATGTTTAAAGTAAATTCTGATATGATTCGAGGGTTCAAATATAATGGAATAGGTCCGCGTCAGGTTTCCAGTAAGGGTGAGGTTTATTTCTTGGGGGGAACGACATATATGAATGCGACTGCTGAAGTACAGTTCCCTATCCCTGTCGTGCCTGAAGGATTTGGGTTGCGCGGTGCTTTATTTGCGGATATTGCCACGCTTTATGGCAATAATTATAAAGCCGTTTTTAAGGGTGAACCGTCTGTTACCAATACCAAAAGTGCTTGGCGTTCATCTGCAGGTGTGAGTTTGATGTGGGATTCTCCGTTTGGTCCTTTGCGTTTTGATTATGCTTGGCCAATAACGAAGCAGGAAGGTGATCGTTTGCAACAATTGAACTTTGGTATTTCTACGAAGTTCTGATTTGAGCGATTTTAAGAAGGAAAAACTTGAAGAGAATAGCTTAAGCTGGGAGAGAAAGTGTTTTGATGGCGGATACATTTTTTTTTACGCCGTCCCGACGATTGACAGTTGCAAATGCTGCTGAGTTGACGGGTGCAAAGCTTCTTAATCCAGAGTTTTCTCATAAAGTTATCAATACTCTTTCTTCACTTGAGAGTGCTGTGGAAGGTTCGCTTGTTTTTGTAGAGCATCGGAAGTTTTCTGATGCTTTACTGGACAGTTCTGCTGTTGCTGTTTTGTGTACGAATGAGATTGTTTTTAAAGTTCCCGAAACTATGGCAATTTTGGTGACATCCACACCACAGCGTGACTTTGCTCAGATTGGTCGTATTTTGTTTCCAGATTCTGTCAAGCCAATGCCTTGGTTGGGGCAGAAGGGGATTTCATCGCATGCGCATATTCATCCAACGGCTAAGTTGGCACATGATGTGTGTATTGAAGCGGGAGCTGTTATTGGTAAAAATGTTGAGATTGGTGCAGGAACTCTTATTTCATCCACAGCTGTTATCGGTGAAAATTGCCGTATTGGATGTGACTGCTATATTGCTCCTAAGGTAACAGTTCAGTGTTCTATAATAGGTGATAAGGTTCAGCTTTATCCTGGTGTTTGCATTGGGCAAGATGGTTTTGGTTATGTTGGGGGCGTTTCTGGAATCGAGAAAATTCCACAGCTTGGTCGCGTTATTATTGAGGATGGTGTAGAAGTTGGTGCGAACACGACAATTGATCGTGGAACATTTCAAGATACTGTTATTGGTGAAGGAAGCAAGATTGATAATCTTGTACAAATTGCCCACAATGTCAAAATTGGACGCTATTGTCTTATTGCCGCTCAATGTGGCATTGCGGGAAGTACATCTATAGGGGATATGTCTCAGCTTGGCGGAAGTGTGGGAGTAGCGGATCACATCATAATAGGTAAATCTGTTCAGATTGCTGCTCGTAGTGGTGTTATGAATGACATTCCGGATGGCGAAAAATGGGGAGGTAGTCCAGCGCGACCATTTAAACAATGGTTTCGTGAAGTAGCGGCATTGCGCAGTATGGGAAAAGTTAAAAAGGAGAAACGCTGATATGATCAGCAGTGAAAAAACTAAAAACTTAGAGGCTGTCGATATTGAAAAACTATTATCAATATTACCGCACCGTTATCCATTTTTATTAATTGATCGTATCGTTGATATTGATGGTGAACAAGAAGCGATTGGTATTAAAAATATAACGATTAACGAGCCACATTTTATGGGACATTTTCCCTCAAAGCCTGTTATGCCTGGAGTTTTGATTTTAGAAGCTATGGCACAAACGGCAGGAGCAATAGCACTTTTAAATTTAGGCAATAAGCAAACAAATTTAGTTTACCTTATGACGGTTGATAATGCGAAATTTCGTAAGCCGGTTA
Organism: Bartonella sp. AP4SXKL; assembly: GCF_042195845.1. Classification (NCBI taxonomy): domain Bacteria; kingdom Pseudomonadati; phylum Pseudomonadota; class Alphaproteobacteria; order Hyphomicrobiales; family Bartonellaceae; genus Bartonella; species Bartonella sp. AP4SXKL. The sequence goes on from NZ_JBHIPA010000009.1 coordinate 34,814, forward strand.
TGCCTGGTGATCAGCTCAAGATTCATGTTCAGCTTTTGAAAAAAAGATCTGGTATGAGACGTTTTTCATGTGTTGCAAAAGTAGAAGATGTCCGCGTCGCTGAAGCAGAAATTGCTGCGATGATTGTTGAAAAAGAATAAACGATATTTGATGGGGATTTAAAAATGTCCGGTACGAAAATCCATCCAACTGCTCTTGTGGAGAAGGGAGCGCAGCTTGGTGAGAATGTACGCGTTGGACCATTTTGCCATATTAGTTCAGAGGCTGTTATTGGTGATGAATGTAGTTTGACAAGTCATGTTGTAATAATGGGAAAGACAACGTTAGGAGCCAAGAGTAAAGTATTTTCTCATGCCGTTTTGGGGGCAGATCCGCAAAATAATAAACATAAAGGAGGGGCTACAACTCTTTTTATTGGTAAGAATTGTACGATTCGTGAAGGTGTAACAATGCATAGGGGTTCCGATTCGAGTGTAGGAATGACAGTTGTTGGTGATAATTGCCAATTTTTTTGTTATGCGCATATCGCTCACGATTGTTATGTAGGCAATCATGTAACATTTGCCAATAACGCAATGATTGCTGGTCATGTTACTATTGGTGATTATGTGATTATTGGTGGTGGTGCTGCTGTTCATCAATTTGTTCGTGTTGGACACCATGCATTTATCGGCGGCGTATCTGCACTGGTTGGTGATCTGATACCTTATGGAACAGCTGTTGGTGTGCAGGCAAAACTTGCTGGACTCAATATTATTGGCATGAAGCGTGCAGGACTTGAGCGTCAAGATATTCATGCACTCCGTCATGCGGTTGCTATGCTTTTTGATCATAGCAAACCATTTAAAGAGCGTGTCAGTGATGTTGCTTCTTTCTATTCTTCTTCTCAGTCTGTTTCTGAAGTTGTTAATTTTATTAAAGAAGAAGGAAAGCGTTTTTATTGCACACCAAAATTTGAAGGTGTTAGAATAAAAGAACATAAGGATTAAAAATGCCTATTTGGGGAGCCAGAAGTTTTCTTTCCGGCCGTACTGCTATTATAGCAGGAAATGGTATTCTACCGATTACTGTTGCGCAGACTCTTGAGAAGAATGGAGAAAATCCTTTTCTTGTGCTTTTGCATGGTGAGGCAGATTCTGTTCTTTATCGCTATGAGCATTGCGAGCTATCAATTGTAGAGTTAGCACGACTCGTTAAAATTTTAAAAGAGGCTGGTGTATATAATGTTGTTTTGGCAGGTGGTGTGAAAAAGCGTCCACTTCTTAAACAATTGCGACTGGACTGGACAACATTTTTAGCTCTTCCTAAGTTAATCGGAGCTTTGAGGAGGGGAGATGATGCGTTATTAAAAGCTTTTATACGGGTTATTGAAGCACACGGTTTTTGTGTTATCGGTGCTCACGAAATAGTCCCAGATCTTTTAGCTCCCATAGAATTTAATTTAACAGTACGGCGCGCTACTCCAAAAGAGAAAAAAGATATTTTTTTAGCAGTAGAAGCAGCAAAGCTTTTAGGTCAATTAGATATCGGGCAAGCCGTTGTCGTTGTCCAAGGAAGGGTGGTTGCTCTAGAGGGCGCTGAGGGAACTGATAATATGTTGTGGCGTATTTGTGAAATGCGAGAAAGAGGGCAAATTCCCCTTAAAGGTGGCATTCTTGTAAAATGCGCAAAACCACAACAGGATAATCGCGTTGATTTGCCATCAATTGGGCCCGCGACAATAATGAATATTGCAAAGAGTGGTTTATCTGGTGTTGCGGTGGAGGCAAATAGAAGTCTAATATTATCAGTGAAAACAACAATAGAAAAAGCCAACAAATATTCTTTATTTATAGAGACATTTGAAAAGTTTGGTCATGAATAATTGTTCCTTAAAGATTGCAGTGGTTTCAGGTGAGGAATCTGGTGATTTACTTGGGGCCGATCTAATTTCTTGTTTATCACAACAGATAGGATGCAATATTCATTTGATTGGTGTTGGGGGGAGCCATTTAAAGGCATTAGGCTTAAAAAGCTTTTTTGATTCCCATGATATTGCTTTAATAGGTTTAAAGGAGGTGTTGAAAAAACTACCATTGTTGTTGCTACATATTCGCAATTTATCCAAATTTATTGCACAAGAACAACCTGATTGTTTAATTATTATTGATAGTCCTGATTTCACGCATCGTATTGCAAAAAAGGTACGTGCTTTAGCGCCTTCTATTCCTATCATTAAATATATTGCACCAACCGTTTGGGCATGGAGGCCAGAGCGTGCAAAAGCTATGTGTGGATTTGTTGATCATGTTTTAGCGGTTTTTCCTTTTGAAGAAAAGATTATGCAAGATTTGGGAGGCCCTGCCACGACTTATGTTGGACATCGTCTTTTGACATATCCTCCCCTTTTGAGAGTTCAGTCAGAAAAAAAAAGCCAATTAGAACAAAGAAATTTGATCGATACACAAACATTATCGCCTACATTAGTTATTTTGCCAGGATCACGCAATTCAGAAATTCGTTCCTTAATGCCTATTTTTCGAGAAACAGTAGAGATTCTTGTACAACGTATTCCTCATTTACGTATTATTTTACCAACCTTACCTCATTTGGTAGATAGAATCCGGGACTTTGTGCAGGGCTGGAAAAGCAAGATAGAAATTGTAGTTGGTGAAGATGAAAAATGGCGTGCTTTTGCACAAGCAAATGTTGCTCTTGCTGCACATGGAACTGTTTCACTTGAATTAGCCTTAGCAAAAGTTCCTATGGTTCTTTGCTATAAACTTGATTTCTTTTCTAAATTATTTATTTTTCCTAAAATGATGTTATGGAGTGCTGCTCTTCCAAATATTATTGCTGATAAGCCTATTGTTTCGGAATATTTGAATGAATTAATCCGTCCTGGCATGTTAGCAAGACAGGTAGAACAACTTTTGGCTAATCCTTTATTGCGACAGGCACAACTTGATTCCTTTGAGATGGTAGAACAGAAAATGAAAACTGAAGTACCATCGGGGGTTGTTGGCGCACAAACAATTATCACTCTTTTAAAAAGCAGGAATAAAATTGTATAAATAAAGCAATATTTTAATGATTAATATTTAATTTTAGCAAGAAAATTACAAGCACGTTGGCTTTTAGGATTAGTAAAAAATTCTTCAGAGGCTGCATCTTCAACAATTTTTCCATTTTCTAGAAAGAGTATTCTTTCTGAGACTTTACGTGCGAAGCCCATTTCATGGGTAACACAAAGCATTGTGATCCCTATATCGGCTAATCGAGCCATCACTTCCAAAACTTCTCCCACACTTTCTGGATCAAGAGCAGAGGTTGGTTCATCAAAAAGCATGACTTCGGGTTCCATACAAAGTGCACGGGCAATCGCAACACGTTGTTGTTGCCCACCAGAAAGTTGTAAAGGATATTTTTCACAGTGTTTTTCAATACCAACATGCGTTAAGTAACGAATTGCCCGTTCTTGTGCTTGTTGTTTGGAAAGCCCTTGAACGGTCATAGGTGCTAAAATACAATTTTGTATAACGCTCATGTGGGGAAATAAATTAAAGTTCTGAAAGACCATTCCTATCTTACGAAGAACATTTTTTTGCTGTTGTATAGGTGCAGTATGGATATCAACGTTATGGATACAGATTGAACCTTTTTGTGCTTGTTCTAATTGATTAATACAACGAATTAACGTTGATTTTCCTGATCCGGATGGTCCACAAATAACGATATGTTCACCAGCTTGAACATTAAAGTTGATATCATGTAGGACCTGAAAGTTTCCATACCATTTATTTAGATTTTGGATAGAGATCACAGGGTTTTTACTGGGAGAGATCGATTTATTATTTTTCAAATTCATCTTATTTTATTCTTTCATTGATGAAGAACTTGATTAATTCAACATTTTGATTTGATACTGTTTTTTATGATCATTTTATTTACCGTAAATATCGAGTGAGGCGCTGCTCGATAAAAACAATAAAACGATGAATGAGTTCAACGATAAAGAGATAGATAAGAGCAGCCCAAACGTAAACTTGAAAATCGAAAGTCCGTGAATAAGCGAGTTTAGCAACCCCCATTAAATCATAAACAGTAATAAGTGAGGCAACAGCACTGGATTTAATCATTAAAATCAACTCATTTCCTAAGGGGCGTAATGCTACAATCATTGCTTGTGGAAGAATAACTCTAAAAAATGTGACAGAGTTGCTTAAACCTAAAGCTTTTGATGCTTCGCGTTGTCCAGTTGTTACGGATAGAAAACTTCCTTTAAAGATCTCAGATTGATAGGCAGCAGAATTGAGTGTAAAAATAAAAAGACAACAATACCACGCGTTTTGAAAAAACCACCATAGCCCCACTTGTTGCCAAAAACTGTTCATTGAACCAAGCCCATAATAAAAAAGAAAGAGTTGAGCTAATAAAGGAGAGCCACGGAAAAAATAGACATAAGCATTTGCAAAATATTGTAAAAATGTATTCTCTGATAGACGTGCAAAAGCGATAATCATACCAAGAAAAAGGCCTAGAGAACAAGAAATAGAAACAAGTTCAACAGTAACAATAAAGCCATTAATAAATTTGGGTCCATAATGACTTAAAAGATCAGGATTAAAAAGAAAATAAAGCCACTCAGGAATCATTGACTTAGCACCTTTTTATAGCCTATTTGAGTGTATGTTTCCAAATGGCGTAAGATTGCAGTAAAAACCGCTGAAAATAACAAATAGAGTAAGCATGCTACAAAATAAAATAGCATGGGTTTATTGGTAGCAGCGACAGCTAGATTCGTTTGTCGCATGAGGTCAACAAGCGCGATGGTAGAAACAAGGGATGTATCTTTCAGTAAAGTAAGCCAATTATTAGAAAGTCCTGGCAAGGCATTTCGGATGAGCTGAGGGAAGACAATACGAAAAAATGTGGTTGACCGTGAAAGTCCTAAAGCTTTAGCTGCTTCATATTGACCTTTATCAAAAATATTAAATGCTCCAAGCCAAACTTCACAAGAAAAAGCTGCAAGAACCATACTAAGGGCAAGAACACCAGCAACAAAAGCATTGATACTGAACATGATTTCAAAACTAAAATAGTCAAATAAATTTTGAATAAGGCTTTGTAATCCGTAGTAAACTAAAAACAAAGTTAAAAGCTCTGGTAGCCCACGAAATATCGTTGAAAAGAGGCGTGCCATAGCTTTGGCCATCTTAATATTGGATCGAATCATCACTGCATTGAGAAGCCCTAGAGGAAATCCTAGAAGTCCACAACATAATGCCAATGACAAAGTCATTCCTGCACTGGAAAGTATAACTGCTCCCCATCCACCATTGCTAAATGATAGCAATGCTAAATTTTCAATCATTCTTGTATTCCTCATGAAAGAGTTAGATAATATTTTTTAGCAATAACCAACGGGTTTCATTAAAATATCATATTGATATTTAATAAACATCACTTGTAAAATATTTTCTCATAATTTTTTCATAAGTTCCATCCAAACGGATTTCTTTTATAGCTTCATTGAACTTATTTTTAAGATCATTATTATTTTGACGGACTGCAATTGCAACAGGAAATCTTGTTTCTTCTAGAGTTCCCAAGAGGAGACAACAATCTTTTCCTTCATTTTTAAGCCAATTTAATGCTTGTAATTTATCAACAATGATCACATCAAGTCGATGATTTAAAAGATCACGATTCACTTCTATTGTGGAAGGATAGAGTTTTATTTTCACCTCTTCAGAGGCAAAATGATCTTCTGCATAGAAAGCTTGTGTTGTATTTGATTGCACACCAAGATTTTTACCTCTAAAGTCTTTTGTCGAGATTTCTTTAATTCCCGAAGCTTTGGTAACAATAACAGCCAGTGCTGTATCGTAGTAAGGATCTGTAAAGTCAATTTTTTGTAAACGCTCTTGTGTGAGAGAGAGGGAAGCAATGATAGCATCATATTTTTTTGCAATAAGTCCAGGGATCATTCCCTCGAAGTCTTGTGTAACAATAGTACACTCAACATTCATTTTTTTACAAAGTGCATAAGATATATCAATATCAAGTCCCTGCAATTTATTATTTGAGTCAATATAACTGAAGGGAGGATAGGTGCCTTCACTCGCAATTTTTAATGTTTTCGCATCAGCCAATTGGGTGAATAGTGCGGCGCTTATTATAAGAGCTCCTGCTAATAGTTTCATGATGTTCTCCTATTGGATAAGCGGGCAATATGAAATCATTATGTTTTTATAATCTGTAAGCTTTTTGGGAGCAATTCAAAAATTTATTGATGTTTATTTTAGATCATTATGTTGGGCATTATTGATAAAAAAAGAATAAATATCTTATTGCTTGTATGATAGCTTAATTTTCACGAAATGATTGATTTGAATCATTTCATGAGTAAAAACTGAGGATTTTTCTTGAAAATAAGGCTATTAAATTTGAACATAAAAAAATTAGATTTTGATACGGTAAAAATACAACCTTATTGTTGTCATTAGATTCTACAAAATATTTAGATCTCAAGGAGCAATTAAAAGTTATTTTGATAAATGTAAATTTTCTTATAAAAATGCCGAATTTCCAATTATACCTGCATGTTCAATAAAGAGTTAAAGATACCCCTTAAATATACAGATTGAGTTTTAATTCATAGTACTATCTAATTGATATCGAAAGTAAAATATTTTCTCATAATTTTCTCATAGGTTCCATCGGCGCGGATTTCTTCTATTGCTTTATTAAAACTGTTTTTAAGATCATTATTATTTTGACGGAGTGCAATTGCAATAGGAAAATTTGTTTCTTCTAGAGTTCCCAAGAGGAGACAGCAGTCTTTTCCTTCATTTTCAAGCCAATTTAATGCTTTTAATTTATCAAAGATGATGATATCAAGCCGATGGCTTAAAAGATCACGATTAACTTCTGTTGCTGTAGGATAAAGTTTGATATTAACTCCTTCAGAGGCATAATGATCTTCCGCATATGCAGCTTGTGTTGTATTTGATTGTACACCAAGGTTTTTACCTCTAAAGGCTTGTGTTGAGATTTCTTTAATTTCCGAATTTTTGGTAACGATAACAGCGAGTGCTGTGTTGTAGTAAGGATCTGTAAAATCAATTTTTTGTAAGCGCTCTTTTGTAGGAGAAAGGGAAGAAACGATAGCATCATATTTTTTGGCAAGAAGACCGGGAATCATCCCCTCAAAGTCTTGTGTGACAATAGTACATTCAACATTCATTTTTTTACAAAGCGCATAAGATATATCAATATCAAACCCTTGCAGTTTGTTATTTGAGTCAATATAACTAAATGGCGGATAAGAAGCATCGCTTGCAATTTTCAGCGTTTGAGAATTGGCCGATAGGGTAAACAGTGTCGCGCTTATTATAAGAGCTCCTGCTAATAATTTCATTATGTTCTCCTATTAGATAAGCTGGCAAATATGAAACCATCATGAATTTTTATAATCTGTAAGCTCTTTTGGAGCAATGTAAAAAATTTATCTGTGTTCATTTTGCTATCATTATGCTGAATATCATTATCAAAAAAATAATTTCTTTTTATAAAGTATGGGAATAAAAAATATAGGAAAGAAAGTCACCTCTTATTGGTTATAGGGTGATTTTTAATAATTTTATTTAAAAATCAATAATTTATCTTTAAAAGAAAAACTATCAACTTAAATACAAAGAAAATTTCAGCTTTTAACAGGACAAAATGTAAAAGTGTTTTTATTCTAATTAGAGAAGCACTTAATGTAAGCTTTTTGCAATTTTATCTGAAGAAGATAGAAAGAAAAATTCTGACATTGCTAGATTTTAATATGTAATAAGGCTTTTAAACATGGGGGAATGATAGGGAATACATTTCCATTAAAGATAATGAGGATTATAAGGTAAAATTTTCAATTTCTTTTTGCTAAATGTTTGGCTAATTTGCAGAAGAGTATTCTCAATTTCTTTACAGAGCTAAAACTTAGAATTTTTTAGTAAATTTTTATGATGATGTTATCTCTGTAGAAAGAGTTTTAAAATCACGTTTTATAAAAATTTTTAAAGGATGTTTTTTGATTACTCTCAATAAAGCTTCAGTAAATTGAAGCTTTATTGATTTCTTTTTTTAATTTGCACGTTCATCTATAGGAACATAGTCACGCATAGCATAGCCTGTGTAGAGTTGTCGAGGACGACCAATTTTTTGTGCAGGGTCTTCAATCATTTCTTTCCATTGTGCCACCCACCCGACACTGCGCGCCAACGCAAAAAGGACAGTAAACATTTCAGTTGGAAAACCTAGAGCTTTTAATGTAATGCCGGAATAGAAATCAACATTGGGATAAAGCTTTTTCTCAATAAAATATTCATCACTTAAGGCAATTCTTTCAAGCTCTATTGCAATATCAAGAAGAGGGTCATCTTGAATGTTGAGTTCTTTTAAAACTTTATGACAGGTTTTTTGCATGATTTTTGCACGTGGATCATAATTTTTATAGACACGGTGCCCAAAGCCCATAAGGCGGAAAGGATCATTTTTATCTTTTGCACGTGCAATAAATTCAGGAATTCTTTTAATAGAACCTATTTCTTGTAGCATTTTTAGGCATGCTTCATTGGCACCACCATGTGCTGGTCCCCAAAGGCATGCAACACCTGCTGCAATACAGGCAAACGGATTAGCACCTGAGGATCCAGCAAGACGTACCGTAGATGTAGAAGCATTTTGTTCATGATCTGCATGAAGGGTAAATATTTGATCCATCGCCCGAGCAAGCACAGGGTTTGTTTTATATTCTTCACAAGGAACAGCAAAACACATATGGAGGAAATTTGCAGCATAACTAAGATCATTACGTGGATAAACAAATGCTTGTCCAATACTGTATTTATAGGCCATAGCAGCAAGCGTTGGAACTTTTGAGATAAGACGAACAGAAGCAATCATTCTCTGGTGAGGATCTGTAATATCAATAGAGTCGTGATAGAACGCAGACATAGCGCCAAGGCAGGCAACCATGACGGCCATAGGATGAGAATCACGACGGAAGCCATGGAAGAAGCGTGCAAATTGTTCGTGGACCATGGTATGCTGCATAATACATCGATCAAATTCATTTTTTTCTTGCTGTGTTGGGAGTTCACCATAAAGTAAAAGATAACAACTTTCGAGAAAGTCTCCTTTTTCAGCCAATTGATCAATAGGATAACCACGATAAAGCAATATGCCTTTATCACCATCGATATAAGTAATTTTTGATTCACAAGAAGCTGTTGAAGTAAAACCAGGATCATAAGTAAAAATATCGGTTTTTTTATAGAGAGAAGCAATTTCAATGACTTCAGGTCCACTCGTGCCTTTACGCAAGGGAAGCTCTACTTTTTTATCATTCACAATAATATATGCGTTATTCTCAGACATTCGGTATTCCTTTCAGATCCTTCACTTCTAAAAATTAAGACTCTGCTTCATCAGAGTGGGGGATGTATAACTGAAGCTTTTCTTACTTATTTAAGGGTAGATTGCCTCTAAAAGTGAGTACATGCAATCTAAAAATATTTCCTTATTGATCATTATTACTCAATAAGAAATGTATTTCAATGATATAACATAAAAAACTCTTTTAGGGCGCGTTGAGATATCTGTATAGATCCTTATTTGAGGAAATATACTCAGTGCACATCATGGGCATATTGTTGTGATAAGTTGGTCCTTGATGCGATGAAGGGATTCATTGCGTCCTAATAAAATAAGAATATCCAAAACACCTGGTGATGTTGCACATCCTGTAAGAGCTGCGCGAAGTGGTTGGGCGATAGATCCAAATTTGAGATTCTGTGTTTGGACAAAAGAGCGAAGTGTTTCATCTAGAGTTTTTGTATCCCAAGAGGGGCACGCTTTCAGAGCAAGATAAAGATCGTTTAAAATGGTTCGTCCATTTTTATCTAAGAGCATTTGAGCTTTTTCATCAAGTTGTAAAGGTCGTTGCGTAAAAATGAAGGAGGCATTGTCAATCAGTTCGCACAGTGTTTTTGAACGTTCTTTCAAATGCGGGATTGCTTTTAAAAATTGAACACGGCGTTTTTCATCAAGTCTTTCAATAATTTGTGCTCCCCTATCGGTTTCTGGTAGAATATTAAGAGCGGCATCAAAAAGTTCTTGATCATTACTCATACGCATATAGTGTCCGTTGATGGAATCGAGCTTTTTGAGATCAAAACGAGCAGCACCTTTGTTAATATCCTCAATATCAAACCAAGAAATCATATCTTTAAGTGACATCAGTTCGTCATCACCATGACTCCAACCTAAACGGACAAGGTAATTGCGCAAAGCAGCAGGAAGATATCCCATTGTTCGGTAGGCATCAACACCGAGCGCACCATGTCGCTTTGATAATTTTGCACCGTTTTCACCATGGATAAGAGGAATATGGGCCATAACAGGAATGTCCCATCCCATTGCTTTAAAGATAATCGTTTGTCGGGCTGCGTTGGTAAGATGATCGTCACCACGTATAATATGTGTGATGCCCATATCATGATCATCAACGACAACAGCATGCATATAGGTAGGCGAACCATCAGAACGCAAAATAATGAAGTCATCGAGATCTTTATTAGGAAAACGGACATCACCTTGAACACGATCATGTACAATCGTTTCTCCATCTTGAGGGGCTTTGATGCGAATAACAGGCTTAACACCTTTAGGAGCTTCAGAACTATCACGGTCACGCCAACGTCCATCATAACGTGGTGGGCGCCCTTCTGAACGGGCTTTTTCACGCATTTCAGCTAACTCCTCAGGTGAAGCATAACAATAATATGCTTTGCCATTCTTGACCAACTGTTCAGCGATTTGGCGGTGACGTTCTGCTCGTTCGAATTGCGAAATAGGGGCGCCATCATAACTAAGACCCATCCAGTGCAAGCCATCTATAATGGCTTTTACAGCTGCTTCGGTTGAACGCTCTCGGTCTGTATCTTCAATTCGTAAAAGCATTTTTCCACCGGTATGTTTTGCATAAAGCCAATTAAAAAGAGCAGTACGAGCACCACCAATGTGAAGGAAGCCAGTGGGTGAAGGGGCAAAACGAGTAATAACAGACACGAATATTTTCCTTTAAACTAAGATATTACTTATGGAATTTTATAGAAAAGTCATGTTAGCATAAGTGATGGGGCGTGCAATAGCCGTATTGCGAGTTAAAGTGGGGGACTGATGTTTTATAAAAGTAAAGAGGGTTTATCCGAAAAATCTGTTACAGAAAGAAAAAAGCCATGTCAGATAGGGCAGAGTGTTTTTTCTAGGTATGATGATGCAAAGAACAGTAGCTATAATCAACAAAAACTTTTTTTATTGACACTCTTAAAAGAAGTAATCATTTTTTTTCGCAAATGGTTAGAAGATTGTATTAATAAAGAAGTTTCTTTTGGTATCCTTTTTTCGCTGATTTTAGTCTTTTTTGCCCTAGGAATCATTTTCTATTTTCATTTAGAGTGGGAACCAAGTTGGGGACAATTGGGGGCGTTGGTCAGTATTTTTCTGGGAATATTCTATGTAGCACGTTTTTATCGAAAAATATCGATTCCCGTGGGGTTTCTGTTTTGTATTATATTGGGTGCTTTAGCGGCAAAAATAGAAACGTGGCGTATTGCAACACCCATGCTAAGCAGTGACATTGTCACTACATTGACGGGAAGAATTGTTTCTATTGAGTCAGGTGCCAAAGGAGGATTTCGTTTAGTTTTGGATATTTTGAATACAGAAAATCCCGTATTACGCCATAGTCTTCATCGTGTTCGTTTATCGGCAAGATATTTGCCATCTGGCTTAGCGATTGGTGATGGATTGCATGGAAAAGTTAAGATTCGTGCATTCTCTGGGCCGGTGCGTCCAGGAGGCTACGATTTTAGTTTTCATAATTATTTTAAAAGAATTGGAGCACAAGGCGTTTATTTAGGAAAACCAAGAAAAATATCCGTTTCGCAGCCTGATGGAATATTCGCTATCATTCTACAGAAAATTGAAAATTTACGCACGAAGATGACACAAAGAATCCGTATAGCCCTTGAAGGAGAAAAGGGGAGTGTTGCAGCTGCCCTCATAACAGGGCAGCGTGCTGGTATTTCAAATGAGACAAATGAAGCATTACGTACAGCTGGATTAGCTCATATTTTATCAATATCAGGTTTACATATGGCGTTGTTAAGCGGCATAGTTCTTTTGAGTATCCGTAGTTTTTTAGCATTTTTTCCAGTTTTTTCTTCCTATTATTCCAGTAAAAAATTTGCTGCTATCGTTGCTTTTATGATAACAGCTTTTTATTTGTTATTGTCGGGCTTAGCAATATCAGCGCAAAGAAGTTTTGTGATGATTGCTGTTATGTTGGTTGCTATATTGTGTAATCGCTCTGCTATAACAATGCGTAATTTTTCCATTGCAGGGTTGATAACTCTGGCGATGACACCCCATGAAATATTAGGTCCTAGCTTTCAAATGTCCTTTTCTGCGACTGCTGCTTTGATCGCTTTTTTTGATTGGTGGAGTGGAAGATCATTTTTTCGTAAAAGAAAAACAACTCCCTCTTATGTTGGAGGGGGAGTGATAAATTTTGTTTTCTTATCGATTCTTTCAACATGTGCTTCTTCCTTTGTTGCAGGGAGTGCAAGTGGAATTTATGCTGCTTATCATTTTTCTAATATGGCATCTTTGAGCATTATCAGTAATGCCTTTGCTTTGCCTGTCATCTCAATTTTTGTCATTCCCTTTGGATTAATCGCAGTTCTTGCAATGTTAGGAGGATTCGAATGGCTTCCTCTTCAAATTATGGGTTTTGGAGTTGATCTTGTAATAAAGATTGCACATGCTATCAAGGCTATTTCTCCTGATTTGAATCCTGGTTTTATGCCGTTATCAGCGTTAGTTTTATTGAGCATAGGCTTGGTTGGACTGACTTTTTGCAAAACACCCATCCGGCTCTTTTTTAGTTTGTTTATTTTGGCAGGTGTTTCTATTTGTGTATTGCATTCACCTGTACAACTGATTATAGCAGATAATATGCGCCTCGTGGGCGTTATTCATGATAAAAAATTATATATTGATCGTTACCATATTTCTAAGTTCACGACATCCATATGGAAAAAGTCATTTCGTGTGAATGAAACGATTAAACCAACAAAATATGGTCCTTCGTTACACGGACAATTTATTTGTGATTATCATGTATGTACATCTTTATTGGATAATGGATTAAAAGTGATCGTTTTACAGAGAGAAACAGATCAATGTGTAGAGGCAGATATTCTCATTCAGACATTTGTGATGCATAATCCAACTTGTTACAAGAAGGCAAAAATAGTATTTATACCTCAACAATTGTTATCACGAGGAAGCGTTATGATGACCAAAGGTGGAGATATTATTTGGTCTTCGCTAGGATTTCATAGACCATGGAATATGCACAGACAGCATTCATAAAAACATATAATCAGTCATATTTTGCTTCACATTTGGATAATGACAAAACAAAAAATAACAGAAGACTTTTCTCATAATATTTTACGGTATTTAAATTCGTAAGTTTATCAACGTCATTGAAACGAGATAATAATCTACAGTTTTCTAGAAATAGATGATTTTTTATATCTGATCATTTTAATTTTTTCAAAAAAATTGATATGTGCATCTTTGTGCATCCTATTGATAGCACAAAATAAATCAAAAATTCTTATTGAATGAGAAAAATGCTAACAAATATTCTCAAAGAAATAAAAAAGATAATTGTTGATTATTCTATTTTATTCTTATCATATATTTCTATAACGAGTAACATCTCTTCAAGCAAGAGATGATGGTCAATTTAAATAGATTGCGTCAAGAGGTTATCTTTTATTATCATTATTATCGGTGGTAATAGGGGTGATAAATGCTGCTTATACGGATAGAAGGCAAAGTCATTCATGAATGTTCAGCAGTTAAAAAAAATGGCAGCTATTAAAGCGCTTGAGTTTGTTGAAGATGGTATGCGGCTTGGTATCGGATCTGGTTCGACAGTCAATGAATTTATTCATCTTCTAGGTGAGCGTGTTGCGGATGGTTTGCGGGTGACTGGTGTTGCTACTTCAAAATATTCTGAACAACTCTGTCATAAGTTTGGAGTGCCTGTTAGCACTTTAGAACAAATACCTGAGCTGGATCTTGATATTGACGGAGCAGATGAAATTGGTCCTGAGATGATGCTCATTAAAGGGGGAGGGGGAGCATTGTTGTATGAAAAAATTGTAGCGTCGGCATCTCGTGCAATGCTTGTCATTGCGGATGAAACAAAGGTGGTAAAAAGACTTGGTGCTTTTGCACTACCAATTGAAGTTAATCCATTTGGTATCCACACAACATGCAGAGCCATTGAAAAAGTCGCTGATGATTTAGGGCTTTCTGGAAAAATTGCATTGCGAATGAATGGAAAAAATCCTTTTGAAACAGATGGTGGCCATTTTATTCTTGATGCATTTTGGGGCTGCATTTTGCAACCAAAACCATTATCGGATGCACTTCTTGCTATTCCTGGTGTTGTTGAGCATGGCCTTTTTTTGGGGTTGGCTTCACGTGCAATTGTCGCTATGGCTGATGGTCAAATAAAAGTTTTAGAACCGTTTGATTTTTAGAAAAGGCATTTACATGATGATATGTTAGCACAGTAAAAAAGGGTCTTAAAGATTTTAGGTAGAATAACGAATTAAAATTATAATTAGCGATCGGGGTAATCATTAAATGAAAATAATATTTTCTTTTCAGCGTTTTGTCGTATATTTTAGTGCAATTGCTATTTTTGTTGTGAATGTTGGCATGGCTTATGCACAAGGTGTGAGTGATCAACATTTAGATTCAGCGCGAAAGGCAATCAGAGCTATTCATGCAACGGATCAATTTGATAGCTTTTTACCAAATGCGGTCCATGATTTCAAAAATGAACTGATTAGCGATGATCCGAATTTGGCAACAGCTATTTCTGATATTGTTGATAAGCAGGCGCTTGCTTTAATTAAAAGGCGCTCTGATCTAGAAAAAGAGATTGCTCATGTATATGCAAAATATTTTACTCAAAAAGAGCTTGATGCGATAACAACATTTTATAATTCTGATACCGGTAAAAAGTTTTTGACAGAAGTCCCCAATATTGCACGTGATTCTTATTCAGCATTTGATATATGGCGTACTGCTCTTATGCGGGATCTTGTAGAAAATGTGAAAAAAGAGATGTCTGAAACACTTAATTTGAATAATTCTACTATGCCTACAAATATGCCTATAAAATCAGAATCTTCAGAAAATAAAAAATAGCTTGATCGATATCATGACAACAATGGGCAATTTCTGATTTTTTTTATAGCGGCGGTTTTCCCGCCGTTTTAAATATTTTAATGAGAATAAGTCTTTTTAGAATACTGCTTTATAAAAAAGGCTTCTTCAAAAGAAAAAAAGACTTTCATTTGATAATAAAAGATCTTAGCCTACTCTTGCAGATGTATAAGAAGGAATAATTCGTGGGCTCTTTTGACTTTGATTTATTTGTTATTGGAAGTGGTTCTGGTGGAGTGCGTGCAGCACGGCTTGCTGGAGGTCTTGGCAAGCGGGTCGCTATAGCAGAGGAATATCGTATAGGGGGCACTTGTGTTATTCGTGGTTGCGTTCCCAAAAAACTTTATGTTTATGCATCACAATATGTAAAAGAATTTAAGAAAAGTGTTGGTTTTGGGTGGGAATATGCGGATCCAATTTTTAGCTGGGAAAAGTTGGTTGCAGCTAAAAATAAAGAAATATCAAGGTTAGAAGGGGTGTATCGTAAGGGATTAGAAAATAACAATGTGCATATTTATGAAAGTCGTGCTACTTTTATAGATGATCACACATTAGAGCTTTCTGCCACGGGTGAGCGGGTAAGTGCAGAAAAAATTTTGATTGCAACAGGGGCAAAACTTGCACCAAATACGTCCATAGAAGGCGGTGAATTTTGCCTTACTTCTAATGAGATTTTTGACCTTAATCAACTCCCAAAATCAATAGTGATTGTTGGTGGAGGGTATATTGGTGTTGAATTTGCTAATATTTTTCATGAATTAGGTGTAAAAACAACACTCCTTCATCGTGGTGATTTAATCCTTCGTAATTTTGATCATGATTTGCGGCAATTGCTCAGCGATGCAATGATTGAAAAAGGGATTTCTATTCTTTATGGCATAACAATTTCTAAAGTGCAGGCTGCAGAAAATTGTTATGAAGTTGTTTTATCAAATGGGAAAATAATCAGAGCCGATCAGATTATGTTGGCTACGGGGCGTGTACCAAATACAACGGGTTTAAGACTTGAGCGGGCAGGTGTTAAGGTGAATGAATTTGGTGCAGTTGTTGTTGATGAGAAAATGACAACAAATATCCCCCATATTTGGGCTGTTGGTGATGTAACAGGTCATATTCAATTAACACCCGTTGCGATTCATGATGCAATGTGTTTTGTTAAGACAGCATTTGAAAATATTCCAACAACACCTGATTATGATTTAATTACAACAGCAGTTTTTTCACAGCCAGAGATTGGAACGGTTGGTCTTTCAGAAGAGGAGGCGGTAAAGCGTTATAAGCGTCTTGAAATTTATCGTACAGTTTTTCGTCCTATGCGTAATGTTCTTTCTGGTAGTTCAGAGAAAATGCTTATGAAACTCATTGTTGATGGTGAAAGCCGTATTGTTGTGGGCGCTCATATTTTAGGGGAAAATGCTGGTGAGATGGCTCAGCTTATAGGGATATCTCTCAAGGGTAAGCTGACGAAGGATATCTTTGATGAGACGATGGCAGTGCATCCAACGATGGCAGAAGAATTGGTAACGATGTATAAACCAAGTTATATATATGAAAATGGGAAGAAAATAGAAAGTTAAACAGCATATATTGCGGTAAAAAGCTTTTGATATGCTAATCTGTAAGATTAATCTTTAGAGAGAGTGTAATGATAAAAGAATGGGCGCCTGACACTTGGAGAACAAGGCCAATTAAACAAGTTCCGACTTATCCGGATAAGTCTATGTTAGAAGATGTTGAGCGAAAACTGAGAAGGTATCCTCCTTTAGTTTTTGCCGGTGAAGCACGTGATTTAAAAAATGAATTAGCAGCCGTTGCGAAAGGCCAAGCTTTTTTATTGCAAGGTGGTGATTGTGCCGAAAGCTTTGCAGAACATGAAGCTGATAATATTCGTGATTTTTTTCGTGTATTTTTGCAAATGGCGATTGTTTTGACCTTTGGTAGTTCTAAACCGGTTGTTAAAATTGGTCGTATTGCTGGTCAATTTGCAAAGCCTCGCTCTTTTGATATTGAAAGAAAAGAGGGAGTTGAATTTCCTGCTTATCGTGGGGATATTATTAATGGCATTGAATTTGAAGCCGGTTCTCGTATTCCAGATCCGCAACGGATGTCTATGGCTTATCGCCAATCTGCGGCAACACTTAATCTATTGCGTGCTTTTTCACAAGGTGGCTATGCTAATTTAGAAAATGTTCACACATGGATGTTGAGTTTTGTTTCTAACAGTCCGCAGGGAGAACGTTATGAATTATTGGCAGAGCGTATTTCTGAAGCAATTGATTTTATGCGTTCTATAGGGATTACATCCAAAACACATTCTTCATTGCGTGAAACATCTTTTTATACCAGTCATGAAGCACTGTTGCTTGGTTATGAAGAGGCTTTGACTCGGATTGATTCAACTTCAGGAAATTGGTATGCAACATCTGGTCATATGTTATGGATTGGTGACCGTACGCGTCAGATTGACCATGCTCACGTTGAATATTGTCGCGGCATTAAGAATCCTATAGGATTAAAATGTGGTCCTTCCATTGAGCCTGATGAGCTTTTAAAATTAATTGATATTTTAAATCCTGAAAACGAGTTGGGGCGGCTTACTCTCATTACGCGCTTTGGTTATGATAAAGTTGAAAGTTATCTGCCTAAACTCATCCGTGCTGTTGAACGCGAGAAGCGTGCGGTTATATGGTCATGTGATCCAATGCATGGCAATACAATTACTGCCAATGGTTATAAGACGCGTCCTTTTGATTATGTTTTAAAAGAAGTAGAGAATTTTTTTGCAGTGCATCGTGGAGAGGGAACTTATCCAGGAGGCATTCATATTGAGATGACAGGTCGTGATGTTACTGAATGTACAGGAGGGGCGCACGCCATTTCTGTGGACGATTTATCTGATCGTTATCATACGCAATGTGATCCACGGTTAAATGCAGATCAAGCGTTAGAATTGGCTTTTCTTGTTGCTGAACTCCTTAAAAAAAATCGCGTGACTGAATCGTTAGCAATTGCTGCTGGGGGGTAGGCAAAAATTTGCCTAATATTTTTAGGTCATTATGGCAGAAAAGAATTTTAAAAAATGATGTTTCCGATGATGAAGAATAAAGTTGTGGTTGCTAAACTGATGAAATGATACAAAGGCTTATGAAAAATGATTTTCGGGTATCAATTGCCCAATTAAATCCTATTGTCGGTGATATTGAGGGGAATTTTTCTTTAGCTGTCATGGCGCATCAAAAGGCCAAAGAAGAGGGGGCTGATCTTGTTTTATTCACGGAACTTTTTATAAGTGCTTATCCGCCGGAAGATCTTGTTCTAAAACCTGCTTTTACAAAAACATGTGAAGAGACTGTTGAGAAATTAGCAAAGATAACCGTAGGCGGACCAGGAATTGTCATTGGTCTTCCATTAAGGCGCAATGGTAATATTTACAACGCTGTCATGGTTCTTGATGAAGGGAGAGTCATTGCCGAATGTTTGAAGTTTGATTTACCTAATTATGCTGAATTTGATGAAAAGCGTTTATTTTCTTCAGGTCCACGTCCTCAGCCTATTGTCTATCATGGAATTAAATTAGGAATAGTCATTTGTGAGGATCTTTGGAATGATTCCTCTCTTAGTACAGAGCTTAAAGATAAAGGAGCGGAAATTATTCTTGTCCTTAACGGATCTCCTTATTATCGTAATAAAACATTAAAACGTATAGACGTTGTTCATACACAGGCTCTACAATCTGGAGTGCCAATTATCTACGCTAATCAAGTAGGTGGTCAAGATGAGCTCGTTTTTGATGGTGGGTCTTTTGCCTTGAATGGACAAGGCAAAAAGATATTTCAAATGAAACACTTTGATAGCCATATTGCTTTAAGCCATTGGCAAAAAACAACGACGGGATGGCACTGTATTTCAGGTCCTAATGAAAGACTTCTCAATGGATTAGCGGCTGATTATCAAGCTTGTGTTTTGGGGTTGAAAGATTACGTTAATAAAAACGGCTTTAAGGATGTTATTCTTGGTCTTTCAGGAGGAATTGATTCAGCCCTGTGTACGGCAATGGCGGTGGATGCTCTTGGTGCTGAGAGGGTTCGCACCATTATGATGCCCTATCATTATACTTCGCAAGAATCATTAAAAGATGCCAAAGAATGTGCTGATCTTTTGGGATGTCGTTATGAAATCATACCGATTGCACAACCTGTTGAGGCTTTTTTAAAGACAATGGCACCTGTTTTTTCAGGGTTACCCTCTGACGTCACAGAGGAAAATCTTCAAAGTCGTATACGCGGTACACTTTTAATGGCGCTTTCAAATAAATTCGGCTCAATGGTGGTAACGACAGGCAATAAGTCAGAAATGGCTGTGGGATATGCAACACTGTATGGGGATATGAATGGCGGGTTTAATCCTCTTAAAGATATTTATAAAATGCAGGTTTATGCATTAGCGGAGTGGCGCAATAAAAATCACTTGCACAATTTGAGAGGACCAGAAGGAATGATCATTCCATCCAATATTATAGAAAAAGCACCCTCTGCAGAGCTGCGGGAAAATCAAAAAGATGAAGATTCTCTTCCGCCTTATCCTATTTTAGATGATATATTACAATATCTTGTAGAAAATGACATGAGTATTTGTGATATTGTTAAACGTGGACATTCACGAGAAACTGTTGCGAAAGTTGAACAGCTTCTTTATGGTGCCGAATATAAAAGGCGTCAATCTGCGCCTGGTGTAAAAATCAGTTACAAAAATTTCGGACGCGATCGTCGCTATCCTATAGTCAATCATTTTCGCGATAAAAATTGAGTATTATTTTATGGTTAAAGTTCGTTTTGCTCCCTCTCCAACAGGTTATATTCATATTGGCAATATCCGTATTGCGCTTTTCAACTGGCTTTATGCGCAAGCGTATAAGGGAGAATTTATTTTACGCTATGATGATACAGATATTGAACGTTCTAAACAAGAATATATCGATGCTATTGCTGTTGACCTTGAATGGCTTGGTATTCAACCAGATGCAATTTATTACCAATCCAAGCGATTTAATCGATATGATGAAGTGGCAGAAATTCTCAAACAACGTGGCCTTCTTTATCCTTGTTATGAGACAACAGAGGAATTAGAGCGGCGTCGTAAAATCCAGCTTTCACGCAAATTGCCTCCTGTTTATGACCGTGCAGCATTGAAGTTGACAACAGAAGAGAGAAAAAACTTTGAATCACAAGGTCGTAAACCCCATTGGCGTTTTCTTCTTCCTAATTTTGAAAGTGATCCTTTACACACAAAGCGAACAGAAGTTTGCTGGAATGATGCAATAAAGGGAAAGCAGACGATTGATTTAGCTTCTCTTTCAGATCCTGTTCTTATTCGTGAAGATGGAACCTATCTTTATACATTGCCGTCTATTGTTGATGATGTAGATATGGCTATTACGCATATTATTCGTGGGGATGATCATATTACAAATACAGGCGCTCAAATTGCTCTTTTTAAAGCTCTTAATGCAGAATTACCGGTTTTTGCTCATACCAATTTATTGGCGACAGTTTTAGGAAAAGGATTTTCAAAACGTAATAATGATCTTTCTATTCGTTCTCTACGGGAAGAAGGATTTGAATCTATAGCTGTTCAATGCCTTGCCGTTTTGATTGGGACATCGCAAAATGTGCATCCCTATCCCAATCAAGCTGCGCTTTTAGAGCATTTTAATCTCCAAGATACGTCAAGATCCGTTGCAAAATTTGATATTGCTGATCTTCTTGCTTTGAATAGTCATCTTGTCCATGAGTTAACCTATGAGGAAGTAAAAATGCGCCTTAAAAAACTTTCTATTGAGGGAGATAAGGCGGAATATTTCTGGAACGCGATAAGAAGCAATATTAATAAAGTCAATGATGCTGTTTTTTGGTGGAAAATCATTCATGATGAACAGAATTTTGATACAGTAGCACTAGAGGATCGTGCTTTTGTGCACCAATCACTCGATTTCTTACCTGAAGGTGCTTTGAATGAGGAAAGTTGGAAAATTTGGACAACAGCATTAAAAGAAAAAACAGGTCGAAAAGGAAAAGCTTTATTTATGCCATTACGTCAGGCACTTACGGGCATGGATCATGGACCTGAAATGGGAAAAATTTTGCAGCTTTTAGGGCGTGAAAAGGTAACGGAAAGGCTCTCTAGGAAATAAGAGCGGATTTTTTAAAAGTATTTCGTTCATTTCACTCTAAAAGAGAGTAGAGAACGGGTTTATTTACACGTTTTTATAAGCATGAAAGCAGGAATATCATCACCAAATCCAATAGGTGTGTAATTCTTATTTTTTCGTGAGCGTTGTTGCTCAGATGGCTTCTCCTTATTATTTGCATTTTTGATATATTCTGTTTTATTCTCTTCTACAGATTTTTTAGTGTGAGCAACAGTCTCTTTTGGAGCAGTTTTCTTTGATGGTTTTGAAGATTTTTTCTTTACAACAATATCTTCTGTTTGATCATCGGCTATTAAAGTTGAGAGATCTCCATTGAGCCATTCAATTTTTTCATTACTCATTTCCTCGATGGCATTGATATATTTTTGATCAGCTTTTGTAACGATTGTAAAGGCTTTTCCGCTACGATTTGCACGCCCTGTACGACCAATTCGATGGATATAGTCTTCAGCATGTGTAGGAACATCATAGTTAAATACATGACTTACAGCTGGAATATCGAGTCCACGGGCAGCAACATCAGAAGCAACAAGAAGTGTAAGTTTATTATTTTTAAAATCAGCTAGGGTGTTCATGCGCGAATATTGGTCCATATCTCCATGAAGTGCCCCTACATTAAAGTTATGTTTGATAAGCGATCTAAAAAGTTCAGAGATATCTCTCTTTCGATTACAGAAAATGATTGCATTTTGAAGCTCTGCACCTTCATTTTGGATAAGCTCTCGTAAAACCGCTCTTTTATCCCATGATTTATTTCCAGATTTGACAAGCCGTTGTGTAATTGTGGTAGCTGTTGAGGAAGCTTTTGTAACTTCAACAGATACAGGAGAATGTAAAAATTGTTTCGTTAGCTTTGTAATTTCTGGCGCCATTGTTGCAGAAAAGAACAAAGTTTGACGCGTAAAAGGGGTTAGTTTACAGATGCGTTCAATATCAGGAATAAAGCCCATATCCAACATGCGATCAGCTTCATCAATCACAAGGATTTCAACGCCCATCAGGAGCAGTTTACCGCGCTCGCAATGATCAAGAAGGCGCCCTGGTGTTGCTATAAGAACATCAGCTCCCCGTTCAAGTTTGCGATCTTGGAGTTCAAAAGATACCCCACCAATCAAAAGAGCAACATTTAAACGATGATTTATGCCGTATTTATCGAAATTTTCTTCAACTTGAGCTGCAATTTCTCTTGTTGGTTCTAAGATAAGCGTACGGGGCATTCGTGCTCTTGCACGACCTTTTTCAAGGAGAGTGAGCATAGGCAATACGAAAGAGGCGGTTTTACCTGTTCCCGTTTGGGCGATTCCTAAAACGTCTTTTCTTTGAAGGACATGCGGAATTGTTTCACTTTGAATAGGTGTCGGAGCTGTATACCCCGCTGATTTCACCGCATTAATAACCTTTGCGGAAAGACCTAAATCATCAAAACTGTTTAAAGATGGTATCATTTTTTTATCAACTGCTCTGTGATTTTAACTGCGCTATCTAATGATGATTATAACCAATATTCTACACTCTTTAAAAGTGTTAAGATGTTTTCACAAAAAAACTAACTATAACAATCATATACATATAAAACGCATAATACAATCATTAATAGCGAAATTGTTCTGATAAAATGCGCTCATCCCATGAATGATTTGAGTCAAAAAGGATTGAAGCTGTTACTTCTGTTGCCATTGAAATAGTAACTGAATGGACAGATTTAACTTCAATATTATCTGCAGCAGCGTTTACAGGGCGTTTGTCAGGTTCAAGCATATCAAAGCGCACTGTTACTGTATCGGGAAGCAAAGCTCCATGCCAACGCCGAGGGCGAAAAGGGCTAACGGGAGTGAGGGCCATAAGGGGAGCCATAAGAGGTAAGATAGGTCCTTGTGCTGATAAATTATAGGCGGTTGATCCAGCTGGTGTAGCGACGAGGACACCATCACAACTTAATTGTTCCATGCGTACGTTGTTATCAATGGTGATGCGAATTTTTGCCGCTTGATAAGATTGCCGAAAGAGGGATACTTCATTAATTGCAAGCGCCTCGATAGAATCTTGACATTCAGATTTTGCAATCATGCGCAGGGGATGGATTTCTTTTTTATGTGCGGCAGCAATACGATTGGGCAATTTTTTTTCATGAAATTCATTCATAAGAAATCCTACAGAACCTTGATTCATACCATAAATAGGTTTGCCTGTGTTCATGACATCTCGTACGGTTTGTAACATTGTCCCATCACCACCGATTGCAACAACAATATCAGTTTCTTCCAGAGAAGAATGACCATAAACGGAAATTAATTTATGGGTAGCTTTGATAGCCTCCTCAGTTTCTGCGGAAATAAAATGAAAGCGACTTGGTAATGTAGCCATTTAAAAATTATCCTGATACTTATAATTTATGTTGTAACTTATTTTTGAGAGTTTTGAAGTTGTAATAAAAGCTCTTTTTATAATAAAAAGAGCATTGAATAAAGAGAAGTTATTTCAAGGTAAAGTATCATTAAACAGTAAAAGGAATGCGTCGTTAGATAAATTACAAACGAGTAATTTTTTTATTAGAATGATAATTTAGCATTGAAGCTAAGAGTATGATTAGTTAAAAGACCATAACTGATTTTAATAATCAGTGTGAAGCACCCGTAGCTCAGCTGGATAGAGCGCTGCCCTCCGAAGGCAGAGGTCACAGATTCGAATTCTGTCGGGTGCACCAAATTCTTCAACTTCATATCATCCTAAATAACAAGATTACCTAAAAAGAAGCCAATTTCCTCTTTTATGAAAATGGTTATTTGAGTTGTTTATTAAGTTTTGCAGCGAATAAGCAAATGATTTTAAGAGAAGTAAAATTTACGGCTGCGTATATAATTTTTCGGTTAGTCATTTTGAATATCGAGATAAAAAAGCAAGGTTATCTAAATATGCTTTCAATTTAACTATAAACATTTAAAAAGTACATTTAATTCAATATGTTATTGTACAACTGATCTGGCGATGTTGATAGTAGATCGCTAAATATATTGTTTTGAGCATTAAAATAGATAGCTAAATTTGCTTTTATTCTATTTTTGGAGTTAAAGGCTGTTATGGTGATATGGAACGCAGATGAGGAATATCACCAGTTAAAGGAATAATAAGGGGGAAAAAACAACCGTCAAGATTTGAATTGTTTCAAAATGCTGTATTCGATATGGTTTTGATATGGGTATCTGGTGATTTCTCTATACACCAATACTGCCAGTTATGTTGGATGAAGGATTGTTTAGCTTTAATCAACTTTCTTATATACCGAACACTAATTATGGTGGTTATTTAGTTGGGAGTATGTTCTTTACGTTTGGCAGTAATTGGGATTATATTTCTTGCTCCTCGCATACTATCTTGTGCAGCTATAGTGATGAGTGCACTTAATTATTTTCATGGCGTTAACACTTAGTCCTTTTGATCCGTTTTGCTGCTGGTGTTGCGAGTGTAGCAATGATGGTTTTGGGTTCTATTATAGTCATACAGCATAGCCATATGGGCGGATTATTGCTTCGCTTTATGCAGGTGTAGGAGTTGGTATTCTACTACTAGGTAATGAATATGTTATTATTAGTTTGAACAGAGCGCTTGATGCAACAAACATTTGGTTTGGAGCTGGCTTAATGTCTGTTCAAAACTTTTAAAAACATACAGGTTTAATTATGATAACTATATCAAAAAACACCTCCGTTATTTCTTTCATTGCAAATGAAACCGCTCCTGTTAATCAGAAAAAACCATCCAAAATATGAATAGATCAATCAAATGGATTTCGTGACTGGTCATATATATATATATATATATATATATATATATTATCGCATTCGTGCTTTAAACGATTTTGGTGATGTAAAAAAAGGCGATCTGGATGGCTTTTATTGAAAATGAAAGCAATCTCTCTCATGATGGTAATTGCTGGGTTGCTGATAATGTCTGTGTTGTAAAATCTGGTTGTGTTTATGAAAATATAAGGGGCTATGGCAATGCTGCCATTGGTGGCTATGTGTATGGCAATACCCTTATATGTGATAAAACCCATGTGTATTTTGGTGTTCATGTTTATGACAATGCTCATCTTTCTTATAACGTTTGAGTTTATCATTAAGCGCGGGTTTATGGGAATGCAAAATTATCCGGTAGTGCACGTATTCATAGCAATGCCGCGGTTTATGATCATGCGGTTGTTAGGCAAGGTTTACGGCAATGCTAGCGTGGGGTGTCATACTAAGGTCTACGGCTCTGTTTATGGCTATGCCAAGATCTCCTGATTATATCGTGATTAGAAGTAATGTATATGGCAATGCAAGAATAAAAAGACATAGCGATTTATATTCGGTTCCCATAAATTGAGAGGTTTATGAAAGTGATGATGTTATCAAGATTGATAAACAGAATAAATGACAGACGTGGAGGGTGCTTCTTTGATGGTTATAAACGCATCATAAAAGAAAGCTGTGCCAATTGATATGACGCTGCTTTTAAATAGAGGTACTACAGATCATACAAAAGAAGTCAATAATGAATGCATGTATACAAAACGTATCATATTGCAAACGCTCTATTCTATTGATTAAAACTGATCAAAAGGAACGTAAATGACAGATATGATCTTTAATCACTCATTTGAATTACAGAACCTATAAACACTTTATGTATGGCTATAAAGCGTATTAAGAATAACGCTCGCATTTTTGAAGTGGTCATTTGACACAAAGTACATTATCAAAATGTCTCAACGCTTGGTAGGTTCATATCAAGACAATCAAGAGAAAATGCGTATTAAGTAAATATTTGTAACAAAACCCGTTGTTTACATTTACGAACATTGGTTTTTAAAAGCAGCTTTTCATAAGACAATAAACAACCGCTTTTTATAAAATCTAAGGCTTTTAAACTGTTATAAATCTAGGTTTCAAACGTATTTATAGAGATATCATTTTATGTCTCTAAACGTTTAAACGTTCATTTAGTGAGGTTCTCATAAGCGTATTTTCACTTTGCATTTAAACATAACTTCTTTTCAAATAAGCCGCTCTATATTTGGGCTGGCAAAATTAACCAGCTCAAATTCGAGTTCGTTAACTTTAGAATAGAGCATTCTTTAAACATTGTCGCTTTTGACTCAAAATTGAGTAAAACACCATGCCTTTGTAATATGATTGCAATCCTTTTGAAATTTATCTACTTATCTTTGTCTTAATAAGTATCCTCAAATTTTAGGGGACTTCATTTGGTTTCGTATTTTTAAACTGTAACTTTTAAAACGTTTTTTGCTTGTTTGCCTGCGTTATATCATTAAAAATCTTTTGATTTCTACGACATAACATTATCAATTTCATTACCTGTTGTGATGATAGTATCTATATAATGTCTGCTTATTATTGACTAACTTTTTAGTAAGCGGCGCTTTAAAATCGACTTGTCTTTAAATCCTTTTATGTGCCCTTAATGAATTAAAACCTATTCTATGATAGTTTCAAATGATTATTTCTTTTAAGGTTTAGCTCAAAAAAAGAGTAAACCCCATACCATTTTTTAAACGCATGCAATTTATGTTATCGATAATTTCAAACGATTACGTTTTTAATAATGCGATTTGTGTGTGATACAAACGTATCATAAAATTTATGAACTGTTATGAATGATAGCTGCGTTCACTTCATTTGAATGTTTACATGCGTTTTATGGTCTATCCATACATGGTAATTGTTTATGAAAAATGGTTAATTAAATCACGTATAAAAGTGTAGATTTTAAATGGGATTCATATAAAATAATTGCATACAAACTATTGACTTTATTATATTTTTTATGAATAAGATTCCATCTCGTTTAGACGTTGTAAAAGAAATCACCAAAGACCTTATTGATAAGATTCTTCTCTTACACGGCGTTATCACTTTTGTTTGCAAAAATCTGCTTGTCTTTTGACTTTTGATATGGATACAACCTCTTTTGAGGTAGAGCAAAGAATTTTTTAATCATGGAGAGTGCAACAGTGTTCTTCAAAAATCTTGATTGGTTTGTTGAAAAAATTAAAGAGGTAGATAATTATTCAGCATGTTATCAACTACCAGATTGTGAAGTACAAATTCTTTATAATGACGCAATTATCAAAGGTTATCAGTAAGTTGATGTTGGAGTTTCGATTAGTACTGGTATTTTAGCTGCTGCCTGTATGGTAATTGATCCCTATCAATTCTCAGCACTTACAAGATCTACAACTTGATTTTTATAAAAAGGGGTTGAGAGTTTGTGAAGAAGGAATATACGCAGATTGGTTGGAATTAAGCGGGATTATGTCTTGAAATAGGCGATAGAAAAAATTGATCTTCATAAATGCTTTTATTCCAGATATGGAGCACCACCTTGGCGATAGAGTGAAGTTAGAGGCACATAAAGGTTATCAAGGTAGATGATGCAGATTATAGCTTACTTCATATTGGTGCACTGGCTTTATTGGGTGATGTTGCAACCTTACAATCTTATTATCAAAGTTTCGGTGCAGAGGATCATTTAGGCTTTGATGAAAATACCCAACAGATTCATTTTGAACGTGCATTGGCTTTAGTCAAAGAAGTAGTCAAATCTAAGCAACTCAGCTACGCTTTCATTGCAAAAGTAGTAAAAAATATGAACCATCTGGAAGAAAAACAAAGTTCTTAATAAGAGCTTTCCAGAGAGGTGGAGTTTCATTCTTGCAAGGAAAAAAATAGCTAAATTTATCAAAACAAAAGCTAAGGAATAGCTCCTTAAGAAATATCAAGAAGATCTAAAAAGATTATAGGAGCCAGAGTCTGGTTTAAAGATGCCATCATCAGTTGAGTGAACTCAACAATGGTGGAGTTTTATCCATTGGCGGAAATCTGATGTTTGAAAGAGGCTTTCTTGATGTGAAGGTAATGTTGTAATAAATAATTATTATAAATCAATATGTTGTATATATTCATTGTTTTGAGATTAATGACCATTGACAAATAATTTTGCACCATTTTCTCTCTTCCAGCTTTTCGTCAATCATCAATGAAAATTTTTTATAATGGAAAGTTCATTGATAATATAACTTTTGTATGTCATTACTTTACGCTTAAAAAAAATATAAAAATAATGAAATGCAATTGAGTTATCAACTGCTTATTCGTTTCAATTTTTAATCATAAAAAAATCTTTTTATTCATTTTGCTTATAAAAAGAATTAGCTTTTTTCTGGTGATACAAGTGGAGAAATAAGGATTTTAGATATGTTTCGGCGTTCCATTTCAATCACTTTAAAGTGTAAACCATCAGTTTCAAAGCTTTCTCCCTCATTTGGTAAATGACCAAACTGCCAAAGCATAAAGCCTGCCAGAGTCGTATAACGATCTGCTTCATCCACAAGGTTACGCCCAAGATAACCACTTAAACGGCGGATATCAGCATATCCCTCAACAAGAAGACTGCCATTTTCAAGTTGTTCTGCGATCATGAGTTCTTCATCGTCATCAGGAAAGTCTCCTGCAATAGCTTCAAGAATATCGGTTGGTGTTGCAATTCCTTCAAAAGATCCATGCTCATCAACAATAATTGCAAGCTGAATCGAAGAATGACGTAATTGCTCCATCAATCGTAAAACACTTGTATTTTCATGAACAACGAGGGGTTCTCGCATAGCTTTTTTCCAATTAATCTTTTTCCCCTCAGCCAAATTCAAAAGAAGATCTTTTGTCAACGCAACGCCAACAAATTCATCCACTTTTTCACGCGCAAGAATTAAGCGGCTATGTTTAACCTTTTGTAATTCTTCACGCATTTCATTTTCATCAGCATTTAAATCTAACCACTCAATTTCATTACGCGGCGACATGATAGAGCGAACAGGGCGATCAGCTAAATCGAGAACACCACGAATCATCTCCTTTTCTTCTGGTCTAAACAACTCAGAAGCTGCGGCCTGTTCAGCAATAACATCTACAGTCTCAGCAAGGTGACTATCTTTGCTTCCTCCTCCTAAGAGTCTCAAAACAGCATCAGCTGTTCTACTGCGTAGATCATTCGTTTTAATCATTTTTTCACGGTTACGACGTCCAATTTGATTAAAAGCTTCGATAAGAACAGAAAAACCAATAGCAGCATACAAATACCCTTTTGGAATATGAAAACCAAATCCTTCAACAATGAGAGTAAAACCAATCATCATCAAAAAACCAAGACAAAGGATTACAATAGTGGGATGACGATTAATAAAACGCATAAGAGCACCAGATCCGCACATCATTACTCCCATAGCAGCTATGACTGCGATATACATAACTGCTGCCTGCTCTTTTGCAATCATACCTGTTGCGGTAATAATACTGTCTAGTGAAAAAACGGCATCCAGCACCACGACTTGGACGATTACTTGCCAAAAAACAGCATAACCAACGCCTGTTTTTCTTTCATGTGATACTCCTTCTAACCTTTCATGTAATTCTAGCGTTCCCTTTGCGAGCAAAAAGGCTCCACCACCGATTAAAATAAAGCTATGCCAACTAAATACAAAAGATGAAAGTGAAAGAATGACCCTATCGAGTCTCATAACCCATCCAATAACGGTAAGAAGGAAAAGCCGCATAATTAATGCTAAAGTAAGACCTATAAAGCGTGCGCGGTCACGCAAATGCAGTGGCAATTTTTCAGCTAAAATTGCAATAAAGATAAGGTTATCTATTCCTAAAACAATTTCGAGAAAAACCAGCGTGATCAAACCAAACCACGCATGGGGATCAGTGATCCATTCCATCATTCCTTACCTTTTAGAAGCTTAAAAGCGCGCGATTGACAAAAAAAATTCATAGGCTTTTATTCGTATATTGGATCATGAACATTGAATGTAAAAAACTTATATTCAAAGAAAAAAACAGCACAATATTACTTGAATGCATGTGATTGTTGATAAAACAAAATGATGCCCCATCCCGCTTACAACCACAAGAAGGTTCCTCTAATTTTCGCTCGGGCATTATGCTCGATAATCCTCTAACTATAGGTTCTGTATAACAATCAGAACATTTATTTATAAAGCCTCTTATAATGGGTTTATTTTTATATAAGATCAAGTGGTGAATATCATATTTTTAACCTTACAGACAATGAGTTTATATAACAAACAACAAAATATCTGGACATCTATCCTTAGGAGCGTTATAGAAACGCTCATTCTCGTCTTTTGAGAAGCTTATGGGTGATTAGCTCAGTCGGTAGAGCAGCTGACTCTTAATCAGCGGGTCGTGGGTTCGATCCCCTCATCACCCACCATTTTATTTTATACCGTAAATAACTTATTGATTGCGTAATTTTTTTTAAGGTACGAGTTGCTAAATAAAATTGGGCAGTAGGATTTCCCCATATCTGTTTGTTTAAAAGTGAAGATTGTTGATATAGCTTAGTCATCGGTGTTTGTACTTTTTAGGGGACTCAAAGAACTTCCAAAGGACATTTTAAGATCTTTTAATGCGTATTGTTTCTTTTTTTAAGTTGCAATTGGTAAGGAGAAGCCTCTTACCGACAATTGTGTTATTTAAAGGGGTATAAAAATCAACAGTTTTCACTTCTTTTAATATAAATTGATTAAATTTTTTTGGATTTTTAGCATATTGTTTAAAGACAGAAGAAACTTTACACTTTAGTTGTGTCAGCAGCGTGGATATTTTTTGATAACTCTCCCGCTTAAACAAAAAAATTCTGTAATAATCATCAGTATTCCAAGAGGGTAAATCAAGATAAAATAAAGTAGTTAGCTGGACATACAAGTAATAAAATTAGATCAGTTTAATTGTTTAAAGCTAATACCTGTTAAACGAAAGACAATAAACTTTAATGAGGCTTAAAGTTTTAAAATATTAAGCTGTGTGGTTACGCTATGCTGTCTTTCCGTTAGCTAAACCTCTAAAAATATAAATATTAAGAAAGCCACTCAGATTCATTATAATATATTGATTTATAAAGAATTGATTATTCTTTATTTAAAAAAAACTTTACTATCATAAACTTCTTTTGTTTCAATCCCTCTTATAATGAATTAATTAAAATCATTCATTTTTGCATCATAAATGGGATTAACGTGTGGATAAAGACTATTGAAGAAAGGCATAAAAATAATTCTTATTAATGTTCTTAAGTGCTAAAAGTTATCATAACATTGGAAAAATAGTATAATGGCGCAGGCTTGCTCTTTTATTAAGTATAAAGATGATGGTGCAACAATAGCTTTACTATTATACCATTTACGGGTATTGTTGTGTAATGGAGAAGAGCGTTGAGAGAGGTTTCTTAAAAAAGATATGTAAATTGGCAACACGATGGTGTTTTGTTCTTTTATAGGTACATAAAAAAAGAAGTCATTGATAGCCTTTTATTTATTCAGGTGGTGTTTTGGGGGCTCTTTTCCAATATTGTTGCGCCTCAAAAATGACGACCACAAATAATGAAAGGATAAGCGGTATAATCAAATAAAACATTCTAAAGACAATAAGTGCTGCAATAACATCGGTTGGATTTATATTGGGCATGCCTGTTATGAAGAGAGCTTCAAGAACTCCTACTCCTCCTGCTGGAGCATTAGAGAGAAGAGTTATCGTAAAAGATGCTAGGAAAACACCAAGAACAGAGATAAAATGAATATCTGCGTTATGTGGGAGAACAGCATATATAATTCCTGCTGCTCCTAAAAGCTCTAGAGGGCTAATGAGAAGCTGTTGAATAACAATTTTCAGCCGGGGATAGGAGAGTTGAATTTTTTTACCCAAGCGTAAGGGTTTTAACTGAAGCCAGCTGCCAAACGTATAAAGTGCTATACAGCTGAGTAAAATTGCTCCAGCCGTTGTTCCGAGCCATTCAGGAAGTTCTTTATGAATGAGGGTGATAATTTCGGGTTGCAGCACCAAAACGATTCCCAAAAGTAAGATTGTGCCGATTACAAAAGTAAAAGAGCAAAAACCTACTAATATTGCGATTTCTGTTCCGTTTAATCCTTTCATTTTATAGGCGCGATAGCGTACAACGGCACCAGAAAAAACTGAAGCACCGATATTGTGTGAAAGAGCGTAGGTTGTAAATGAACATATAGCGATAAAAATCCAAGAAATTTTATGGCCTAGATGTTGCAAGGCAATTCGATCATATCCAGCAAGAGCAGCATAAGCTAGGAGAGAACATAAACAGGCTAATAACCAGTGCTGTGCATTTAAATTGCTCAAGCGCTCCAATACATCCCCAAATGAAATGGCAGAGAGCTTCATGTAAAGAATTCGAATAGATACCAGCATTGCTAAGATACCAATCAATGGCCATATAAATTGCTTTATTTTCACGATTCTGTATCCATTTTATGTTTTCTGTAAATTTTCATGATTGAGCATATTCCTTACAGATCTTCGTTCTGTTATATACTCTATAATACCATTGGCAATTTCTTCATCATCTGTTACTACAACATCAGCACCTAAATCAATGAGATATGTTGTTTCTGTGTCGGATAATGCATGTGTGATTATCTGGATATCTTTCTTCATATCACGGATATTCACGATACATTCTCCTACTTCAATGGTACTTCGCATTGTAATAACAACTTTATGTGCATTATTTATATTTGCTGCGTTCATTATTTCTTGTTGAATGATATTGCCGCAAATAGCCTCAAAGCCATCTGCAATCGCTTTATCAGAGAGGCGTTTTGATTCTTCTACGATCACTATAGGTTCACCTCTATTTATTAAAGATAATGCAACACACTTACCGATACGACTATAGCCAATAATTACGATATGGTTGTTTTTTAAGGTCATCGGTAAAAAATCTTGGTCAGGATCTTGTGGATCAATATCAATAATTGTTTGGGTATTTTGTGAAGATGCAGAATTTTTTTCTAGACGTTTTTTAATTTTATTACAGGCAATGAAAACAAGAGGATTGAGCAAAATAGAAAAAATTGCTCCTCCAAGAATTAAATCATGAGCGTCATTGTTTAAAAGTCCTAAGCTTAAACTTAAACCAGCAAGGATAAAGGAAAATTCTCCGATTTGGGCAAGGCTTGCAGAAATAGTCAAAGCTGTTGCATTAGAATAGCGAAAAGCTTTAACGATGAAAAAGGCAACAGCAGATTTTCCGATTACGATAATGAATAAGGTTGCTAAGAGAGGGAAAAAATGAGTTAAGAGTTTCTCGGGGTCAAATAACATGCCTACAGAAACAAAAAAGAGAACAGAAAAAGCATCGCGCAGTGGTAAAGATTCTTCCGCGGCACGGTGGCTTAATTCTGATTCGCTCATGACCATACCAGCAAAAAAAGCACCAAGAGAAAGAGAAACTCCAAATAAATGAGCGGCTCCGAAAGCTACTCCTAATGCAATAGCAAAGACGCTAAGACGAAATAATTCACGTGATCCCGATTGTGCGCTCATTTTTAAAAGCCATGGGATAACGCGTCGCCCAATGACGAGCATAAGTGCAATAAATACAATTACCTTCAGGATGGTGAGACCAAAAATACCCCAAATACTTAAATCCAACCATTGAACAAGAGGATCCAACGCTTCTTTTTTGGTATTGCTGAGGGCACTTGCCAAGGAAGGGATGAGGACAAGTATAAGGACCATTGCTAAATCCTCAATAATCAACCATCCAACGGCAATGCGTCCTTTTTCTGTTTCAATAAGATGACGCTCTTGCAAAGCACGTAGCAGGATAACGGTACTTGCTATGGATAAAGCAAGACCGAAAATCAAACTACCACTAAAGCCCCATCCCATAATCAGACCAAGGCACAAACCTAGAAAAGTAGAAAATGCCATTTGTGCAATAGCAGCGGGGACAGCAATAGCTTTGACAGATAAAAGGTCTTTTAATGAAAAGTGGAGCCCAACACCAAACATCAGCAAAATAATACCAATTTCAGCAAGTTGATTAATGATGACGGAATCTATTTTAAATCCGCCTGTATTGGGTCCCACAATAACACCAGCTAACAAATAGCCTACAAGGGGTGAAATACGTAAACGGCTAGCAATCATTCCCAAGAGAAATGCTAAACATAAGCCTGCAACAATAGTTGTGATAAGTGGTGTGTCGTGGAGCATGGATTATTTACTATTCTTGATCAAAAAGCGAATGAATGAAAACGACTATATTTCTATGAGAAGAGAGGCGAGATGTACCATACGCATTAAAGGGCATTTTTATTTCACTTTGATATTTGCACGATTATTTCGCTCACGCCACCAATTTCCTAGCAGGAGTAAAATAGGAGCAGCAATAAAGATAGAGGATGATGTTGCAATAATAATCCCAAAGACCATGGGTAATGCAAAATTATGAACAGCACTTCCACCCCATATCGCCATGGGGAGCATCGCAAGAATTGTTGTGGCTGATGTAAAAAAACAACGTACAAGAACCTGATTAATTGACAGATCAATCAGCTCGCGCAACGGCATTTTTTTATAAAGACGCATATTTTCGCGCATCCTATCATAGACGACAACTTTATCATTTATAGAATATCCAACAATTGTTAAGAGTGCGGCGATAGCCGTTAAATTAAAATCAAATTGAAATAAAGCAAAAAAGCCAATCATTTTTGTGGTGTCTAGAATGAGAGTGATAATTGCTCCAATGGCAAAGAACCACTCGAAGCGTAACCATATATAGAGAGACATGGCAATAGCCGCAAGAATAACAGCAGTAAAAGCAGCTGTGGCAAGCTCACCTGAAATTTTGGGACCAACAACTTCTATTTGATCGAATGTGGTATCGGGATAGATATTTTGTACAGCTGTTTTGACCTTATCAATGGCGGTGGTTTGTTGTGCTTCGCCACCGCTTTGTTTCTGCATGCGAATTAATACGGTATTTTCGTTATCAATATTTTGCAAGGTAACTTCACCAATATTAAGAGTAGAAAGCTTGGAACGCAGAGTTGCTAGATCTGCTGGTCCTTTCGTGGTAATACTCATTTGGCTTCCGCCAATGAAATCAATACCAAAATTCAATCCAGGCTTAAAAAAGAGAAAAACTGAAGCCATTGATAAAACAATTGAGACGCCAATACCAATGAAACGTGCTTTCATAAAGTGGAAAGTTGTGTTTTGTGGCATGATGTTGAAAGCAGAGTGAATATGCAATTTTTTAATTTTCCATTTACGAACGATCCAAATCATGATGATGCGTACAATGGTGATATTTGTAAACATGGAGATGATAATACCAAGCAACATTGTTACGGCAAAACCACGAACGGGACCGGTCCCGAACCAAAATAGTAAGACGGTCGCTATAATTGCTGTAACATTTGCATCAACAATGGTTGCAAAAGCGTGTTTAAATCCACGATCTAGGGCTGCAAAAGCACCCACACCTTTTCGACTTTCTTCACGGATACGTTCATTGATAAGGATATTAGCATCAACGGCAATACCGATGCCTAAAATAATACCAGCAATACCAGGCAGCGTAAGCGTAGCTCCCAAAAGACTCAGTGCAGCAAATGTTAAAATTGTGTGCAGAGCTAGTGCTATATTGGCAATTAATCCCCAAATACGATAGAGAAGAAAAATAAAAATTGCAACAAGAATAAAGCCAATTATGCCGGTGTAAAGTCCCATTTGGATAGCATCAGCACCAAGATTTGGACCTACGGTTCTCTCTTCAATGACCGTGAGTGGTGCGGGGAGGGAACCAGCACGAAGCAGAGCAGCCAGAGTTGAGGCTTCTTTGGGGTCAAAGTTTCCTGTAATTTGACCTTGTCCATTGGGAATGACACTATTGATGGTCGGAGCGGTTAAAACTTTATTATCCAGAACAATGGCAAAAGGACGGTTAATATTTTGTCGTGTTATATCGGCAAATATTTTTGCACCAGCGGAATCTAGCGTAAATGAAATAATGGAACGTCCTGGTATTTGGGGGTCAAAACCTGCACGGGCATCTTTCAGGACATTTCCATCTAAAGCAATTTGATCATAAATTGCATAATGTTGTGTTGCATCAGTGTATCCAGGGAGAATAGAAACACCTATAGGGGGGTTATTGGGGTCCACATTAGAAGGAACAAGATGAAAACTCATCTTAGCGGTTGTTCCTAAAAGATCACGCAGTTGTTTTGGATCTTGTAGTCCAGGCAATTGGACCATAATACGATCATTTCCGACCTTTTGGATGGCTGGTTCTGAAACACCAACTTGATCTATACGACGACGGATGATTTCTAAGCTTTGTTCAATAGCATTGCTGACACGGTCTTTTATACCAGCTTCTGTTAATGTGACGCGGAGAGTTTCATTTTGAGCACTGATCGTGATGTTATGTTCTGTTGTGCCAAAGCTACTGTGTATGGGGGTTATTAATGTTTTCAAAGCAGAGAGTGCTTTTTCAGTTTGCGATGGGTCAGAAATAAGGGCAATAACGCTATCTTCAACGATACGCACACTTGAGGTGCGGATTTGTTTTTCACGCAATACATTGCGCACATTGCTTAAAACTATATGTAACTGATCGCGTTTTAACGTTTTGCTATCAACCTCGAGCAGGAGAGAAGAGCCTCCTTGAAGGTCAAGACCAAGTGCTACACGGGTGTCGGGTAAGAATTTCGAGTTTTTAACTTGTTCGTGTGAAAATAAATTGGGTAAGGCAACATAAATGCTGCTTAAAAGAATAAAACAATAAAGGGTAGTTAACCAACCAGGTGTACGCATGATATATTCCGTAAATAGGCAATCTAACAGTTATTCAAAGTTAAAAGCACAAGTAAAATAAGATGATCGTTTTTATATTCAAGGAAGAGAATTAAGTATGTTCATTGGGAGGAGCGCGTTTATTTGAGAAATATTGTGTTTTAACGTTGCGAAATCGTGTGTCAACAGCTGGAATCTTTATTAAAAAGAAATCCAATGTTAGGATTTTTTGAAAGGTCCTCATAAAAATAGATTCTGTATGGAGTGTTACAAGTTTTTTGTTTTCAGTTGTGGTAACATTCACCTGATCACACTTATGATGTAAATCAAATCTATTCGTTTTAATGACATTATTGGTGTGTGATTGTTTGATTAAATAAGCACGCGTTTCTAGGTTGCTCGTCAAGAATACACCTAAACTGGATAGAAAAATCCAGGTTGTCAAAGGAAGAAAATCTTCTTTTTTGCAATAAAGGTGCAAAAAAAACATGCTAGAGTGCCTTCTTTAATCTTATTGAGTTCAGCTTATTTATCATTCTTTTATCTTATTACCAGTATTATAGGATAAGGGAAAGCTTTTATAAGATTATTCTATAAAAGTTGAAAATATCTACTTTATACCATATTTAAAAGAGAAAAATAAAATCCCTTTTGTGCTCATAAGGTAGATATGTATTCATTTTGTAGAAAAAACATCCACATACTTTTCCTTCTTTTGGGGATTATCTTTGTATTTAATTCTGGTGCATGGGGTAATAGGGGGGCACAAAATACAATTGTCGAACAAACGATAGCTTCTTATTCAGTTGATGAAATTATTCTGCAACAACAGTTGATTATTAAGACTCTTGAAGAAAATACTGAAACTTTAAAAAGAGATTTTGACAGAAAGCCAGAAGATGAGCGTGCTTTAGAAGAATTACGGTTACGTGCACAAGATATCAGTGAACGTGCTATTGAGGCAGCATTTGTTTTGCGTCCTCCTCTTAATGAGATTAATACACTTCTTGATCAATTAATGGAGCTCCATCGTGACGTGAAAAAACTGAAAAGCTCTGTGAAGGAATATTCCTATTTGATAGAGCAAAAAGCTAAAATTAACAGTATCATGCTTCGTTTTGAAGCAATTTTCTTAGCGGCAAATAGAATAGCTGAACTTTCTATTTCTCAATCTCGGGAGCTTTTTAAACGCACGCTTACGTATAGGCTTGAGTTTTCGATTCCGATGGTTAAACATCTCGTCCAAAAAACAAAAGAGGCTTCATCAGATTTTCTTGTGTTGTTAAATTCTTGGTGGAATTTTATATTTTACTTCAAGTTTTTACAACTATTTCTTTGCTTTTTAATTCCACTTTTTATTACTTTGGGACTTTCGTATTTTTCTCAAAAAGTTCTTGTTCATGTGTATTGCCACTTTACGAAGTCTAATGAGGAAATATCTTATTTACAACGCTTATTGATCGCCTTTATTTCAGTTCTCTTACCTTCACTTGTATGTATTCTTTGCGTTTATCTTGTGTTGTTTTTGTTTCGTAGTTTTAACTTAGATCTAGGTAAGCTTACAACAGTTTTTGATATGATAGGTTGTCAAATTATTTTATTATTTTTAATCAATCGATTAGCGGTTGTTCTTCTATCATCGAATAGGCCCCATGTAGGTCTTCTCAAGATTACATCATCGTCTGCTTATCAATTAGTGATTTTACTCACTTCTTTAGGGGGTATTTTGGCATTTGACGCTGTTCTTGATAGTATTTATCAAATCATTTCAGCGCCTCTATCTTTAACAATTGCTAAAAGTTTTATTGCTGTTTTTCTTGTAGCGATATTGCTATTTATAATATCATTTGTACCTTTGCGGTTTAGACGTAGGCGTGTTCAAGAAGAAAAAAAAGAGCCATACTTTTGGCCATTTTATATACGCATTCCTCTTATTGGCTTGGGGTTACTGCTCTTTGTATTGAATTTTTTAGGTTACGTTGGACTTGCGCGTTTTATTACGCAGCAAATTATGATTGATGGAGCATTTTTAGTTCTCATGTATTTAGGAATACAAAGCGCTCAAGCACTTGGAACTAAAGACCAATTTATGAAAACAACGGTTGGTCATCTTTTGATGCAGAGGTTTCATTTAGAAGAAAAAACGATGAATCAATTGGGAGTTTTTGTGAGCGTTTTTCTCAATTTATTTGTTGTTATATTTTGTGCAATGCCAATTGCTGTACAGTTTGGATTTTCCTATTCTGATTTAAAAGCAGTTTTGTGGCAATCGGTGACCGGTTTTCAGATTGGAAATATTAGTCTTTCTTTGATTTCTCTTGTAACAGGAATTATTTCTTTTTGTGTTTGCTGGTTTCTTATTCGCCGATTTATTGGTTGGTTAGATAATGTGGTGTTGGTTCATGGAGAGTTCGATTCTGGTATACGTAATTCTATCAAAACAGTGATAAGTTATGGAGGCGTTGTTGTATCTTCTTTGACCGGATTATCAATGGCAGGTTTGGATCTTAGAAATTTCGCTCTTATTGCTGGAGGACTTTCACTTGGTATAGGTTTTGGTTTACAGAATATTGTCCAAAACTTTGTCTCTGGACTTATTATTTTAGTTGGAAGACCATTTAAAATAGGGGACTATATAGAATCTGGATCAGTAGGGGGTGTTGTTAAGCGTATTAGTGTGCGTGCAACGGAACTTGAGACAATTCAGCGTAAGACGATTATTATTCCCAATTCAAGCCTTATTAATAACAACGTTAGTAATTGGACACGACGTAATAAAGTAGGACGAATTGATATACCAGTTACTGTATCATCTAAGGTTGCTCCAGAGCATGTTGCTGAAATTTTGTTAGAGATTGCTTCTGCGACAGAAGGCGTTTTAAAAAATCCTATCCCACAGGTGAGTTTTACAGCATTTGATCGTAAGAGTTTTTCCTTTAATTTGGCTATTTATGTGCCTAATATTACCTCATCTTCTCATGTAACCAATGCTCTTCGATTTAGCCTATATAAGCGTTTTGCTGAGGAAGGAATCTTAGAATGCTGAAATATACTTATATTTTGATTACAGTTATTCTATTAAGTATTTTTACCATAACAGCTTTTGCTGCAACAGTGAAGAATACTGATTTAAAGATACAATCTCTTATTGTTGTTGAAGGAAGTATACCTTCAAAAATTTCTTTAAATACTCATCAAACAATTACAATTTGTATGAAGGGATGTTTTATAACTTTTCCTAATAAAGACCGTTTTGCAATAAAGGCAGATGATAATATAGAAATCAGTAGGGGAAGAGCAATTTTTAAATAAAATGATTGAGAATTTTTGTTTGGGGACAAGATTTAGAAGGATAATGATATTGTGTGTAATTAATAATCTCATCCTTTAGAAAATGGTAAAAAAAAGGTATGATTTTAGTATAAAATGGATGTTTTTTTATACTATGTAGAATCTACAGTATGCATTTTGGATGTAAGAATATTGAGGTATTTATAGTATTGTTAATGAACATCGATTTTCTAAAAATAATTACATCATTTTTAGAATTTTTTCATAAAAAAAGGCATAAAATATACTATTTTGTGATTTTTTTGCGGTAATTTTAATACAAAATGTTTTATATTTCCTCCTTTTGACAAGATAATATGTATTTTTATTAAATATTTATTATTTGAAGTAATCATTATTATAATATTTTAAAATTTATTTGATAATATTAAATTTTGATGTAATGATATATTAATATAGTAATAGATTTAAATGTAACTATAAAGGAGTACATGCGATTTTGCAGCATAAGATTTTATAAAACTTTGTTTTTCTAAATGTGATTTTTGATTATATTTAAATTTAGAAATGGGGTATAATTTTATGAATACAAAATTTATAACAGCATCTGTTTTTTCTTTGATTTCACCTTCTATAGTACAGGCTGCAGATGTGGTGGCTCACGAAGAGCCAGTACATGTTGCCTCAGAAGTTGTTGCTTCTTCACCTTTTTCTTGGGGAGGTGTTTATTTCGGGGGGCAAGTTGGTGGCTTTTCAAGTAAGATTTCTGCAACAGCGCCTGATGTTAATATTCCTCTCTATCCTGATGAGGGTAGTAAAAGTAAACCATGGATACCTGTCGAGAAACAGCATATGCCCGATCTTTCTGGGTTTATAGGTGGTTTTTATGCGGGTGTTAATTTTGATCTCGGTAATAATTTTATTATGGGGATTGATACGGATATCATTTTAACGGAAAAAAAGGATACAAAAACAAGATTTCATGCAGATGAATCGAGTGCTGGTGGAACTGAAGGATTGGGCACTGAAGGATCGGGTAGTGATACTGAGGAATTAGATACAGAAGAAAAAAGTCGAAAAAAGGCAAAAATTGTCAGGAGACAGGGCAGAGGCTTTTCTCGCTCTTCTGCAGAGGATAAAGAAGAGAAAGACAGTTTAACTTTTAATCATACGTTAAAACAAAAATGGACAGGTGCTACACGGGTGCGTGTTGGGTTTTCTGCAGGGCGTGTGATGCCTTATATTGCTGGTGGTGTTGCTTATGGACAGTTTCAGGATATTTTGTCGACAGTAATTACGGGAGGTGAGCCATTTAATAGGACATCGGATGTAACAAAAACGATGATTGGTTATACTCTCGGTGGTGGTGTTGATTTTGCAATGACAGACCATCTTGTTGTGCGTGCGGAATATCGTTACTCAGATTTTGGTAAAAGGAAATTTAAAGACGAGATTGAAGTTAAGTATAAGACGAATGATTTTCGCGCAGGAATAGCTTACAAATTCTAATTTTGTAGGATAAAGGAGCTTAAATTTAAGAGGTCCTATTTCTTTGATAGGGCCTTTATTTTTTAATTTTATGCATTGTAAACACTATTTTATGGTGAAAAAAAA
Source organism: Bartonella sp. AP4SXKL (assembly GCF_042195845.1). NCBI lineage: Bacteria > Pseudomonadati > Pseudomonadota > Alphaproteobacteria > Hyphomicrobiales > Bartonellaceae > Bartonella > Bartonella sp. AP4SXKL. The sequence goes on from NZ_JBHIPA010000009.1 coordinate 76,979, forward strand.
AGGGGGCTTTGACTTTGAGTGAGAATGAGGAGGTAAGGAAGAGTTACTCAGATTCTTAATTGTTAAGAATAAAAAATTTTTAGTTCACGAGGTGTGGTTGAAACATTTGTTGGCAAAGAAGGATTGCTTCGTCTTTCATATTATTACAGTTATCACTTTATAATACCGTTATAGAGTTGCAAACAGTAAACTTAAAGAGAGTTTTTACTATCTAAGTAATGAGAAAATAAAGAAAATTCACATAGAGTGGTGCGGACGGCGTGCACGTTTGTGCAACAATTTTTTCTTCCCTTAGAACTCTCTACAATATCACCTGATAGCACAGTTTATCTTTTTTCTGTTTAATAACTAATTGTTTTTATTTTATTTTATTTATTAGATTGCCTTTTATATATAATCTTGGTACCAGATGAAAGTGCTCCAAGTGCAATTCAAAAGGTGGTTTTTAAAAGGTGGTTCGAAGAACGTGATAGACTGTCTGTCTTATCTGTAAAAAATCTATCTAAAGGAAAATATGCTGACAGAGCTGGTTTATGGCTTATCAAAACTACACCAGATCAAGGATGATGGGTTTTTAGGTTTGACCTCAATATAAATACGACGAGAAATGGGATTAGGCTCTTGTCGCAATGTATCTTTAAAAGAAGCACTGTTCAAAGCTTTAGCTTGTCGTGATCTTTTAGATCAAAGAATTGACCCGATTCGCCGAAAACAAAAAGAAAATTTACGTCGAGCAGGGGGGTATTTCTTTACGAGAAATTGCCTCTAGTACTTTTGAAGCCAAAAAAACGAATTGAAAAATGAAGGAAAAGCAGCAAGCTGGTTAACACCTCTTGAGTTACATGTTTTTTCTAAACTTGATGATACGCCAATCATTGAACTGACGCAAATTGATATAAAAGGATGCATTTTTCCCATTTGGAAGACAAAAAACGAAACAGCAAGTAAAGCTCTATCCCCGCTTGAATATAGCTATAAAACATGCGGCGGCACTTGGTATAAATGTAGATATGCAATTAAAAGCAAAAGCTTTATTAGGAAAGTTTATTCAAAATACCCAAAATATTCCAGCTATGCCATGGAAAGAAATGCCTAAGTTTTTTCAATCTTAAAATGATGAGCTTGTATCACATCTAGCTTTAAAACTTCTTATTTTGACGGTTTTTTTTATACCAATCAGGCATATTTAGAGATTTATGGATCAATATGGATTATCCCAAAAGAAAATATGAAGAGAATTGTTGGAAAGGTTTCTGATTTTCATGTGCCGCTTACAGCTGAAGCGTTTGCTGTTATTGAAAAAGCAAAAAAATGGTTTTTTATTTGTTGAGAGTTTTGGAAAGCCTATATCTGATGTAGCACTTCCTAAATTCATGAAAGACAAAGGTTTTGATTATAGACTTCATGGTTTCAGATCGATTCTGCGGGACTGGATAGCAGAGACAACGTTAAAAAGCTTGATGATATGTCTGAAGTATAAGCACAAACGGTGTTACATCTTTTGAAAGATAAACAAAACAGGCAAAAGGTAGAAACAGATTCTACTATACAAGATGCCGATATAGCAACGCCACACGAACAGGGAACGGCGGTGTGAGATGGAACAAAGAACAGCGGAATGGTTTCAAGCAAGGCTAGGGAAAGTCACTGCTTAAAATGTTTACAACGTACTCAGTAAGACAGCAAAAGGTTTTCCTACAAGCAAATATGAAGACTACAAAACGAAACTCATGACAGAACGCTTAATAGAGGAAATAAGCCAATCTTATACAACACCTGCTATGTAATGGGGCATTGAACATGAAGAGAATGCCTTAAGAGAATATGAATTCATTTATGACGCAGAAGTCACAAGATGCGGGTTTATCCCACACCCAAAAATGGAAATGGCGGGGGCAAGTCCTGATGGGTTGATTGGAGAGGACGGTTTAATCGAAGTCAAATGTCCACAATCAACCACGCATTTGCGCTTCTTTATGTATGACGAAATCAAGCCTGAATATATCGCACAGATGCAATTCCAAATGGCATGCACTGGACGCAAATGGTGTGATTTCATGAGCTATAATCCAAACTTTGTAGGCAAATCTACTGGTTTGAGAATGAAAATCAAACGCATCAATCGTGATGAGGAACACATTGAAGAGATTAATAAAGCGGTCGAAATCTTTTTAGGGGAAATAGAACAAGAGATGCAAAAGATTTTGACAAAAGCTGCTTAAACCTATGGGGGTGCTCTCTCCTCCCAGCACCCCCGCCCATTTAATTAATATAAAAAAGAGAAAGGTAATGAGATGATATTTGATGATGGAGATGGATATGTAATAACACGTGAGTGTGCAAAGTTTTTTAGTGTATCCACAACCACGATTCGTAATTGGGTGCTTCAAGGGGGCCAGAGCTATATAAGCTAGGGAGAGCAGTGAGATGGAGAAAGAAAGAGATCTTATCCTTCACTCCAAAGAAAAATAAGGAACAAATTAGCTAAAGTTGTATAAACCGTAGAAGGTGGTCTAAAAGTTGGTCTTAAAATAGCTCTTTAAAGAAAAAATCTATATATTTAATGTGTTAAAGATACAAAATGGTGCCCAAAAGAGGACTCGAACCTCCACGCCTTACGGCACAGGTACCTGAAACCTGCGCGTCTACCAATTCCGCCATCTGGGCTTATAAAATTCATCTAAGCGCATGAAGCAACTCTGTCAATAAAATTATAGAATTTATTTTTTCAGCTTAAAACGATAGCATTGAACTTTTGAGAGAGATCATGATTTTAGAAGTTTAAGGTGTGAGGACTGTCTTTGATAAAATTGTTGAATCCGGATTAAATGTGTAAATAATAGGAATGCCGGTCGCTAATTCTTGAGATATAATTTCCTCACCGGAGAGACCTTCAAGCGCCATAATAAGAGCACGAAGAGAATTTCCATGTGCTGCGATCAAAACAGTTTGGGAGCGCAAAATATGAGGCTGGATATGGTAAAGATAATAAGGCCAGATGCGCGCACCGGTGTCGCGTAGGCTTTCTCCATTCGGGGGTGCAATTGTATAGGAGCGGCGCCACATTTGCACTCGCTCTTGCCCCCATTGTTGGCGTACTTCATCTTTATTTAAACCAGAAAGATCACCATAATTACGTTCATTTAATGCGGGATTTTTTATCACTTCTAAATCTGATTGTCCCATTTGCTCTAAAATGTGCTGAGCGGTTTTTTGAGCACGCTGTAAGGCTGATGTATAAGCGATATCAAACTTCAAACCATATTCTTTCAGTTTTTTTCCTGCTGCTATCGCTTCGGCATGACCTTTTTCTGTTAAATCAGGATCTTTCCAACCGGTAAAAAGGTTTTTGAGATTCCATTCACTTTGTCCATGACGAATTAGTGTAAGTATGCGTCCCATTATGAATTGCCTCTATTCTATTGATTGTTTAAAATTCATTGTTCAATCCCAAAACATCGAACATTGAATAAAGACCGCTTTCATGATTTTGTGCCCATAAAGCTGCTTTTAATGCGCCATTGGCAAAGATAGAGCGTTCTTGCGCTGTATGTGAAAGAACAATGCGCTCATTGGAGCCGGCAAAAATGACACTGTGTTCTCCAACAACTGTCCCACCACGTGAACAGGAAAAGCCAATGGTGCCTTTTTTGCGTTTACCTATATGACCATTGCGTTCGTTGACACGCACATTTTTAAGCATAACATTGCGCCCTTCAGCTGCTGCTTGGCCAAGAAGAAGGGCTGTTCCAGAAGGGGCGTCAACTTTGTTAGCGTGATGCATTTCATAAACTTCGATATCAAAATCATCGGCTTCTAATGCTTTAGCGGCTTTCTTTACAAGGTTGGCTAAAAGATTTATTCCAAGGCTCATATTTCCGGATTTGACAATTGTTGTATATTTCGCAAAATCTGCAATTTTTTCTTCTTCTGTTTTGCTAAATCCTGTGGTGCCAATAATATGGACAAGGCTTTTTTGAGCAGCGTAGTTAGCATAAAGAATACTGGCTTCTGGTTGTGAAAAATCTAAAATACCTTCTGTATTAGAAAAGGCATTTTCGGGATCGTCAGTGATACCAATCCCAAGAGAATCTGAACCAATTAAGGCACTGGCATCTTTTCCTACAAACGGTGAGCCTTTGCGTACAAGAACAGCACAAAGTTCTACATCTCTCCTCTGCTGGATTGTTGTAATGAGTTCACGTCCCATTCTTCCATTTGCACCAACAACTGTAAGGCGCATTTTTATCTCCTTATAATACTTTACTGTGCAGTATAGGCAAATTCTTGCCTTCTTTCCAATGGTTCTTTTTCTTTATAGAAAAATTTTTTTCCTGCTTTAATTTATCTTGTTGTGCTGTAAAATACTGTTGTTTAGAGCAAGTGATATAAGATCTACAAATTTAAATAGAGATGTTTTTCGTTAGAGTGTGTAATGAATATTCCTAAGTAAGGTTTGCTTATGACACCTAAAGGAGATTGTGTATTACTTTACGCTTTTGTTTCTTTCGTTCTTTAAGGGGAGAGCGTTCTTCATGCAAAACAAGATCTCCCAAACAAAATACACCTATGTTGTCAATTCATGCGCTTTTCTTAAAGAAATATTTATCAATTCTTCTAAACTTATTTTATGATAGTGCTCGTGAGTGGTATCACGAGAGAGTATCCATGAATAATATAACATCTATTCTGCACCACTATCTTTATGCTTCATAAATAGAGAAAATTAGCATTATCACGTTTTGTTAGCCTTTAATGTTTTAATAATTCTTGGCACTTAGGCATTTTCATTCTTTTCTTTAATATTCTTTCATTTACCAATTCTATTTGTGACGCATAAGAAAGCGATTTTGATTGTTTTAAATGTGATGAAGGTAATGAGAAAAAGGTATTTGGAATTGATGATTAAAGTAAAAAAACGATTATTTATCATTGTATATAAATATGTTATCCATAAATACAATCACGTAAAAAGGGGGTAAAACAAGGGGCTAACAAGAAGTTGGATTGTTTACACACGAGAGTTGGTCGGATTCTTCATCTTTTAGGAAAGTCAGTTAAAAAAATTGTTATGTTGTAAAAACGCATGATGAGGATTTTTTTATTATAGAGCAAATAGTATATATGTTATGCAATGCGTTTTTTCATATATTGGGGAGACTTGAGGATAACATGCGTTAAGTATTGTTATTTTATTTGCCTAGCTTCTAATGATGCTACAGCTCTTGTATTTAAAGAGAGTCGTTAAAATGCTTTCTTAAATATTTTTTATCCCTGTGCTAATCTTTTTTTGTGACACGATAAGAAAGTATTTTCTTTGATTCAATTATAATGGGTCTTATTCCCTGTTGAATACGATTATAAATCATTATATCGTTTATACGCATGCATAAAAATTCATAAACCTATAAATATCCTTTAGATAAAATATCACTTTTATTTTTGTTTGTGAGAGAAGGCTAGAAATCAAGATCTGCATAGTGAGCACTTGCAACAATTCCGCGGACGCGATCTGTTAAAAGAGAACGAAAAGAAGGGCGTGATTTAATTCTCATATACCAGTCTTTGGCAGCAGGAGATTGTTCCCAGTCAATTTCCCCTAGAAAGTCAAGTACAGAAATAGAAGCTGCTGCTGCTAGATCTGCATAGGACAAGGAAGAACCGACTAAGCTATCGCGAGAGGCACAGAGCCAATTGAGATAGTTCATATGTGGTAAAATATTGGCACGTGCATTGCGTAAAATTTGTGAATTAGGAGCACCACCGCCAATGGCAAGTGGCATTTCACGTTTATGGATTCGTTCTCGTACGATATGGCGCGTTGCTTCATTTTCGAATTTATTTAAGAACCAGTCATTGAGACGGCGTACTTCCGCACGATCTAAAGGATTTTCTGGAAAGAGCTTATTTTCTTGTCGTAAACTTCCATGTGTTTCGTCTAAATATTCGCAGATAACAAGAGGACCTGATAATGGAACCTCGTGTTCATCGAGAAAAACAGGAACATGACCAGCGGGATTGAGGGCTAGAAATTCGTGTCTTCTTGCCCATTCATATTCTTCAATCAGTTGAGTGGTTACACCATATTCCCCAAGAATGAGGCGTATGAAGCGCGAGGCAGAGGATAGGGGAGAGTGAAAAAGTGTCAGCATAATTTACACTATCAAATAGAGTTGAAGAGAATTCTTTCAAGTAATCATTTTTATAAAGATGCTTGACTAGAAGTACAAGATCATTAGTAGCTGCTAGTAATTATAATTAATAAATTGCTAATGACTAGGAATTGTTCTCTTATGCGATGGTTTGCAAAATGGCAGCACGTAATTCTTCTAAACCGATAGCTTTTTCTGAAGAGGTTACAAGAAGCTCAGGATAAGCTGCTGGGCGTTTAAGAAGCTTTGTTTGTGTGCTCATAATTAATTTTTCCAAGGCATTTGATTTGATTTTATCGCTTTTTGTCAAAACAATGTGATAAGAAACAGCTGCTTTATCAAGGAGAGCAAGAACATCTTCATCATTATTTTTGATTCCGTGCCGTGAATCAATTAAGATATATACACGTTTTAACGTTGTGCGCCCCCGTAAATAGCTAAAAATCAAATTTGTCCACGCATCAACAAGATTTTTAGGAGCAGCAGCAAAACCATAACCAGGCATATCTACTAATGCTAGAGGGGGAAGGTCTCCTAGTTGTCCACTGAATCCATCGGGGACAAAATAATTAAGCTCTTGAGTCCGTCCTGGTGTATTTGAGGTACGTGCTAAGCTTTTTTGTTGGACGAGTGCGTTGATTAAAGATGATTTTCCAACATTGGAACGTCCTGCAAATGCAATTTCTGGTGGTCCTTCGGGGGGGAGAAAGCGTATTGCTGGTACACCACGAATAAAAATCCAATTGCGAGAAAAAATTCCAGAAAGGGAAGAATCTCTTGTCATTCATGCACTTCTTTTTTGGGTGATCTTCTCCAGATGGCTTTCAGATTATCAAAAAGCTCAATTTTAACTCCTTGGCGCTTCATCATGATACCTTGCTGAATGATTGATAATATATTGTTCCATGCCCAATAGATGACGAGACCAACAGGGAAAGAGGCGAGCATAAAAGTAAAGACAACAGGCATCCATGTGAATATCATCGCTTGGGTTTGGTCTTGAGGAGCGGGATTCATACGCATTTGTAAAAACATCGTTATTCCCATAATCAAAGGCCATGCACCAATCATAAGAAATGTTGGCGTTGTATATGGCAAGAGACCAAACAAGTTAAAAAGAGAAGTTGGATCGGGTGCCGCTAAATCTTTAATCCAGCCAAAGAAAGGGGCATGGCGCATTTCAATAGTGATATAGAGAACTTTATAAAGAGCAAAGAATATTGGGAATTGAACCAACATTGGCCAACAGCCTGCAAGGGGATTTATTTTTTCGGTTTTATATAGATCTATTATTGCCTTTTGTTGTTTGGTTTGGTCATCGGGATACTTTTCTTTTATTTCTAGCAACCGCGGTTGTAAAAGCTTCATGCGTGCCATAGATTTATAAGATTTATTGGCTAGAGGGAAAAGAAGAGTTTTTAAGAGAACTGTGACAAGAAGGATGGCGATACCAAAATTCCCTGTTTGTTTATAAAGAATATCAATGAGGGAAAACATTGGTTTGGTGATGAAATCAAACCAGCCCCAATCAATTAAAAGAGCAAACTTTTTGATTTTTAGGTCATTTTGATAATTATTAATAATTTCAACTTGTTTTGCACCAGCAAAAAGACGATTTGTAACAGTTTTTGTTTCATTTGGGGCAATCGTTAAAAGCGACCCTAGCAAGTCAGACTGATAATGCGTTTGCAAACGATCAAAATAAATAAAACGGCTTGTATATTCTTTATTTTGCGGGGGAATAACTGCTACAGCCCAATATTTATCGGTAATACCAATCCAACCTCCTGTTACTTTGGAAAAAGTCATGCTTTTTTGCCCATTATCAGGATTTGGGTCAAGCTCTGCTAAGGTTTTATATTTTTCAGTTTTGAGCGAATCTCCTGCAATACCTATCATACCTTCATGAAGTAAATAGGTTGCATTTGTATGTTCTGGTGGTGCAGCACGTGCAACGCGAGCATAGGACGAGAGATGTATTGGTTGATCGCTTTCATTGCTGATAGAATCCTCAATGGTAAACATGAAATGATTATCAACAGAAAGGGTCCGCCGGAAGATTTGTCCCTGTCCATTATTATAAATTAAAGTGATGGGTGTTGAAGGAGTCAGGATTGTATTGTTTCCCTCTATTTGCCATTTTGTATCCGATTGTGGCAAGGCTTTTGCTGGCAAAGACGCACTTGCAAAACCAAATTCAGCAAGGTAGGTCGTTTTGAAACCTTTAGGATTTAGCAAATCGATTTCCGGTGATTTTTTATCGACTGTTAAACGATATTTTTTGAGGTGAAGATCATCAAATTGTGCACCAACAAGATTAATAGAGCCTTCCAGTTCATTGGTTTTGATCGCAATACGTTCTGTTTTGTCCAATACAGCTTTCCGGATTTCAGGTGTCATGGGCTGTTCGATGATAGATGTAGCTTGATACGTTGAGGTATCGTCAGAAAAATCCGTTGTGGTAGTAGAAAGGGCTGATTGTTGTTTTGACAATTGCTGTGTGACGACTTGTTGTTTTTGTAACTTTGCTTGTTTGGGAGCAACATGAAGAAATTGCCATGCGATGAGCACTACGAAAGATAAGCCAATAGCGATAAAGAAATTGCGGTTATATTCCATCCGTACACCCTTGTTGTTGTTGCTGATGTTTTATTTTTGGTTTTATTCGCCGATTTAATTCACTAATCAAGGATGTAAAAGGTGCATGTAACACATCACGGTACGCTACAATGACATAGTCTGTTCCTGCTTCCATGTGGTTTGTTACACCAACTCTCACGGCTTCACGCAAGCGCCTTTTAATACGATTACGTTTCACAGCATTACCGTTTTTACGGGTAACAGTGAAGCCTACACGTGCAAAAAGAGAATCTTTTCTTTCTGTTGTTTGTTCACGAGATTTAACTTCGAGCAAAAATAAAGGACCACGTCGTTTTTCTCCTGTACGGACAGCCAAAAAGTCTGCTCTTTTGCGAATACGGCAGGGATGTTTTTTCTTCATAAAAGAATATTTCGCAATTTCATTAAATGCCTGCAAGCAGACATTGTAGGTTCATAATAAAAGTGTCACAACGAAGAAACGATGAGCAATCCTCAACGGTTGTGAAAATTTAAATGGTTAAGCAGAAAGCCGCTTACGTCCACGAGCACGTCTTGCAGCAATAACTTTACGTCCTCCAGCTGTGGCCATGCGTGCACGAAACCCATGGCGGCGTTTACGGACAAGTTTAGAGGGTTGGTAAGTACGTTTCATTTATTTAAATACCGCGGAGTGCGGCCCTTCTTAATTTTCGTTTTATGAGTAGTTATGCGCGAGATAAACAATTTTATCCTATCATACGGCTGTTAACCCATAAGGAAAAATATAAAAAAAGTCAATCTTAGATTGTTTTTCTCTCTCTTGAAAGAATACAAAACACCTTGATAACTATCTGTGATGCTTTTTTACAATACTGTAGGAGTGTTAGAAAATAACGATTGAATCTACAGAACATAAATGGCTAGGGACTTAAAGAATTAAAGAAGGTGTGACTGATTACTGTATGCTCAATTTAAAATATCCTTTAAGATTAAGAGTTTTTTCAGTTTTTTTTACAAAATTTTTATCAGAATATTTATTAAAGTGGTTGTAGCACAAACGTGATTGATAGGATTTTATAGCAGATTTTATGTTTGAGCTTCTTTATTTTAAGGATGGTTTCATATTTTTAAAGAGATAAGAGATGTATACTTTATAATGCTGAGTAAAGTAGAAAATTATCAAGTGATGAACCTTGTAAGTATTTTTCGTTCTTATGCTTATATTTGCTGGTATTTTTATAGAGAGGAAAGAACATGGATCTTATCACAAGTGAGGCTGTCCGTAACGTATTACGTACAATCAAAGGACCAGATCTTGAAAGCGATATTGTGTCGTTGGGTCTTCTTTCAGAAATATTAATTGCTGATGGTAAGGTTTTCTTTTCCATTACAGTTCCTGATGGAGGTGTGCAAGAATGGGAATCATTGCGTCGTTCTGCTGAAAAGGTGGTATGTGCTTTGGAGGGAGTGAAATCTGCTGTTGTTACACTTACAGCAGAAAAAATAACAAAGACAGCACCTAGTCGAAGAGCAAATCTCTTACCGATCAAAATGCCCATAGAAGGTGTGCGGCATGTGATTGCTGTTGCTTCTGGAAAAGGAGGGGTCGGAAAATCTACGATGGCAATAAATATCGCCTTAGCTTTACAAGATTCTGGTTTCAAGACGGGGGTGATGGATGCTGATATTTATGGTCCTTCGTTGCCACGTTTGACAGGACTTGTTAATCAAAAACCACAGCTTATTGGAGAAAAAAAGATTCAACCTCTTGAAAAATTTGGACTTAAATTGATGTCGATGGGATTTTTGGTTGAGGAAGAAAAGCCGGTAGTATGGCGTGGTCCTATGGTTATGGCAGCTGTAACGCAATTGTTACGAGATGTTGTATGGGGGCCTCTGGACGTTTTAGTCGTTGATATGCCGCCCGGTACAGGGGATGCACAATTAACGCTTGCCCAACAGGTACAATTAACAGGTGCGTTGGTTGTCTCTACGCCCCAAGATCTTGCTTTAGTGGATGCACGTAAAGCAATAGAAATGTTCATGAAAGTTAATGTTCCTATTTTAGGACTCATTGAGAATATGAGTTATTTTATCGCTCCTGATACGGGAAAACGCTATGATATTTTTGGCTATGGTGGTGCACGGGCAGAAGCGGAACGTCGAGAAGTCCCTTTCTTAGCGGAAATACCGCTTGATGCAGCTTTACGATTTTCTTCAGATGAAGGAATCCCTATTTTTGTTGCTAAGCCTAGTGAAGAGCATGCTAAACTATATCGTAAAATTGTTGATCAAATAAAAAATCAACTCTTTTGAATGGGGGGGATGTTATAAGAGAGTTTATTAAAACACAATCATGAAAGACATAAAAATAGTCGCTTCTTTGTAAGAGGAAGTTTTAATGTGTGAATGGAGTATATAGGTTAAATAAACAAAAAATTATTCATGCGTTTGGATAACCTGAAGGGGAACAAAATTGAAGAGCTAGAGCTGTGAGGTAGAAAAAAATATTGGACTTGAGGCAAAAAGAAGAAGACCGAAAATAAAAATAATTTAGAAAAATTGTAAAAGGTTGTAAAAAATATTTTAATAATCAATTTTTTCATAAAAAAGCATTTTTTGATGTGAGTTTTCTTGATATACATCTTCAACATTTAGTTTTTTCTTATTGAGATGATAAAAATATTGGTCAAGTCTTTTTAGAAGCATTCATTTTTTGCAAAGTAGCTTCAAGAGCCATTGTTAAAGCATTCTTTCCCCCTTGTTGAGAAAAGTAATTTGACAAAAATTCATTTGTTCCACCCTTTGTTGAAAACTCTTTTTCAAGCAGTGCAAAATCGAGAGATACAGAACGATCCGTTGCTATAGTTTTACGCATTTCATCTGTAAGATTTCCAAACATCATGGTAAGGAATTCTGCTGATTGTTGTTTTTTTAACCCTTGTGTTATAAACCATTGATGGGCAGTTTTTATAAAATTAAAATATACTCCCATAAGTGAACCAGCTGTCATAAAAAGATTAAACTGCTCTTCCTTATCCAGCACCAATGTGCCCCCCAATGCATCAAATAAAGTGCGCAAAAAGGGATGATTGGGATAGATTGGTGTCAAATTTTTGCATTCTGCAACAAAAGGTAATGGAACAGCACGATAAACTTTATGATTAATCCACTCTTCTATTTCTGCTGCTTTTGCCATAGCAAGTACGGAAATAACCAGCTGTTCTGGACGAAAACAAAGAGAGCGCAAAACGTCTTCTGCAATTTGATTGGGCAAGCAAAGAAAAACACAATCACTAACATCGAGCAACGCTTGGTTATTTTCAGCAATCATAACTTTATCATAAGTGCGTGAAAGGCGCTTTGCTGTTTGTGCATTGCGAGGCGAAACAATAATGGAAGAAACATCAAAGTTGCTTGTCATTAAGCCATTCACCATTGAAGCACTGATTGTACCCGTTCCCAAAAAGCCAAGTCTCATTATCTATTTCTCAGTTTCATATTTTAAAAGGAATTTCAATCAACATCTCAGGTGTTTTAACTAACATAAACGCTAATTGAAGAAGCAACACATAACATAGCAAGAATAATCAAAACCAAATAGATTTTGGGCTTGTCAAAGAGAACGGCAAAAGCAGAAAACCAACCAACAACAGCTGCGGCTAATGCAAATAAAAAACCTGGTTTATTCATAAGCACAATATGCATTGCCATTAAACCACCAATAATTAGCGCTCCAAAAATGATGAGCAAACCTGTTGCAAACTTTTCATAATCATCCATATTTCGCTCCTTATAGCGCTCAATTATTACACACTTTTTAACGCATATGCACATAAAAACGAAATGTTTTTTATTGAATATGGTTAAAACGGGGGTGCCGTTTATTGATCAGATGTAAAAAATGCAGGGATATGCTGTGGCCAACGCCAAGGTAAAATTGCAATTAAATCAAAGCGTACAGACAAAAGGGCATAATCTTTTTGCCGTGCGAGCCAAATATCGGCAGCTGCCTCAATTCGCTTTTCATTCATTCGGGAAACCGCTTCCATTGCTTCAGCCAACGTTGAACGTGCTTTAACTTCAACGATTAACACAAGATTTCCGCGTCGTGCAATTAAATCAATTTCTCCACATTTTGTTTTAAAACGCCTTTCGGCAATGTGAAACCCTTTGCAACGTAGCCACAAAGCTGCCAATTTTTCTGCACGAACCCCTCGATAAAAAGACTTTTGTCTGCGTTTTTTTTGTATCATTTTACGCATTTTTTAAAAAGATTAATCGCTGAAAAAGTTCCTGCTTTTTAAAACCGGTTTTTTTTGCAACAAAAGCTGCCGCTTGAGCAGCAGAATGTGTCCGTGCGCGTTCTAATAGCATTTCATCAATTTCTTGATCACTTATCACATTTAAAGAAGAAGATGATTCTCCAACAAGGACAACAATTTCCCCACGAATATGTGCTTGTTTTCTGTAATTTTCTAACAAATTTCCCAAATTGGAAACATCTACTGTTTCAAACTTTTTTGTTAATTCACGACAAATGGCAGCAGGTCGATCAGCCGAAAAAAGAGTGACCATATCCTGTAAAGTTTCAACAAGACGATGCGGTGATTCATAAAAAATCAAAGTTGCTGGAATCTCTTTTAATTGTTCCAACCGTTTTCGGCGCTGTAGCTTTCGTGCACTCAAAAAACCTGCAAAAAAAAAGCTATCAGTAGGAAGCCCTGTCGGTATAAGAGCGGCTAAAAGAGCGGATGCTCCAGGAATAGGAATAATTTTATGACCAGCTTTACGGGCCTCTTCCACCAATCGAAATCCAGGATCAGAAATAAGTGGTGTTCCGGCATCTGAAACAAGTGCTACTGTTTTGTTTTCTGCTAAAGCCGCTAAGAGCTTCGGACCCGCTTTTTGCGCATTATATTCATGATAGAGAAAAGGTTTTTTTTGAATACCGTAACGTTCCAACAAAACACGTGTTACTCGCGTATCCTCACACGCTAAAATATCAATTCCTGCAAGTACTTGCAAAGCACGAAGCGTAATATCTGCAAGATTTCCGATAGGTGTTGCCACAAGATAAAGCCCTGATTCTATAACGGGTGCAGAATAAGCATGCGCACCTATAAAATATGCTTTTTCACACATGCTCTTTTCTTTTCATTAAATTCTCCTCACCACAAGATTTTTATCCATACTCATAAGCCATTTTAGCTCATTTTTTACCAGCACATTTTTTATCATTACAAAGGCTTACCTTATTCGAATAATCGATTACACTACAATAAGATAATTTCATATTTAATATCTTAATTTAACATTATTATCTATTTTGATCCGCGTTATTTTTTCCAGTAAAACAAATTCCAAATGTAACCAATATTCTATCTACCCCATGATTTTCTATAAAGTTTTTCCTTCGAGAACCAAAAAACAATTTTACCCAATGTTATAATCTCATGCTTGTTTGTGCTCTTTTAAAAGCTAAGCTTTTTAGATTATTTCCATAACGCCGATTTTTCAAATATTCTATTGATATCCAAACTGTTTTTCTGAGCAAATGTAAACAGCCCCTTTTGAAACACATACAGTTAACTGGCAGCTGACTTGATCAAATATAAGCTCTTATCAGCAAAATACTTTATTTTTTCATATTCTCTACAGCTTTAACAGTATACAGTATAATGAGTACCTTAGAAAAGTTTAAGGCTAAATTTTATCTTAAACATTTGATTTATAATAGAAAATTTATTATTTTGCCTATTAATTAGGAGCTTTAAATATCGTAACATTATCTCAGCTCTTCTTATAGTCAATTAATCAAAATCATTTTTGTGCATCTTGAAACCTCCTTAAAACAAAGATTATCGCCTCATTGGAGATCGCAGAGAAAATAATGCTGTTAGCTTGTACTTTTTATTTCATAAATATGGAACTGTTCGTTCACAGGATTGCGTTATACCTTTTTCGGATAGTGTCGCAAAATTATTGTTTGATATGAGAGCTATCTCTTAAAAACAAGCCCATGACTGAACAACACAAGTCTGCTTTAATTTTGGATACCTTATTTTTTCTGAAGGATATGCTCCCATAAAAAAACGTAAGTAATAAAAGCGGGGACAATACGTTATCTCTTCTTTTTAGAGGATATTGTGATGCTTTTGAAAGTTTTAAAACCGAATGGACAGATGATAGTAAAGAGGAAAACAGTTTTTTCCTTTCAGATTTGATGTTCTTGCTAAATGAAGCTGTATTTTCGTTTCAGAGATTACTCAAATAGAATATGCAATATTTTTGCTCTAGCTACAAAAGCTGGAACGGCGTGCAGAGCTTTCATTCACCTTAATCTTTCTTTTAAATATACCACTTGTGTTCAATTTGGATGTTGATTTACAAGCAATAGCGAAAGCACAAGCTTTATAAAAAAAACAACTCTATAAAACGCGTCATAGAGTGGTCATGAAAGCTATTTTGTTTTTTATCAGGTGTTTTGCTAATAGCGATAGTCTCCATGGCTTGGCATCTGCTTATTCTTACGGTATTTGTACACATTCATTGCAGTATATTGGTAAGGTTAGATGCAAGGCGATTATCCTTGATGCAAAAATAAAAGGTTAATGTGAGATTAAAGATTTTTTCGTGTCATTATCAGTAGAAACATTATAAAGGGCTTGAACAAGCATGCTCTTTATCTCTTTATCTCACAATGTTTTTTCTACATTCATTCGTGGTTTTTCTTGAGTGAGCATTACTTGGCAAGTGCAGGAGAAAAAATAAACTTGAATTGTACCTCCGTAGGTTTTGCTCTTGGCTAGTTAAAACGACTGATGTTTCTTATGAGAGGGCTAAAAGCATTTTGGATCATATGGGAGAGGGGGTAAAGTAGAACGGGCTTATTTTCCTTCAGGTTTTCGAGAACCGCGGCTGTTCCTTTATCGCAGAATTGTCAAGAATATATTTATTATTGTTTTGTCATTTAAATAAAAAAATTTTGATAAAAATATGTTATGTTTTTCTATTGAAAAAATTCATGCGGTGAAGAGAGTATTTTATATGAGAATAGAGTTCTTTTTACATTGTGAAAGAACGTATGCAGGAAGGTGATTGATAGATTTCTGATCTGAGGGAAATATTTTTATCCATTGCGTTTTGTATATTTCAATTTTAGGAAAATGAACAATGATTATACATTGGGGAATTACATATTGGGATAGAAGGGGCCCTCATTGCCTTGCGGACAGATCCAAGTGATATTTTGGTTTGGATCTTTGATATCGCATGTTTTACAATGTATGCAATTTGAAGCGTTTATCATATAAGTCAGATGATCATTATCCTCTAGCCACTCGTAGACAGCGGCGGGACAATAGCGTGTAGAGGGTCCTCCATAGATTGCATATTCAGAGTCCTTTTGCTTTTTTAATGAGGCTATTTTTAAATGACAAGGTTGATTTTCTTCATGATGCGTATTGGAAAGGGCAACACTTGAAAGGCGATCAAAGGTTACAACGCCATCTGGTTTTGGGTAAGAAATGGGTTGAAATTTTTCTGCTGGTTCAAGGCATGCATAATCTTCCTTTCCGTGGGAGAGTGTTTTAAATAAGGAAAATCCGAACAGTTGTTGCCACCACATATCAAAACCAGCAAGTTTAATTCCATATTTTGTCCCATATTTTGCCCAGAGCGGTTTGGCATTTCGCACTTTATAAAGATCTTTGCCAATGAGCCCTTTTCGCCACTGTTCTTCGATTTCTTTAACCTCATCATGGGCACGCCCTTGTGCAAGAGCGGTAGCCATTTTATCGGCAGCTAATATGCCAGATAAGATGGCATTGTGTGATCCTTTGATACGAGGAACATTGACAAATCCAGCAGAGCAGCCAATAAGCGCCCCACCAGGAAAGGTGAGTTTTGGTACAGATTGCCAACCTCCTTCGCTGATAACACGTGCACCATAGGAAAGACGTTTTGCGCCTTTAAAGATTTTATAGAGTTTTGGATGTGTTTTAAAACGTTGAAATTCTTCAAAGGGAGAAAGATAAGGATTTTTGTAATCTAAGTGCACAACAAAACCGACAGAAATGATATTGTTTTCTTGGTGATAAATAAAGCCACCGCCACCGGTATTATTGTCTAGGGGCCAACCAGTGAAATGTTGTACTAAACCGCGTTGGTGTTTGTTGGGGGCAATTTCCCAGAGCTCCTTGAGACCAAGACCAAATTTTTGTGGTTCTCGATTTTTGCTAAGATTAAAATGTTGTATCAGTTGTTTTGCAATTGAGCCGCGTGCTCCTTCCGCAATCAGAGTATATTTTGCTAATAAAGCCATCCCAGGCATATAATTTTTTCCAGGGGTTCCATCTTTGTTAAGCCCCATATCACCGGTGAGAACACCAATGATAGCTCCGTTATCTTTTTGGATGATGGGTTCTGTTGCTGCAAAACCAGGATAGATTTCAACACCCAACGCTTCAGCTTTTTTGCTTAGCCAGCGGCAGACGCTCCCAAGCGAAACGATATAACATCCGTTATTTGATAAGATTTTAGGGTGCAAAATATTGGGAAATACTGTGGACTTTTGAGGCTTTAGAAAAAAAAATTGGTCCTGTGTGACAGGGGTTGTAAAGGGATGGTCGTTATCATTTCGCCATTCTGGTAAGAGTGTGTCGATACCAATGGGGTCAACAACTGCGCCAGAGAGAATATGTGCACCAACTTCGGTCCCTTTTTCAACAATTGTGACAGAAAGCTCAGGATTAATTTGTTTAAAACGAATTGCGGCAGAAAGCCCTGCTGGTCCTGCTCCGACAATGACTATGTCAAACTCCATACTTTCACGTTGGTCATGCAGAAGTGCTTTCATGGCTTATAAAGCTTTCTCCAATTCTGGAATAATTTGGTGGAGATCACCTACAAGGGTGTAATCGGCAATTTGCATGATGGGAGCTTCTTCATCTTTATTAATGGCAACAATAATTTGTGCATCCATTATACCGGCTACATGCTGGATTGCACCGGAAATGCCAACGGCGATATAGAGTTCAGGGGCAACGACTTTTCCTGTTTGTCCAATTTGCCAATCATTGGGAGCATAGCCTGCATCCACTGCTGCGCGGCTGGCACCTAAAGCAGCATTTAATTTGTTTGCAAGAGGAAGAAGCAGGGCCATAAATTTCTCTTGAGAACCAAGACCACGCCCGCCTGATATAATAACACGTGCTGAGGTGAGCTCAGGACGATCACTTTTGTTTGTCTCTGCTTTTACGAAAGAAGAAAGATTTGGATTGGGAGCTGGTGTTATTGTTTTAATGGGAGCAGAATTATTTTGGGAAGGCGTTGGGGTGAAAGAAGCGGTGCGAACTGTTATAATCTTTTTATAATCATTGGTGCGTACAGTTTCAAATGCATTGCCTGCATAAATTGGTCGTTTGAAGGTATTGGGTGAAAGAATGGCGGTAATATCTGAAATTTGCATAAGATCAAGAAGAGCTGCTACGCGCGGCATCACATTTTTCCCAGTACTGCTGGATGCTGCCATGATCACATCATAATCCTTTGCTAACATGAGAATTGTATCTGACATAGGTTCGGCAAGTTGATGGGCTAAATAGTCTGCTTTTGCAATAAGAACTTGCCGCACACCATTAAGTTTAGCACTATTTTCCGCTATCGTTTGAATTTTTTCTCCGCAAACCAGAATATCGATATCATTACTGAGTACGCGTGCAGCGGTGAGTGCTTTTGCTGTTTCTTCTGTATTATGATCGGCCAATAAAAGAATTGCCATAAGTTTTTGCCCTTTTATGTGAGTGTTGCTTTTACTCTAGTGGTGAGAATATTAAATGCAGTTCTTCTGTTTTAAGGCTCTGACAAGTTCTACTACATTTGCCACTTTTATACCGGATTGACGGGGTTTTGGCTCTTCAACGCTTAAAATTATTAAGCGTGCTTTCGTATCGACGCCAAGATCAGTAAGAGATTTTTGTTCAATGATTTTCTTTTTTGCTTTCATGATATTGGGGAGAGAGGTGTAACGCGGTTCATTGAGCCGTAGATCGGCGGTCATAACCATGGGAAGGGGAAGACAAAGGGTTTGTGTTCCATTATCAACTTCACGAGTAACTGTAGCATGCCCATTTTCTATGTTAAGATGTGAGGCAAAAGTTGCTTGTCCCCACCCAAGAAGAGCAGCGAGCATTTGTCCTGTTTGGTTGCTATCGTCATCAATTGCTTGTTTTCCTAAAAAGACCATGTCGGGTTTTTCTTCATCAACAATGGTTTTGAGAATCTTAGCAATTGCTAAGGGTTCAAGTGTTTGATCCGTTGTGACAAGAAGTGCGCGATCAGCTCCCATTGCAAGTCCTGTTCGTAGAGTTTCTTGAGCTGCTTCTGGGCCAATTGAAACAAGAAGAACTTCTGAAATTTTACCGGATTCTTTTTGGCGAATGGCCTCCTCCACGGCTATCTCATCAAAAGGATTCATAGACATTTTTACGTGAGACAGATCAACGCCTGTACTATCCGGTTTGACGCGTATCTTGATGTTATAATCAACAACACGTTTGACAGCGACAATTATCTTCATAATGATCCTCTTTGTTTGTATGTTACAAGTTTATAGCAATACTCATAAGAAACCAAATTGTTTAGAATGAAGTCTCAATTTATAACTTGTGTTCTCTTTCGTATAAGCTTTTTTATGTTTACTTGTACTTTCTCGTCGTCATTTTCAATCTTCATATTTTTGCATTGCCATAATTGCCTTATTTGCTTGAATAAAAAGTAAAAAAATCAAACTGTCTTGTGAGAATATTCTTTTTTAGTTTCTTATGCTTTGTTTATGATGGTGCAATAGGTCCTTTATGCAATGAAAAATTAAGTGAAAAAGATAAAAATGGGGGAATGATTTTGCTCTTCAAATCTTGAAGATAGAAAAATTAAAGATCTTTCTTTCAAATATTTTAGATAAAGATTGGGGAAAATATTTCTAACAAAAAAGTTTTTGGAAGTTCTTAAAGCTCTATTTACTAAAATAGAGCACACTTTCTCATCATTTGTTGCGATTCTTTTCAAAAAGGTTAATGAGGGGTAGGCGTTTGTGAATACGAAGGGTCATACGATCGACCAGGCGACCAAACAGGTTAGGAACGATAAAGTCTTTTCTTTTGTTGAACAGAAAGAGAGAATGGATACTTCTGTAGAAGTAACGATGTCGGATATTGCTCAAAAATTACGCACCGTTTATGCGCAAATGCAAATGAAGCATTCGCCTCGTTCTTTAATGCAGCAGAATTCGGTAGAAGAGCATTTTAAATCTTACTTAGATGATATTAGTCGGGCCATTTTGGCTGAACATTATATACGTCGTCAAAGAGAAAAAAAGCTTTTCCAGTCTTTAGAGCAGATTAAAACAATTGTTCAAAGTTTGCAGAGTGAAAAAAAAAGCTTAGAAGAAGCAGCGGTAACACGACGGGTGTCTCGTTCAAAATCACCTGATTCTGTTGTACAAAAACTTGCTCACATGGAATGTGAGGGAAATCAAGAACGCTTATTACTTCAAAAGGTGCAAAATTATTCGAAAGAAAACAGCATAATTTCACTCCAAACAAATGTTGAAAATACGTTGCAGCAAGAAAATAGAAGCCCTTTGCCCAGTGATGCTCTGCAATCTTCTTTTAAAAAGGTTGAGGGAGTAGTGAAGCATGCTATGATAGAAGAAAAAGGTATGATGGGTGCTCAGGCATCTAATCATTGTATTGAGAATGATTTTTCTTCTTTAAGGACGCAGTCTCGGGAACATGTGTCGTTTTTATCTTATTTGCTAAAAAAAGGTGTTCTTTGTTTTTTAACCGTTGCATTTGTGGTAGCGATAACGTTATGTTTTTATAGCTTTTTAAAAGGAGCTCGTTTTTTTTAATTTTTATGATGTTGATGTTAATAGATGTGAAATGTATTGCGCATTCGTGTTTGTGCGGAAGCTATAGCAACTAAAATTATCCTTTTAAACACGCAACAGAGATTATTGGGAAAGAGGATAATTGGAGAAGGATTCTCTAATTGTAAAAAAACCTCAAATTATCTTGAAGGTTCTGTAAGTGAGTATTTATTTACCAATTGCTGAAATGTCACTCAATATGCTGATCTTGATTGGTATGGGAGTCGTTGCTGGTTTTTTTTCAGGACTTTTTGGAATCGGTGGTGGGTTTCTCATCACGCCGTTATTGATTTTTTATAATATTCCTCCTGCTATTGCTGTTGGAACAGGTGCTAACCAGATGATTGCTTCATCTGTAACAGGAGCAATTACACATTTTAGAAGACGTACGCTCGATATTAAACTTGGTATTCTTTTGGCGATTGGAGGAGGGATTGGTTCTTTAATCGGAATTCAGGTTTTCTCTGTTTTGAAAAAGTTAGGTCAATTAGACTTAATGATTTCGCTTCTTTATGTGATTCTTCTTGGAAGTGTAGGAAGCTTGATGATCGTTGAAAGTTGGTATGATATGATGCGCAAGCGTAAGGCAGGAAAAGCCAATATTCGTCTTGCTGGTCGACATAATTGGATTCATCGCTTACCCTTAAAAATGCGTTTTCGGACATCTATGATATATGTTAGCATTATTCCAGTTTTAGGGATTGGTCTCATCGTGGGGTTGTTGTCTTCTATTATGGGAATTGGTGGGGGGTTCTTTATGATCCCAGCATTGATTTATCTTCTGCGTGTTCCAACCAGTGTGGTGATTGGGACTTCACTTTTTCAGATTACATTTGTGTCTTCTTTCACGACAGTTTTGCAAAGTATGACTAATCAGTCCGTTGATATTGTCTTGGCTTTTTTGTTAATGCTTGGAGGAAGTATTGGTGCGCAATATGGAACACGGGTTGGACGGAAGTTAAAGGCTGAACAATTGCGTATGGCACTTGCATTTTTAGTGTTGATTGTGTGTATGCGTCTTGCTTTTCAATTATTTATACGCCCTGATAATCTTTTCTCTCTGGATATTCTTATGAGATAAAAATGGGTAGATTATTTTCTTTATACATCATTACAGGTTGCTTTTGTTTTATTTCTTTTTCTACATGGTCACATGTTGGGACGCCAGCTACATTCATTGATCAAGTTGACCACGAAACTGTCCAAATTATTGTAACAACGAATACGATTACTGTGGATGCAAATTTTGCTGGTCGTGATCTTTATATTGCTGGTGTTTTAGAAAATATTGATCCGTTATATTCTCGACAGAACCGTTATGATATTGTTGTAAGCTTGGAGGGACAAGATCGGACAATGGTGATGCGAGAAAAAAAACGCAATGCCGGTGTATGGGTCAATACAGATTCTCTTATTTTTAAAAAGGTTCCTCTTTTTTACTCTATGGTCACAACACGTGAAATTGACGATATTACGAGCATTGAAGATTATAAACGCTTAGGGTTAGGATTACTCTATTTGCCATTGCAGACGGATGAACAAGATCAGAAAAAAATACAAACCTTTCGCGATGAACTTATAAAATTGCAAAAAGCTAAAAGCCTTTATTATGAGGAAGTGGGTGGGGTTCGTTTTGGTTCTGACACACTTTTCACAGCGCATTTTCGTTTGCCAGCAAATATCCCGGTTGGACATTATAAAGTTCGTGCTTATCTTTTTCGTGATGGACAGTTTATTGATAGTGCAACAACGACTCTTGAAATTGTTAAAGCACATATCACCTATACAATTTTTTATGCAGCGCACAAGTATCGTTTTTTATACGGTATTGTTGCAGTGATTATTGCTATTACTACAGGATTTTTATGTCGTTTGATTTTTCGAAAAGATTAACGCAAGGAAAATGTTAAGGCTTTTATTTTTTATGAAAAATTCGTAAGATAAGAAAAATAGGCACAACAACAATAGCTCCTGTCATAGTTATATGGAAGAAATTTGTAAGCGTTATAAATCCTGCTTCCCATAGTGATTGAAAAAAATCTACTATTTTTTGTATGAGGTTTCGAGGTGTCCATCCCAAAAAATTCATTACGATGCCAATGAAGAATGAAAGAATAAGCAATTTTAGACTAACGCGGCTTAATTTTTCTCCAAGAAACGCATGAAAAGAATTTAATAATTTTTTTTTTCGCTTCATTCTAAGATACTTTCGAAGATCGTGTTTTTTATTGTATTATCATAGTACAGCGATGTTATTATCATAAAGGAAAAACATTTTTTTATTTTTTCTTACTTTTTTGAGTTTATCACCTTAGTCTGGTTAACGGTGCTGGTTTTTGAAATATACACATGTTTTATTGCATTTTTTGCGATATTTTCATGGCGCTTCTTTTGTTAAATGAAGGGATATCCTTTCGTCTCGAGAATTTGTAGAGAAATTTTATAACGTTTCGATGTTTCACATCAGAGTGAGAGTTGTAGTATATTGAAGATTTTGTAACGAACTTATTATTATCGTGTATAGAAATAATATTTCAAGACAGTTTACTTAAAAAAAGACTATCTATTCTAATAAGGGTGTGCTTATATAGGTATTATATTTAGATATTTCAACCTTAGTGCATTGAAAAGATCTTTTTTCTGAAAAAATGTAAGCAATGAATTGAGTGTTGTTAAAGGAGCAAAGATATTAAAAATACGATGTGGACAAAAGTTTTGTTATGTATGGGTGCGTAAAGGAATATCAGGGGGAGCCCATGCTCCTTTTATTTAGAAATAAAATATAATTTACAAGCTGTTATTTGGCAGAGGATTATGGAAAAATTCAAAATTCCTCTTGTAGGGGGAGGAGGTCATGTCGGTTGATGGGTGAATTTTCCTGTTTTGTTAAAATGTCAAATTGTTAGTAGAGCTCTTTGTTATTAAGGCGCTTAAGCTAACAAAGAAGAGTCTTTTGATGGCATAAAAAGGCGAGAGGAAAGAAGAGACAAGCTTACCCGACAAAAGAGAGAAAATAGTGGTTTTATAGTCTTCAATCGTAGGCGTTATGACATCATGAATAGGCTCTGTTATGGGGGAGCATTCATTGTATGTCAGAGTGTTTGTTGTTGCATGTTTTGGTTTGTCTTGGCTTATAGCCATGGGTAGAAGTCCGTGGTTGGTAAGTGGTGTTGTTTGAAGGTTTTAATAATACTTTGTTTGAGGCGCTTATGGATCATCTAACCTTATTATTAAGCATGTGCTTGTTGTGTGGGAAATTTATATAGTAAACTTTAAAAGGAAAAGTCTATGAACTTGAAGAAAAAAATATTACAAAATAGCAGCTCTCTTGTTTCTGCTTTTATAGCTTTGGCGATGGTTGCACAACAAGTTTCAGCAAAAACACCCGCTGATACCCTTGTGATGGCTTGGAATCTTGATGCAATTAGTACATTTGATCCCGCACAACTTAATGATGTTTATGGAAGTGAAATTGTTCGCAATGTTTGTGATAATTTGGTCAGTACTGCGACAAATGATCCTGCTAAAATGGTTCCCGCTTTAGCAACACATTGGGATGTTTCAGGTGATGATCACAGTACGGTGATTACTTTTCATTTACGTGATGGTTTGAAGTTTAATGATGGTCGATCAGCCAATGCCAATGATCTTCTTTGGAGTATGAAGCGGATTGTCAAATTGAAGATGGGTAATGCGGCAATTTTTAATGAATATGGAATTACAGAGCAAAATGTTGATGATGCTTTGCAAGCCCCAGATAAGAAAACAGTGGTGATGAAATTTGATAAGCCTTATCCAGCAGAGCTCATTCTTAATAATATTGTTGCAAGTCCGGCAACAGCTTTGCTTGATCGTAAGACGATTATGAAGCATGAAAAAGATGGCGATTTTGGAAATCAGTATTTGAAAAGTCATGCTGCTTGTGTTGGTCCTTATCAGTTAAAAAGTTGGCGCTCTGGAGAAGCTCTTTTGTTGCGTGCAAGCTCTCACTATTGGGGACAAGCGCCTAAACTGAAGCAGATTTTAATTCGCCATGTTGCAGAGCCCGGAACACAACGTTTGTTGTTGCAAAAGCACGATATTGATGTTGCTCGTGATTTGACCCCTGAAGATCTTGCAGATCTGCAAAAAACAACAGATGTTAAAATCGAAGAAGTGTTAGAACCATCTATGATGTACTGGGGATTTAACATGACAAATCCTATTTTTGCTAAGGAAAAAGTACGTTTGGCGATGCGTTATCTCATAGATTATGAAGGTCTTGGCAAGAAGCTTCTCAAAGGTGTTGGTGTTCCACGGGCCAGTTTTATTCCTCTTGGCAACTTTGGGGCTTTAGATGAAAAAGAAGGGCAACCCTTTAAACTTGATATTGCAAAAGCCAAGCAGCTTTTAGCAGAAGCTGGTTATCCGAATGGGTTTGAGGCAAATTTTCTCGTATCAAATGCTCCTTATAGGGTGTTGCTTGCTCAGTCACTCCAAGATAGTGCCGCAAAGGCGGGGGTACGTCTTAAAATTGAACGGATGGCCGGTACACAGTTGTTTTCTAAACTTTATGCACGGGCTTTTGATACGATTTTTGTCGGATGGAATAATGATTCTGCGGATCCTCATACTATGGCTTCACGTCTTGTTTATAATCCAGATAATCGGCTTGAGGCAAAAAATACCGCCTATCCTAGTTGGCAATATGGGTATTTGGATGAAACGATGAATCAAAAGGTTCAGGATGCATTGTTTCAAAAAGATCCGCAAAAACGGGCACAACTCTATGCTGATTTACAACGTGAATTGATGCAAAAAGGACCTTATGCGTTTATCTTTCAGAAATATACTGTTATCGCGATGACGCCTGATATCAAAAAGTGGGTTTGGAATAGTGCGCCACATATTTTTTATAGTAAAATTGAAAAATAAGAGTGTCTTCAATGCTGTTCAATAGATAAAGGGCATCGTCATGATATATTCGGCGTATTGTATAAATTTTAAGCTTTGCAATGCGCCGAAGATCATAGGTAATGCGTGATATATTGTTGAATGTCTTTTCAAGACATTCGTTTAAAGATATTTTTCATTCTCATTAGAGGTGTATTTAAGTGGATGTTAAGATCGATATTTCAATTTTTCTGAATTAGAAAGTGGTCAATTTATTTGTTAAAAAACTGAGTATAACATAAAGAAACGAAGTGTAACAAATATCGCGGAATTTAGTGGTGCTAAAGGTGCAAAGGTTTTGCGATGTTGAAGGAAAGTTTTGTTATGGGGGTACACAAGGGATATCAGTTTTTTATGGTGTTTATATTTTCTTTTGCTTTGAAAGATGATGAGATGTCATTTGGAGGGTGTTATTTTACGGGGAGTGATGAAAAAATTAAATTTTCTTTTGAAGAAGGAATAAAAGTCGTTGCATTTGGCAAACTAACGAATTTTTCTGTTTTATCAAATCGTCAAATTGTTATGAAGGCTCGTTGTTATTAAGGTACTTGAGCTAAAAGGGGTAGTGCTTTGATGGTATAGAAAACGCCGGAAGAAATACGAGACAAGCTTGCTTAACAAGATAGAAAAAATACAGGTTTTATAGTCTTCAATAGTAGGCGTTATGATATCGTGATTAAGCTCTGTTGTTGGTGAGCATTCATTGTATATTAGAGTGTTTTCCTTTGTATGTTTTAGTTTGGCTTATAAGTGTAGACAAGAGGAGTCATTGGCAAGAGGTGCTTGTTCTTGAAGATTTTAAAGTTTGGTCTTTAGGAACCTATCGTTCGTCTAAACTTAAATTAAGCACGTTTTGCTGCATGGAGAATTTATACAATAAACGTTAAAAGGAAAATTCTATGAACGTGAAAAGAAAAATATTGAAAAAGGGCAGTTCTTTTGTTTCTGCTGTTCTTGCAATGGGGATGTTTGTGCAACAAGTTTCAGCAAAAACACCCGCCGATACGCTTGTGATGGCTTGGAATCTCGATCCAATAAATACATTTGACCCTGCACAACTCAATGACCGTTATGGAATTGAAGTGGTTAACAATATTTGTGATAATTTAGTCGTTTCTGCTACAGATGATGCGGCTAAAATGGTTCCCTCGTTAGCGAAGAGTTGGGATGTTTCAAGTGATGATCAGAGTACGGTGATTACTTTTCACTTGCGTGATGGTTTAAAGTTTTATGATGGTCGTCCTGCAAATGCCAATGATCTTGTTTGGGGTATGAAGCGGGTTGTCAAATTGAAATTGTCTAATGCAGCAACATTTAATGAATATGGGATTACAGAACAAAACGTTGATGAGGCTTTTCAAGCACCGGATGACAAAACGGTGGTGATGAAATTTGATAAACCTTATCCAGCAGAGCTCATTCTTAGCAATATTTCCACTAATCGCACTACTGCCTTGCTTGATCGTGAGACACTCATGAAAAACGAACAAGATGGCGATATGGGAAACCGATATTTGGCCAGTCATTCTGCTTGTGTTGGTCCTTATCAGCTAGAGAGTTGGCGCCCTGGAGAAGGAATTTTGTTGCGTGCAAGCTCCAATTATTGGGGGGAGGCGCCTAAATTGAAGAAGATTTTAATTCGCCATGTCGCGGAGCCTGGAACGCAACGTTTATTATTGGAAAAACATGATATCGATGTTGCACGTAATCTGATGCCAGAGGATTTGGCAGATCTCCAAGCAACAACGGATATTAAAGTTGAAAAAGTGTTGGCGCCCTCCATGATCATATGGGGATTTAATGCGACAAATCCAATTTTTGCCAATGAAAAAGTGCGTTTGGCGATGCGCTATCTTATTGACTATGAAGGACTCGGTAAGACTCTTCTCAAAGATGTTGGTATTCCACGTGCAAGTTTTATTCCTCTTGGTAACCTTGGAGCTTTGGATGAAAAAGAGGGACAACCCTTTAAACTTGATCTCCAAAAAGCAAAGCAACTTTTAACAGAGGC
>NZ_JBHIPA010000010.1:0-98250 GCF_042195845.1 Bartonella sp. AP4SXKL
TTCCGCTTCACTGGCGATACGATCGACAAAAGGAGCGGTTTTTGGCAAAGATTGTCCAACACCTGCCATTTCCGTTATTTGGCTGGTTAAGCCCGCTGTCAACATCGATGAGACAATGCTGAGAACATTCTTGGAAGAACCTAACTCATGCAAGGCGCCGGCAATATTGCCGCGATTATTGACAAAAGCCACAGCGCTTTTGTTAATCAGCGCTTGGACACCTGCCTGTATCCCTGCATTCATGGCGGTGCTCGAGCCAAGCCCCAAAGCACCGGTAATGGCACTAGCAGCGCCCGAGGCTGCTCCGCCTGTAACCGCCGTGACAGCCAATGCCACGGATAGCCGCACCGGCTTCTGTCAGCCCTTGGGCTTTATAATCCCAGTCTTTAAATTCAGCCTTAACTGCTTGCCAATCAACTTTCCTTACAAATCTTAATCAACCCAAAGTAATAGCCTGAAATAGCCGTGTGTCGTATGGAAAATTAAAAACAAAAACCGAATGAAGAAAACGCACTTGAGACTTGCATATGGCTTCACAGGTTTATTGCTGTAAAAGCTTCAAATGATGATATCTCTAATACTTTTCGCTTGTTCTCTTGTGGTAGCTTCCACATGCAAAAATATATGGACTATAATACCTCTTCTCAAGCTTATCAAACTGAACTCAAAGGTATTTCCTTATTGATTTTGAAAGAGTTCTTAAAACGCATTTTGCAGAGCAACGTAGAAAGCATGTCTAAAAAAAATCATTCCAAGAGCAACAGATTTTTCTAAGTATTGTGAAGAGACTGAAAAAGATCTTCTTTCACGCGCCAAAACTCCTCATGAAATAATGAGGAGAGTTTAAAATAGATTTCTAAAAAATAGCAAAATAGTGAAAAGTGCTGATCATTTTTGGATTGGATATGCATTTAAAGAGTGATTAAAAAGTTTTTTTAATGTACAATATATTTCTAGAAGCTAAAATAGCTCTATAGTATCAAATTTATAAAGTAAATAAATCCATTAATACAAATTAAGGATTTTAGGATACGCGAATTTCAAAATATTTGTTTTTTAAAACATGAGTAGCCAGCATCAGCGCAAAAAATGTTGCGGCAATTATGATTCCCTTTCGTGTACTTTTGAAATAACAGAGCTTTTCTTTAATCTTTATGAAAGGATTGCCAGTGCGATGGGCTTTGTTGAAAGGTGGATTTGGGTATCAAAATGCAAGCAAGAGTTTGGGATTATGGAGCTCTGTGTTTAAAGCTATCATCAACTATAGATAAATCATAGACGAGGTTAACTAAAATATTAAAAGCAACTGGATGCAATAGAAGACATTGCTATTAAAAGAAAAGCAAATGCTAAAAAGACTAAAAGGTAGTTTGTGTTTTTATATCAGAAAATAATTTAAGAAATTGAGATCATAATTTTTTCACAGGAAATAAATATGTTTACAGATAAGAAGAGAAAAGCCTTGTTTGGCGTTATAATTTTTATATTTGTATGTTTTTTAGGAATAAGAAAAAATCTTGACTTTATTCAGGGTATTTTGACATTCGCGTCTATTTCTTTGGTGATCGTAACAACTGTTTTTGCAATTTTATGCAATTCTAATATCCCTTCTGAGTTGCAAAACAACCCACAATATAAATGCGGCAATACAACAGGTTGGAAGAGATTAACATGTGAGTTACATCAGTATATGCACAGTCTCCTAAAGTTAATAATTTTAGCGCTTGTCGTTTTAATTTTCCCAAGTAGTTATAAAGAAACTGTTTCTTTGCCTGTCATTTCTAAGTACGTGGAGCACAAGTTTTCTTTTTCATTGGATACCGTACTTTGGTACTTAGATATTGCTCTTGGATATTCAAATATTATAATTTGGTACTTTTTTTAGTCTGTGTATTCTTCCTTATGTTGCGTACACGCAGTTTAATAAATATATCTATTTACACGCTACAGTGCTCTATTAAAGAGATACAGTAAAATTTACAATTTCATGCTTTAATTTTTCTTTTATATTTCCTTCATTATACATAACATTATCATTTTTACTTGTTTTAATAGCAAATTTATGTTGAAAAGTTTCAGTATTAAAGATTATATCAAAATTATTATGTGTCTTTCCAACAAAACTTATGTTTTTAAATGCTGGATTTAATTTATATTTTTTAAAAAGATTCAAAAAATAATTCTTTAAATTATTTTTTTCTTTAAATTTGATACCCAAGTCAAGTTCCATTTCAGAATAATCATCCGTGGGAAATTCACCCAACAAAAGTTTAGCCATCTTTAGCAAGTTGTCTTCTGATTGCATTGCAAAAAAATCTAATTGTTTTGGTTGTGTATATTTCAGTTTTATTTCTTTAATTAAAAGCAATTTTTTTTCGAACTCTTCCTTACCAACAATATCAGGTGAGATATCAATCGTTTTCGGGGGAAAAGATTTTTTGTAGTGTAGCTGCAAGAATTTGTTTAACTCTTTATTTGAAGAAAAAAGAGTTAACTCTATAGGAATCAAAATTCCAAAATATTGCTTATTTTGTTAAATCTGATTTTTAGAACGTGGGTTAGGAATATTCTGAAAGTCGTTTTCAGAATCAATCACTTCAGGATTATAAGGACTATTTTCTCCCGTTAAAACATAAATCCAATAGCAGATCTTCGAGTTCACAGAAAACTTTTCGATTATTAAGGTAGCACATTGATTATCACAGTTAAAATCGTATCTCCCTTCCTCTAAAAATTTATCAGCATCATTGATATTAACTAATTCTGAGGCTGGATCTATTTTATATTTATAAGAAAGGAAGTTAATGGTATTCATAAAGTTAACATAATTACAATGTCTATGTCTTATCAGACGGCAGGTGTTGCCTAAGTTATCTTAGTGACTACGGGAGGGTAGTGTATCCCAAATATACTGCGTCATTTAGAATCGTTTGGCTGAAAATTAAGGCTATAAAATTTTAATTGCAAAAGCAATACGAGTTTTAGAGAACTCTGCAGTGAAAGCTGCTTAGATTTTTAGAATATGGGCCCCCCCTTCTCGGCTTTTAAGTGGAGGAGAAATCAGTGCATTGAACGAAGCATGGCATCACGTAAAATGGCGTTAATCCGCTTTTGATATCCTTTCCCTTGACTTTTAAAGTCACGCGCTAGCACGTCTGAATCCACACGCACTGTTGTGACAGTTTTGGGTGGTTTATAGAATGGATTGCGAACGGCATTTTTCCAGAACACATCATTGAGTGACGGAATATCACTATGATCAATTGCACTGTCCGGCATTGCAGCCAGTTTATCAACTTCAACTCTCTGTTTATCTGTCAAAGGTGATAAGTTACCTACATCAATTTTATAACGAACTTTCTTCTTTATAACGTTTCTTTTCTTTCGAGTTGGCTCGTCGTGCTGAAATAATACGGATTACCTCTATGCCATCTTTATCGTCATGGACAGTATGCGCTACGAATATTAATAAAAAACCATCCATGAGCCATAAAGCTTGCTCACCATACTCTCGTTTTCAATACGGTCTTGTTTAACCATAGTGAATGGGGCTGCAAAAACACTTGCAGCTATTTCAAAACTTTACACGGTGCTTTCTAAGATTACTTTTTGTTTTAGCTTCATTCCATTCAAATCTCATTTTTATACCTTATATTAATACATTTACTTATATTAACACATTTATAAGGGTATTATATACATCAAGAGTTTTAGATGAACACTTAATTATCCATGTTTTTGTACAATTAATATAATAATAATTTAAAAATTAGTGATTAATTAACTAAAAATATTAAAAAAATAATAAATTATTCTAAGGCTTTATGCATATAATATGCAAATCGAATAAAACTTACAAGCATGTTGAATAAAATGATATTAATTGGCTATTTGGGAGCTGCTCCTGAAAGCAAAAATGAATTTTGGTGCCGAAATATTCAACTTTCGTATGGCTACCTTTGAGAGCTATACAGATAAAAATACCAATAAAAAGTAGACAAAACAGAATGGTATTCCGTGATGCTTTTTAATCTACATACATTTGGCAAAACTTGTTCTTCAGTACAAAATTGCCCCTTTTTCCGAATGAATGAGAGGAACGGTTTTTTTTATGGTCAACGCTACAAAGGATGCAATCAGCACTTTCAAGAAACCACTAACCAAAAAACCTAATGAACTTATTAAAACTGTCAGCAAAGGAACCTGTGTCATATACGCTACCCATGGTATTCCAAAAGAATAGACTATCCCAATGCCACCCACAGTATTTATCACAAATAATATTATAAAATTTAACCGCTGCCAAAATAATTCTACCATAAAGCCAATAAAAAATGCAGCAAATGGAAAACTAATCAGATAACCACTTGTAACTCCTGAAAAAACACTAATTCCACCACGACCACTAGGCAATAGAGGTAACCCAATCGCAATAAGAACAAGGAAAAGAAGTGATGCTAACGCTCCCCTTTTTGCTCCAAGTATAGAGCCTGCTAACATCGGAGCCATAGACTGAGCTGTAATAGGGACACCCAGCAAAAAAGGAAGATAAAGAGGAGGAAAAAGACTCAAAACAGCGTAAATAGAGGCAAATAAAGCAATATAAACCAAATCCTTTGTATTCACTGAATTATTCCTTCACTAGGGAAAAGCTTTCGTTATTGTTGTACAATTAATAAAAAGTATCAGATTTATAAAAGTACACTTTAAATGCCTTAGATATAGAGAAAAATATTATAATAATTTATTTTAATAATATTACTTATATGAATCATATTAGATTCTACAATGTTTAATTATATCATAAATTACTATAGTTAAATTCAATAATAGTGATATACGAATATTATATAACAACAGCATAACAAAATAATACATTTATTTTAGTTATTATGCTTTGAATGCATGAGAGGAACAGATCTTTTAATCGCGAGTGCAATAAAGGATGCAATCAACGCTTTTAAACAATCGCCTATCAAAAAAACTGATGAAGCCATTAAAACCTTCAGTAAAGAAACTTTGGTCATATACGCTGTCCATGGAACCCCAAAAGAATAAACTATCCCAATGCCACCAAAAGTATTTATCATAAATAATGTTATAAAATTTAACCGCTGCCAAAACAACTCTACCATTAAACCAATAAAAAATGCGGCAAATGGAAAACCTATTAAATAACCACTTGCAATCCCTGAAAAGACACTGATTCCACCACGACCACCAGACAACAGAGGTAATCCAATCGCAACAAGAACAAGAAAAAGGAGTGACGCTAAAGCACCCCTTTTTGCCCCAAGTATAGACCCTGCTAGCATCGGTCCCATCGATTGAGCTGTAATAGGTACCCCTAGAAGAAAAGGAAGATAAATAGAAGGAAAAAGGCCCAAAATAGCATAAATAGCGGCGAATAAAGCAATATAAACTAAATCTTTTGTATTCATTTGATTCTTCTTTTACTATAAAAACTTTTATTATTATGAGATGCTATATCAATAGTATCAGCATCATAAGAACGCGCGTCCAATGCTTCAGCCACTTCTGAAGCCATTCTTATGGTTCGTATAATTAAAGGTATCGCAAGAGCAACAATGTTAGTATTAAGTCCTCGTGCTTGCTGTGCTTCATGTACCTCATTAAACTTTTCACCCAAAAGAGGAATAAACCTGATCGCCATAGAGATAACCATACTCACTTTTGATGGATTTATACCAAAACAACGAAAGGGCTGGAGGCCTGCTTCAATTGCATCCACCATATCTGACACTTTTGTTGTGAATGAAATAACTGATGATAAAGAAAAGAGGATAACAAGACGTAATATGACCTCAACCCCCGTAAGCCAACCGCTAAAAATAGTTTGAAATACAAATAGAAGAACTAAAAGCAATCCCATCGATTTAAATTGCTTTATCACAGTTTTGAAAGGGATTTTGGCGACTCTATAGAATAAGATGACCAACAATAAAAATAAACCAAGAAGCGCTATGGAAGAAACCATTATTATAAAAGTTCCACAGGCCGTAAGAAATAATAACTTAACTCCAGGACTTAACCTATGAATAAATGTATCCCTCGGAATATATAAACCGATCATGACATTCTTCTTATATACTCCTTTATAGCAACAAAAGGTACATCATCAATTGCTATCTCCCCCTTATCAAAAACCAGCACTCTATCAAACTTTTTCAAAAACTCTAAATCATGCGATACAACTATTGCCGTTTGCGGTAATTCTTCTATCACTTGCGTAACGCGATGCTTATTTCGCAAATCAAGTAATGTCGTCGGCTCATCAAAAATAATGTAGTCTGGTTTCATTGCAACTACACTAGAAATAGCAACAAGTTGTTTTTGCCCACCACTTAATAAATGGACAGCGTGATTTCTGAAATCTTGAAGTTCATAGCGCTGTAAAATTTCATCTACACGCTCCTTAATTTCATCTTTATTAAGCTTTAAATTTTTGAGACCAAAGGATAAATCCTCTTCAACTAATGGTAAAACAATCTGATTATCGGGATTCTGAAAAACAAATCCAACTTTACGTTTTACTGCTTTTGCATCGCGTTTTGTATCAAGCCCATCAACGCTTACAAAACCATGAGATGGTAATTGGAGCCCATTAATAAGGCGAACAAATGTACTTTTTCCAGAACCATTCGCACCTATAATAGCAACTCGTCTTTCGGTAAGCTGTACAGTAATATTTCTTAAAACACACAAATCACCAAAAACTTGTGTTACCTTATCAAATTTTATAATCCCCAAGGTTTATTCCAATCAATCCCTTTTATTAGCTCTTCTTTCTCTATCGCTTCAGTTTATAACCTAAAAGTAATAACAAGCACCATAGAGGAATAATAATGACTGC
This sequence comes from Bartonella sp. AP4SXKL, assembly GCF_042195845.1. NCBI lineage: Bacteria > Pseudomonadati > Pseudomonadota > Alphaproteobacteria > Hyphomicrobiales > Bartonellaceae > Bartonella > Bartonella sp. AP4SXKL. The sequence goes on from NZ_JBHIPA010000010.1 coordinate 6,875, forward strand.
CAAACTCATATCAGGCATCTGTACAGGAATATATGCTTCAAGAAAAGGCAAGCTTATTCCTATCATATCAAAAAGTCGAGTCATCAATCCATTTTTCCCAAAACCACTGACAAACATAATGCAAAATAATAAAACAAGAAAGCAGAGGCAAAGATAGTTAGCGTAAGGATATAAACCAAACGCATAAATAAAATCGCCCTTTCTGTTCTTATGGGCATTGCGAAATTTCAAATGAACAATAACAATAATAGCCCAAGTAATCACTGCTGCTGCAGTTGCAAGAGCCATGATCCGCATGAAACTATTATCAGGAACAAGAGCATTAACAACGACAATCAACGCCGTACATAATGAAGAAAAAAGGATAGCAATATAAGGAACACGAGTAGCACTCAGTTTACTAAAAATATGTGGTGCATTTTTTTGTACAGCTAAACTATAAAGCATACGGCCATTAGAATAAATGCCACTATTGTAAACAGAAATAGCAGCCATAATCACCACAAAATTCAAAATATGACCAGCAGCAGGAATTCCTATAGTCTCGAAAATTGTGACAAAAGGACTACCATTTTTTCCAATCATATTCCAAGGGCTGATTATCATAATAATGCTGATAGATCCAATATAAAAAATTATAATCCTCCACATAACTTGACGAATAGCCGCTGGAATTGTTTTTTGTGGATTAGATGCCTCTCCAGCAGCAATACCAATAAGCTCCGTTCCTCCAAAAGAAAACATTACTACAGAAGTTGCTAAAACAACCCCTACTGCTCCATAAGGGAAAAAACCACCATGGTCCCAAAGATAATGAATATTCGCTTGATTTTCCCCTAGTCCAGTGACAATGAGAAAAATTCCAAAAATAATCATACCAATAACAGCAGCCACTTTGATCAAAGCGCAAACAAATTCAAATTCTCCATAAAAACGAACATTAAACAAATTAACAAATGTAACAAATAAAAGAACAATGAAAGATGTCTTCCAATGATCAATCAAAATCCAATGATCAAGGTAAAACCCTATCACTGTAAGTTCAGCCATACTCACAAGAATATAAAGAAACCAATAATTCCAACCTGTTATGAAACCAGCTAATCTCCCCCAATATTTATAAGCAAAAAAACTAAATGCTCCTGAAGACGGTTCTTCTACTGACATTTCACCAAGCATTCGCATAATGAAATACATAATAAGCCCGCCGACAAGATAAGATAAAATAACTGAGGGACCAGCTAATTGAATTGCCTCGGTTGACCCATAAAAAAGTCCTGTCCCAATAACCCCACCCAAAGCAATCATTTGAATATGGCGATTTTGAAGGCTACGCTTCAATTCCTCGTGCTTTTTTTCAGACATCATGCCTCACTACTTTTGTTGAACTTAACCTCAACTTTTATTGAAAAATTAGGCACCTCTTTCAAAAAACACAAAACAAACGTAAACTTATTTTCTTATCATAATGCAACTCCTTATTTTTTTGTGCATTATACGTATGTCCCGTTGAAGTTTTAAGAAAAAATATGCTCCACCCTTTATTTAAATTAATGTCCTTCATTTTCGTTACACTAACCATTATAGCATTGGTCATTGATAACGCACACTCTGTAATCACATCACATTGGACAACAACCCCCTTTAATAAAATTTTAACAAGCCTTCTGCAAACAGATATCTATCACCTTAATCAATCTCTATGCAAGGTAATGCCTGATTTTCTGTCCTCAATTTGCATTACTCTCACTTATTTACCCGCATGGTCTATCTTTGGTGCTTTAGCAATAGTATTTTGTATCTTAAATTACGAAAAACAAAAGCCTTTTCACAAAATATCATATGCATATAACGAAGAGTACATTTGATCTTTAAAAAAACTTCTAGAGCTCTCTGTACTATAACATAATCGATGTCGCTTAAAACCCCTCACTCTATTAAAACAACTGAAGATCACTTGATCATCAGAAAAAATTAAAACGCTTCATTATAAATATAGGCGCTCACTTATGATTTCTATAGATAACGATAACATCACTTTATTTGTATCAATTTAAAAAAAATTAGCGAATAAATCTACCTCCCATCTATAAGAAAACTCTGTACAGAAAAAACTTAAAATACTGCAGTTCATATATTTTTCTATAGCTGCTTCTTTAATACTCTACAAAAACTTTTCTTAATTTTCGTACTAGAAACCCCACATAAAAAAACGTCTTCTAATATCAGCTCTCCTTATAAGATTGGAACTTATTAAAATTAATGAAGAAGCTTATAAAAATTATTCTACAAGTCTAACAAAATGCGTGAAATAAAGACTCATCTGTAAATAATTGCAATTGTGATAAAAAATATTTCGCACCTTCTCCCTATTGAGAAAATGGTAAGATAACAGCTTCAGTAACACTCTAGTTCTTTTAAATCTGAAAATCGTCTCGCTAAAATATCAACTTTTTTAGATATCTCATCCAAACTTTTCCATTGATTAGTTACCTCTCGAGAAAGTTCCTCAATGAATTTTTCTTGGTAAGCTAGCTTCATTTCTAATTCTATCAGCCGATCTTCATCCGACATGATTTTTACTCCCTCTAAAATAAAAAACGTGATTAATTTTATTAATCCTCCTCCCTTTTTCTTCCCATAAAAATGAGAAGTAACTTCTCAACTAATTCTACTCATCTATTTGCACATTATAAAAGGTTTATGATGATCTTTATTTTCCCAATCACTCTATGCAACAAATTTCTTTCTTAAGAATCAGAAAATGTTTTTATCTTTACTAAGTTATCTTGACACCATTTTTCATCCTAAAGATCTACATTCCCAGCTTCTTAATTTAAGTGCTATCGTAAATTGAAAAGCATTTTATAGCATTAAGGTCAAAGAATACTTTCCTCTGACTTTTACATACTTCTCCTTCAAATTATTATCATATGTATAAATTATTGAAAAAATGCATTCTTGCTTTTATACGTACTTTTAGCTATTACCCTCAAATTAGTTTTGTCTCATTGACTTACAAACCTATGCCGCATTAGCTCAGTTGGTAGAGCACATCATTCGTAATGATGGGGTCGCTGGTTCGAATCCGGCATGCGGCACCATTTTATTTCTTAAACATATTGAAATATATATTTTTTTTAATTAATTATCTGTTTGAAGACCACCTTCTAGGGTTTATGCAATTTTATCTAATCTGTTGTTATTTGCTCCGTATTTTTCTCTGGAGTAAATGCTAAAACCTCTTTCTTTCTCCACCTCACTGCTCACCCTAGCTTATATGGCTCCGGCCCCCTCTGAAGCATCCAATTGCGAATCGTTGTTGTGGATATACTAAAAAGCTGTGCACACTCACGTATTATTACATATCTATTGCCATCATCAAATATCATCTCATTGCCTTTTTATTTTTTATGTTATGTGAATGGACTGGGATGCTAGGAGGAGAGAGCTTCCTATATTGTCAAGCAGCTTTTTGTCAAAATCTTTTGTGTCTCTTGTGCTATTGCCTCTAAAAAGATTTCAATAGCTTGATTGATTTGTTTAAGAGGCTGCTGGAAACGTAGCCAATACAACACCAGACAAAGATGATACCATTGGACCCAAACGCCCCACCAAATGCTTCATATGAAAAAGAAAATATATGAAACCGAACTACTTGTTCAAATTTATTACAGTACAATATTCTTTAAAAAACTATCAAATATCATTGGTCTATATATTGAATATGCTCCACTAATATATTGTTTCAGTTGGAAACAGACTGTAAGAGAGGAGAAACATCCATTATGTTTTTATATAACAGTTTATTTAAAATCCTTCATAAAGGTATTTTTTAATGAAATTAAGCAATTAGGAAAAAAACAAAGAATAATTAAATTAACTATAGATTTTTTTATTAAATATGTATAACACGTTATGTATATGTCTTATTGATTCTAAGATAATTTTTAGATATATAATATTAAATTATAATGTTTTTTTGTTTTTATAAAAAAATTCTGTGGTGCAATTTATGACTTTTGAAATTACTTAAAAATTAACACCTAATTATTTCATTAATTATTATGTCTCTTATTTTTTGTTAAAAATGCTTTTTGTCATCGGAATTATTGAAGTTTTTTCAAGTAAAGTTCTTCTAAATCATTCTGGATCAACTGTAAGAATTTATGAGTGAAATCTATCTGATTATAAATGGAATTATTATAAAGTTATTGTCTTTAGATGGAGATCAATTGCTGCAAAATGAATAGTATTTAGCATAACCTTTATTCAAAAAAATGATATGGATCTTAAAATAATCCACTATGGATGTTTTGAATTTATTATGCCCTTTCGCTGTTCTGTTCTTAAAAATGAGTAGATGTAAGTTTTTAATTCATATCCTGCTTTGTGTAGTTTTTTATAGGTAAAAATAATGCGAAAAATATCAAAAGAAGGGCTTGTATTGATTAAGCAATTGGAAGGCTTGCGTTTATCAGCTTATGAAGATTCTGGTGGTGTCTGGACAATTGGTTATGGACATACAAGTGCTGCTGGTGCCCCAAGCGTTCACAAAGATATGCAAATTACGGAAAAAGAAGCTGAAAAAATCCTTTGTCAGGACTTGAGGGAGTATGAAGCTGTTGTTGAAAAAGCCGTTACCGTTCCTTTAAACGATGAACAATTCGCGGCATTAGTATCATTTTGCTATAATGTAGGAATCACAGCATTTCGTAGTTCTACACTTTTAAAAAAGCTTAATAAAGGTGAATATGAAGCGATACCAACCGAATTGCAAAAATGGACAAGAGTGGGAGGAAAACGTATCCAAGGTCTTGTCAATCGCCGAGCAACCGAAGCAGGATTGTGGGCAAAAGGAGCTCATGTTGCCCCCAATTATCATGTAGTAGAACCAGAAGGCGTAACAGGTATTTGCAAAGTAGAAGCTCTTGCACCAATCATAGGTTCTTTTTCAGGGCTTGGAGGTCTTTTTGCAGGAAATGGTCCTGTTCAATGGGTTCTAGCAGGCATTATGGTTTTAGCCGCTTGTACGGCTATGATATACATTGCTAAACGTTTTCAGGAACACCGTCTATGATTTTATGGATAAAAAAATATCTGACAATGACGTCAGCGCTCATAGCAGCTTTTCTTATAGCTTTAGTCAAAGCCTTTTTTCTTGGGAAAAAAGTTGAGAAGCAAAAGCAAACAAAAGAAGATTTCAAGATAGCGACAACACGGCTTGAGGTAGAAAATGAAATTAATAAGAAAAGTGATGCTGATGTGCGCACTAAGCTTTCTAGCTGGTTGCGCGACGAATGAACGAACTTCTTGTATTGGATGGCTGCCAATTTATTTGAATCGACAAGATATCAATGTCATTAGTCCAAATTTGGCGAGAGATATTTTAAAACATAACGAACAAGGTGAACGTTTATGTGGTTGGAGAGATAAACGGAAAATAAAGTGATAAAAATATAATTCCTCTGAAACATCAATCAATGAAAAGATTTGAAAGAGGTGGATACATTCAGATTAAAAGTAAAAGCACTTAAAGGATTAAAACACTCTGGTGGTCAATTAGATTTAATTAGAGTGACTGAGGTGTCTGAATTGAAACTAAAGGATTCAACAGATTATGTTTGTGTAAAATGATTGAGTCTATTGATGTATTCTAAGGGCATCTTTGTTATCCTATCAAAAGAAGATGAGAAAAGATTTTATGGATTGCACTACTATCGTCGTTCAAAGAACTGATCATACACAAAGGCTCTGTTTTCAACAAAAATAACATCTAGGGGCTGGCATGCTTGAAGAAAAGAAATCTACGGAGCTATATAATGAATAATGGTAAGGCTTTTATGTGATTTGTAAATGACGTTGCTTCAACTTCCTAATTATAATAATGGTGTTGACGATAAGGCAAATACTTTCGCACTGTATCTGCTTTTTCATGCTAAAGTGGCGGGAAAACATTGTGAATGATCTTGGCTTTTAATTTTTCTATAGGTAAATTCCCTATGTGGGAAATGACATGCAACTCCAGTCGAGAAAACCAACAACCATTTTTGCTTTTATTTTTTAACTTAGCTTTTTTACTTTCAAAAGTCGCCTAGCAATTTCTTGAAAAATATTGCTTTACTATTTTAAGATAATTTTTTTCTGAAATAAAATCCTTCTTTTAAAATATTACGGTAATATCTTGCAAACTCATGTACTGCTTTTAGAGAAAGTTTGTAATAAGACCGTGCCTTTCACGGCTTTTATTGTGATGTGTATAACGGAAAAATTAAGAGTGCGTATTATCTTTTCGAACATTCAACTACAATCTTATTTCATCACAATATTTATCTTGAGAAGATACTTTTAGAAAGATACTGATAATCTATAAATCGCTCTCCCCTAATTCACCTTCTCGCTCATCCTTCCATGCATTGCCTGTCCACCTTTTAAACCACCTTAAATTTTTGATATAAAATTTTTTCTTTAATTTTTATTTTTTATTGAATCATAAAAATGATATGTCTCAATCTCACCTCTATGCATCTTTATACGCTCTGATTCTTGTTTCTAAAGCCCAGATTGCCTACATATCGTACTGTTTTTATATTTAATGTATATTTTTAGATTTATTCCTAACTTGTTAGAAAAGTTGCTATATTTTGATAGAAATATCTTCTATCAGTTCACTTTTTTCAAAAGATTCTGAAAGGATTCTCAAAAAGTCTGTAAAGTTAAAGACTATTTAATACGTATTGTTTCTTTTTTAGAAATCAAAATTGGTGATGCCCCATTCCTTACCAGCAATTGTGTTATTTGCAGAGCAGTCTGTATAAGATGGTGTATAAAGTTAACTAAAGTTTTTTGAATTTCTAGCATATTGTTTAAAGACAAAAAACTCCCTCTTATTATGCAAGCAGCTTAGACATCGGCTGATAATCCTCCCGCTTATAAAAATCCTTTCTTTAATAACCTTCAAAACCACAATTAAAGTGGTGAAAGATAAAACAAGATTTTTAGGCGATCATAACGCACAATAAAATCAGACCAGTCTAAATGTTCAATGCTAACACCTGCTAAACAGTGGAAATAAGTTTTAGCACGCATTCAAATTGGAAGGGCTTAAGCCCCCCGCGCGCTACGATGGTTTTCTACTCTCATCGTACGATTTACATTCCCTCTAAAACTTAATCGCTGTAAATATAAAAATCTTGAAGCCCGTTCTAAATCCGTGAGAGTTTCTGGATCTTGCTGTATTAAACGTTGAAATTCCTCACAACTGCTCATCTGAAATGCTAACATTTTCATAAAAGGACGATAGTGGCGTTGTAACATCCCTAAAAAGTTTACGACATAACCTGAGAGATTATTGCTGATTTCAGGAGATAGAATCAATTTCTGCTCAAAGAAAATCTCACCCATACCAACAAAAAGGTTTAATGCTACATGCTATGAGGAATGTTCTCAAATAATTTTGATATTTTTTGATCAAATTTCTTTTGCCACCAATATCGGCAGCAACTGGTGTAGAATTAACAAAATTATAATTTTTTATCTTAAAATGTATCCATCATTTTTTACATTCTTTCATCTATCTTAGCCTTCTTTTCACAGCTTCAAATGATAAAAAGTAACTGCAATGTTAAGTCGTTTTGCATCGAACAAATTTCTCGCAAACTATCCCTATTGGCTAGATGACAATCCATCCTCTATTTAAAGAGAGAAAAACTTTTCTTTTTTATTCAGCGATAAAGTAAATATTATCCAATTACTTATGAGTAGTAATTCGATCAAATGGAAACTGTAATTCTTTCTACTCTGAGTAATCTTGTACCTATTTATATAGGTTTAGGAAAGCGTGCTGTTATGAATATTCATAAAAATGCTTCAAAAATTGATATCAGCAAAACCTCTGTTTAAAAAAGGAAAAGATGTTCTCTTACTTGCTACTGAAGAAACTGTTCAGATTTGTCTTGATGTTGCTAAAGAGATTCAAAAAACATGAAGTTATCCCAACGCTTACAAGTGTGCCAACAATTCAACTTTGAGATAATAGATCAGTGCTAGAGTTATGCCAATCTCACCAATCTGTTGTTGTCTATGAAGAGCATAGTATCAAAGGAGAAGCTTGGAGATGCAATTGTTAAATCGCTTATGGAACAAAACATTCTATGCCAATTTGTATCATTGCCCCCCCCACCATCCCCATCTGCAATAAAAACGAACTGGATATTTTAACAAGTTATAAAATCAATCGAGAACGCATAAATAGTGTTAGAAATGACATACTATACAAAAAATATTCAACTGCTTCCTAATATGCTCGTCAGTTCAAAAACATCATAAATCATTGAGAATACAAGAAAATAAGAAAGAAAAGCACATTAATTCACGCAGTTTTGCTCTCAGTAAACGAGCTTTTTTAAAGATAGTACGGATATTTTTTTCATTGCTTAAAAATGTACTCCATAAAAACAATATCATATCCATATAATATATTATCCAATGATAATTAATATAAATAATATATAGATTATAGAAATATTATCTATTAGATACATTTTTTATTATAATTATAGATTAAAATAAATACATATTGACATTTTTAATAATTTTATTTATATACTATAATTAATATTATTTATATTAAAATAAAACTAAATGGATTTTATAAATTTACGTTTTATGCCAATATGGAAAAGAAGTAATTAACATATTATATTTTAATGTTTTTTATATACAGGAGGGAAAAATGCTCACAGCATTATTTATAGCTATTTTTTCTATATCAACAGTTGTTTTACCTTTAATATCAGCGCTTGTTCCTTTTTATCCGTAGAATGAGCTTTTAATAAAGTAAATAAAATATGTATGCAATGTTATTATTGTTTTTTTTCGTGTTTATTATTATTAATACTTAATATTATTGTAGTTACTGAGTATTTTCTGTGATTTTATAGAGGAGCTTATTGATCTTTTCTATTTAACTTTAACTGTCAACATATTTTTTAAAATATATAATTATGCTCCTCTATAAAAAGACTTTCTTTTTCTGAAAGAAGTATAACATATTGCTTTCATTGCTTAAAAACATCTATATTTACTAAACTCTTGCGTGTAATATCTTTGATTGTCTGAGTACCAGTCAGTGTCATAGCTACCCGCATTTCATTGGCAAAAAGATCAAGGAGATGCATAACACCTTTCTTACCTGCTGCTGCAAGCGCATAAACAAAAGCACGGCCAATCATAACAGCATCCGCACCTTGTGCTATCATGCGTACAACATCAAGACCAGAACGAACACCTGAGTCCACTAAAATAGTCAAATAATCCTTTACAGCATCCGCAATTGCAGGCAACGCTCGTGTTGTTGATAATACACCATCAAGCTGACGTCCGCCGTGATTAGAAACAACAATACCATCCGCACCAAATTTTACTGCTTCTCGTGCATCTTCTGGATCAAGAATACCTTTCAAAATCATTTTTCCTTTCCAAAAATCGCGAATCCATTGTAAATCATGCCAACCAATTGATGGATCAAAATTTGCACCAAGCCAACCAACGTAATCATCCAATGCAATTTTCTTTTTGAGATAAGCAGAGACATTTCCAAGATCATGAGGGCGCCCCATAACACCAACGTTCCAAGCCCAATATGGATGAGTCAAAGCTTGTAAAAAACGACGTAAACCAGCATAAGGACCAGACATTCCCGAATGCGCATCACGATAACGTGCACCAGGAATTGGCATATCAACTGTAAAAACCAACGTGCGTACACCAGCCAACCAAGCCCGTTCTAGTGCATCACGCATGAAACCGCGATCTTTGAGAACATAAAGTTGAAACCAAAATGCACCTCCAACCGCTTCTTGCACTTCCGCAATAGGACAAACTGAAACAGAGGATAGAGTAAAAGGAATCCCTTTTGCCGCTGCGGCACGCGCTGCTTTTACCTCTCCACGACGTGCATACATGCCCGTTAGCCCAACAGGCGCAAGTACAATCGGTAAATCAAGTGTCTGATCAAAAAGCTTGATTGAAAGATCAACTTCACCAACTTGCCTTAGAATCCTTTGACGCAATGCAAGTGCTTGAAGATCTGTACAATTACGTCGCATCGTTTCTTCAGCATAAGCCCCACCATCAATATAGTGAAAAAGAAAGGGAGGAAGACGACGCTTTGCTGCCTTACGATAATCAAGTGTTGAAGAAATAATCATTGATGGCACCATTGTTCCTAAATGAAAAGAGAAAACATCCTAAAACGCATAAAAGCGAATCCATGTACCTACCTATTCGCTATTCTCCCAAAGCACTCTATTGAATAGATAGAAGCAACAGAGACTGCCACTTTCTAAAAAAACTAATTGATAAAAACAACGTCTTTATTGCTCTTATCCAAATTTAAAATCTCACAGTATGAAGTATCATTAATAACGTATCTACTCATATATTCTTCATGTGCAATTAAAATGTTATACTCTCTTTAAAGCAATCCCTCTTCGAAAGCGATTGCTCCGTAGCTTAATTAGTCATAATTTAAAGTCGCTTCTCCCTCCAAAGATCCTTACATTATCAGTTATTAAGAATATAGAGTGTCATTAAGTATAAATCATAATCTCCTCCAAAAGATGAAAAAATCCTTTATTAATACTGGAAATAAAGCTGTCGCATACATGCAGAAATCTTCTTATATCAATATTCAAAACTGAGATCTGTTACTTATTCATGAAAGTTTATAAAAATATATAGTGCCTAATTCATATAAAGCATAAAAACTTTTAATGTTCATACCAATAGAAACCTTCATATTTAATTGAATAATTTTCTAGCAATATTATATCTTGAGGCTATAAATGAGTTACTAAAATTAGAATAATGTTTATTGAAAATAATTGTTACTAAACTGGAGTGAAAACTTATTTATTAACTCTTAAGGATAATTTTTATGCGGAATAAAATATACTGGTTATTACACTCTAGAAAAATTGAGTCAATTGCAGCATCCAATCTCGCATATTTACTTTGAAAAGTGAGTAGCTACTGTTATGTTGAATTTTATTAACCTATTGATTTATTATAATAATAAATATGAATAACATATTGAATATAGTAAAATTCTTTCATTGTAAATTTTGTCACGATGAAATAATCAAAACTATTCTTTTGCACATCATAAATGGAGTTCGTATAGATAGAACCTCTTGAAAAAAGAAGTAAAAATGCCTCTCATACCCTCTCAAATGCAAGAGATGAGATAACCTTGGAAATTAAAAATAGAATGCATGACGCCAGTTTTGCGAAGCACAAAATTTTCTTTTATCTAAAATACGCTTTCTGCATACATGTTATCAAAATTCGTAGTTCCCAACTCATTTAAAATGCTTGGACAACTTTAAACCCTGTGCTTGATAATGTGATCCAACATCATGTCCATAAAGGGTTGATGGTCGATTAAGCATATGCTCATAGACCAAACGGCCAATAATTTGACCATGCTCTAAGATAAAAGGAACTTCATGGCTCCGCACTTCTAAAACCGCTCTTGCTCCTTTTCCACCCGCCTCCTTATGCCCAAATCCTGGATCAAAAAAGCCTGCATAATGCACCCTAAACTCGCCAACTAAAGGATCAAAAGGTGTCATTTCTGCGGCATAAAGCGGAGGCACATGAACAGACTCTCGTGAAACTAAAATGTAAAATTCATCAGGATCAAGAACCAACTCCCTTTGACCACGATCAAAAAGAGGTTCCCAAAAATCTAAAACGTGGGCAACGGCACGTTTATCAATATCAATAACACTTGTATGATGTTTACCACGATAACCTATAAGCCCGTTTTTGTCTCCCTTTAAATTAATGGAAAGACCAATACCACCAACACTAATATTAGGAAAATCATCCGATATCAGTGTTTCTTGCCTTTGCAAAGTGTGCAACTCTATTTCATTTAAATAACTTTGCCCTTTTCTAAACCGAAGCTGTGATAAATGTGAGCCTGTATGCACCAAAATTGGAAATGTGCGTGGACTAATTTCCAAATAAAGTGGACCATGATAACCAGCACAAATTTTATCAAACTCCTGAGCATTATCCGTAATGACACGTGTAAAAATATCTAATCGTCCTGTAGAACTTTTGGGATTGGCAACAGCAGATAAGAATTCTGGTAAAGCTAAACTTTCTAAAAGAGGAACAATATAAACACACCCCGTTTCCAAAACGGCTCCGTCTCGTAAATCAAACTCATGCAACTTTAACCGTTCAAGCTTATCCAAAACTTTTGTATCAGGTCCCGGCATAAAAGAAGCACGTATACGATAAGCTTTCTCCCCTAAACGAAGATCAAGGCTTGCTGGTTGTATTTGAGATCTATCAAATGGATACTGAGCCTTGAGAAAGTTATTCTCAATCAAAGCTTGTATATCACTATCTGCTAAAATACCGCTTATACGCGCCATATATATTGCCTTCCCTTTTTACATTGTTTCTTTTTTGACCTAGATGATAAACTGGTGCAAGCTATTTTAAAGTGATAAAAACTATTTTTATGTTTTTTCCAACCGACTTGTTAACATAAAATAAAATAGGAGGTATTGTAAAAATAATACCTCTCATGCTCTCTTATTCTTGAATGTCTCGCAAATGATGTTATCATAATTTTCTATAGAACCCTTAAGATTCCTGTTAGAATTTATTATGATTATACGCCATCTTAGCGAAAATATTATTAATCAAATCGCCGCCGGTGAAGTTATTGAACGACCAGCAAATGTTGTCAAAGAACTTGTTGAAAACGCTATTGATGCTGGTGCAACACGCATTGAAATTATTACAGCAAATGGTGGAAAAAATTTTATAAAGGTGAGTGATAATGGTTATGGAATTCCTGCAGATCAATTAACTTTAGCAGTTTCTCGCCATTGTACCTCAAAGATTACCGATGACGTACACAATATCTGCTTCCTTGGATTTAGAGGAGAAGCCCTCCCCTCTATTGGTTCTGTTGCTAAACTTAAACTCATTTCACGAACAAAAGATGCTGAGAGCGCTGCTGAAATTTCCGTTACTGCAGGAAAAATTGTAGGACCCAAACCAGCTGCTGCGAATCTTGGAACAATTGTTGAAGTTCGTGATCTTTTCTTTGTCACGCCGGCACGATTAAAATTTATGAAAACTGATCGGGCTGAAACAAATGCTATTAGCGATATGATTAAGCGAATTGCTATCGCATTTCCACATATCCGCTTTTCTCTTTCAGGACTAGACAGAACATCTATGGAATTGTCTGCTACAGAAAATAATATTCAAGGACAATTACAACGTATTACGCAGATTATGGGAAAAGAATTTGCCCCTAATAGCATTGCGCTGAATGCTGAACGCGAAGCGGTGCGCTTAACAGGTTTTGCCTGTTTGCCATCTTTCAACCGAAATAACAGCCTTCATCAATTTGCTTATGTTAATGGACGTCCCGTGCGTGATAAATTTCTATGGGGCGCTATCCGAGGCGCTTATGCTGATGTCATGACACGAGATCGTTATCCTGTCGCTATTCTTTTTATTGACCTCCCACCTGCTGAGGTAGATGTTAATGTTCACCCAGCCAAAGCTGATGTACGATTCCGTGATCCAGGATTAATTCGTGGTTTGATTGTTGGAGCTATTCGTGAAGCATTGCAGCAATCTGGTATTCGTCCTACTTCAACCCGTTCTGAAGCAATGCTTGCTGCATTTCAAACACAACAATCATTGGCACAACAACCATTAGGCAGTTTTAAGAACACGCACCAGTTCTCTTCTTACAGTTCACAACCTCATCATTTTACCAGCGCTCCAATGGTCCAAAAACCATTGGATAGTACTCACTCTTTTGATTTAAAAGAAGATGCCGCTCCTATTATGGAGGGCTTAAATACACCAAGTGGGGATGCATACATTCCAAGCACGACATCTTCATCAGAAGAGTTATCTTATCCATTAGGAGCGGCCAGAGCACAAATCCATAAAAACTATATTATCGCCCAAACACAAGATAGTTTGATCATTGTCGATCAGCATGCAGCTCACGAACGATTGGTTTATGAAGCACTCAAAAATGCACTTTATTCCAAACCACTTCCTTCACAGTTATTACTTATTCCTGAAATTGTAGAACTCTCTGAAGAGGATGCAACATGCCTTTTAACGCATAAAGATGCTTTGCAAAAATTTGGATTAGGAATAGAACCATTTGGACCAGGAGCAATTGTTGTGCGTGAAACACCTTCCATGTTAGGAGAGATCAATGTCCAAGCCCTTATTAAAGATCTCGCAGATGAGGCTGCTGAGTATGATACAACAAATAATTTAAAAGCAATGCTTGATTATGTTGCAGCAACGATGGCCTGTCACGGCTCAATACGGTCAGGGCGCCTTTTACGCCCCGAAGAAATGAACACACTATTACGACAAATGGAGGCAATACCTAATACAAGTACATGTAATCATGGACGCCCTACTTATATTGAACTCAAATTGGCAGATATAGAACGGCTTTTTGGCAGAAAATAAGCCCTTCATCATTTTTACAAGAAAAATATTTTAAAATTAACTCTCGACTTTATAATATATTTTATGGCACTTTTCTTGAATCTCTTGTATCAAGTAAAAAGGAGTTATAATGTTTCCCAATGGTGAACGCGAAGCAAAAATTCATTATTCTAATAATGGATATGACATTATAGAATATGGTACCTATACCATTTGTGCTGTTAGCGGGCAAAAAATCCCTATAGATGATTTAAAATATTGGAATCATCACCGCCAAGAAGCATATGCTAGTTGTGAAATCTCCTATCAGCGCGAACTTGAGTGCAACCCATATCTCAAGCAATTGTTAAAAACAAAAGAAAAATAACCCCTCAAAAGCTATAAATTTAGCCTTTGCCTTTTAGACAAGAAAATTCAAGGGAACGTTTTCTAAAGCGGGTTATGACCTCTTCAAGGACCATACGACAGAAGTCTTTTTGAACAAAATCGACATTCACATCAAAGATAATAAGATTTTTCAAATCCTTTTGCATGTGAATTGTCTGTATACGGGTATAATCTTTAGCTGTTGTTGCGAGCCATAAATTGTGCATTTTAGCCTTTTGTATAAGGCTTTTTAAATTTTTATCTGTGAAAAAATAGTGGTCTGGATATATGTAAGTTTGCACCACATGACCAGACAATTCTTTAATAGATTTAAAAAATTTATCTGGATTGCCAATACCAGCAAATGCCAAAAATGATTTTCCTGAAACCTCATCAGAGGCACTGGCTTTAAGATGAGCACGATATAAAGGCTTTCCAGTACGCGAAACAAAAAAAGCGACATTATCAGGCGCATCGGAGTGACCAATCAATAAAACACTATCCATAAAAGAAAACTGCGTTTTTAATGGTACGCGCAAAGGTCCTGCTGGAAAGACAGCTCCATTACCAAAACCGCGCATCGCATCAACAACGAGTAACGCATAATCCATATAAAGACGGCGACTTTGAAATCCGTCATCCATTAAAATAAGATTACATCCCTCTTGTTTAAGCCGTTGTGCCGCTGCATAACGCTTAGGTGATACAGCTACAAAAGCATGCCGTGCAAGTAAAAGTGCCTCATCTCCAACATCGCGTGCATTGTCATATTTTTCATTTACAAGATGTACCCCTTTAACTGATCCACCATAACCACGAGATATAATACCAGGTACGAAACCAAGTTCTTTAGCCACTTTTGTAAAAGCAATAACAACCGGCGTTTTACCCGCACCACCACATGTAAAATTTCCAATACACAAAACTGGCAGATCAATCACGGGAGGCTGTCTTGTCATAAAACGACTTGAAAAATAACCATACCCCCATGAAACTGGAGCTAACACAAAACGCAAAAAGCTTTTATTTTTCCACCAAAAACGAGGGGCGCTAATATGCATATCTACCCTGACGCTGACGTAAACCTGTTTGTATTACAAGGGGTTGTAAAAATGGATCTAAAATCTTTAATGTGCGCTCAAATGCACCTGCCATACCTGTTGCCACTTCATGAGCCTTATCAACCATTTCTTGCCGCAATGTTTCATTTGTTAAAAGCTTATACACCTGAATAGCAAGCTGTTTTGTATCTTGAACCATATATGCTGCATCACGCGTTAGAAATTGTTTGAACATCTCTTGAAAATTTGAAACATGAGGCCCTGTCAAAATAGCGGAACCAAGCAAAGCCAATTCCAATGGATTGTGTCCACCATTTCCACATAACGATTTACCAACGAAAGAAACTTTCGATAAGCGAAGAAAAAGTCCCATTTCTCCAATGGTATCTCCCCATAAAATATCGGTATTCATGTTTGGAACAGCATCTCTACTCCTACGAATAAAACTTAACCCCTTATTATCGCATTTTCTGATAAGATCTTCTGAACGTTCTGGATGACGAGGCACAATAATTGTTAATAAATCTGGCAAATAATTTTTAACAATTTTATGGACCTCAAAAGCAATCTCCTCTTCCCCTTCATGCGTTGAAACAGCTGCCCAAACTGGGCGATTGCCGATAGCATTACGATAACGTGCAAGCAATTCTTGATTTTCAACCAGAAAAACATCAGCCTTGAGATTACCAGAAAACGTAACAGATTTTACGCCAAGTGTATGGTAATAAGCTACATCTCTTTCATTTTGACCAATCGCCAAATCAATATCCTTAAAAATATGTTTGGCAAGAACACGTCGTTTTTGCCAAGCTTTAAAAGAACGTTCAGACATATGGGCATTAACCAAAATCTGCGGAATACGCATTTTTGCAAGTTCTTTAATACGAAGAGGCCAAATTTCTGATTCACAAATTAAGACGAGATCAGGCTTCCAATGACGAATAAAACGGCGCACTGCAAAATCTAAATCCAAAGGAGCATATTGATGAATCAACCTATTACCAAAATATTTTTTCACAAGAGTAGAAGATGTCACCGTCCCAGTTGTCATTAATACATTGATTTCCAATGATAAAATATAATTTATAAGTGGAACAAGTGCAAGTGTTTCTCCAACACTTGCTGCATGCAACCAAACTAACGAACCTTGGGGGCGTATATGAGAACTTTTACCTAAACGCTCTTTTTTGCGACACCACTCTTCTTTTCCACGAATAGCACGAAAGAACAAATAAAAAGGAATAACAGGACATAAGCAAAAACCAATCATTCGATAGCTTAAAAGAGCCGTATGTGCCTTTAATTCTACCATTTAAAATCACCTCATCCAGCTATTTTAAGATATCTATATACTTATTTTGTTAAAAAATTCATCAACACTATTGGTTGCATCCATATTTTTTAATATCATTCATATCTTAAATAAAAAAAGCTTAATCCATGAGAAAATTCAATACATATACACATTATTTAAATCTCTTTTAATTAAATTTTGTAACTTATATCGATTTTATCACTTCATTCTGCACCCTATAAAAAATCTTACTCAAAAATAACAAAACTACATTTCAGTCGATTATAATTTTTAAAATATAAATGATAAACCTATGACATAGATTGTATCAATTTTTTCAACTCACTGAATAAATACTTCTTATGATTTTAATGAGACTTTGAATTTTGCACGTTGGTATTTTAGAGAAAAAGCTTATTTTTACATATGTTAGGTATTGTCAATTTTTCAAAAAAATAACCCATATAGACATTACAACCTAATATAAATACAACAAATAAAATGTGTTTAAAAGAAAGCTCAATCTCTATTATTTCATTTCAATAAAATGAATATGTCAAACTAATCTTAAAAAACTTTTGAATAGTATAGAGTTCTCATTTTAAATTGTGATATAATCTCTTAAAGGTAATCCAGAAAAATCTAATCTTGTTTAATAGAGAATTTCTTAAAAGTCTTAAAGCAATTTAAATAAGAGTTTTCAAAATTTTAAATCCTCTCTTTTCAGGAGGTCGCAATGATATATTATTCCTTTTAAGATTGTATATAATCAACACAAAATGATTAACTTATAGATTGTAGTTTTAAATGAGTACTCAAGAAATCCTTATGAGGTAAGTTAACTTCATAAATCTATTCAGTTTCTCTAAGTTTCTAATTTTGGTAAAGTTTCTAACGACTTTCATGGTTTCTAAGCTTATAGTAATAACTCGTTGAAAAAATTCCAATAGATAAGTAACGAGTGCTAATAATCTCAACAGAGTAATAATTGCTATCATTAATAATGCTAATCTTTTTATTAATCTTAACGCATTAGTGTCTCATACCCCATTCAAAAGCAGAGTGACTATTCACAATATAATCATAAACTTCGAGTGATAGCTGTCATGATAATATTGCTGTTGTAAATAGGTTGATAGAAACTGTCTTGCATTTTTATTAAGCGTAAAGATGGTGGTGCAATAATGGATTTTATACCTTGCACGGACGCTATTATGAAATGGGCTTGGGTGCTTTGGGAGATGTTTCTTAAAAAAACATATGAATTTTAAACAACAAGCATATTCTTTTTTACGGCATTCTATTTTACCCGAAGAACGTACCTATGAAAAGGACGACTAAACAAAAGCATGAAGCAATCTACAGGTTATAATGACCAAATATTCAAGCTTTATTCTGCATCGCCTAACTCAGCATCAAGAAACTGATGCAAATCTACAATGTAATAACGTTGTAATGCATTATCTACACTGCTTTGTGCTTTTGCCTGCCATGCTTCTTGAGCGGATTGATAATCTGAGAAAATACCAACCACATCTAACTCATCAGGATTCTTAAATTGATTACTGTTAAGATTTTTTAATTCCCCACCAAATACAAGATGTAAATATTGTTTTTTTTCTTTGGTTTCAGTCATATGTGCCTCCATATCATTTAGATTATCTTAGCGCGCTTTTACGTGATTAAACTAACTTTGTTTGACGAACAACATCTATCATATCTTGACAGCAATTATTTTTACCAGCAATTAAAAGTCCATACTGGTAAGGTTCAATTCCATAAGATAGTAAAGGGGCATCAAGCGATAAAAAACACCCTCCACACTCCTGCAAAATAAGATCAGCAGCGGCAATATCCCATTCATGACAATTTGGACGAACTAATACGATATCAATTTCATCTTGAGCAACAAGAACAATACGATAAGCAAGAGAAGGAAGATAATGGTAAAGACTGACTTGATTGAGAAAATCATCTGGTAATTTTTGTGCGAGCGATTTATCAAGTGAAATTTTATATTTTCGATGAACCTCAAAGGCTAAACGAGGAAGTTTTATCCCATTTAATGTTGCCCCTCCACCTGTTACAGCTGTATAAACATCTCCTTGAGCCGGACATTGTAGAACGCCCACAATAGGACGCCCATTCTCAATAATGGCAACCGAAATACACCAATAAGGATTGCCAGAAAGAAAACCACGCGTTCCATCAATAGGATCAACAACAAAAGAGCGCTCATAATAATCTTGTTTTTCTCGATTATCTTTTGTTTCTTCTGAAATCCATCCATAATTTGGACGAGCTCCAAGAAGCCTCTCTTTCAAGAAATGATCAACAGCAAAATCTGCTTCACTAACCGGGGAATTACCTTCTTTAATCCAGACATCCAACGTGCATCCAAAATACCGCATTGCTAAATCTCCTGCCTCTCGACAAACATCACGCAAAAGATTTAAATCAGAAGAATGATGCGTGTTATTTTCCTGCAAGTGTCATCCCTTCAATTAACAATGTTGGAGCAGCTGTACTATAACGCCGATCAATATCATTGGCAGGTGTTAAATGTGCTAACATATGAAGCAAATCAGAACCTAGCGTTACTTCACTTACCGGATAAGCAATTTCACCATTTTCAATCCAAAAACCGGAAGCCCCACGACTATACTGACCAGTAATAAAATCAATGCCATGACCGAATAATTCGGTCACATAAAATCCATTTCGCAAATCTTTTATCATATCGCAAGGTGATACTAAACCCGGTTCAATAGCAAAATTTGTACTGGTCGGCTGCACTAATGATGCCGAACGCATACCGTGTCCATTTGTTTTAAGTCCCAATTCACGTGCTGTAGATGATGAAAGAAGCCAATTTTTTAAAATACCATTTTCAATAATATTGAGTGTTTGCCCCTCTACCCCTTCTCCATCAAAAGGATGAGAAGCATTTCCACGTAATCGCAAAGGTTGATCGGTTACATTAACATTAGGCTTCATCACTTCCTTGCCTAGGAAATTCTGTAAAAGACTCGTTTTTCGAGCCACAGAGGCTCCATTGACCATAGATGCGATATGCCCTGCAATTCCACGAGCCGTACGCGGATTAAAAATAACATCAACGCTCCCAGTCGCCGCACGAACTGCACCCAAACGTCGAACAGCACCAAGCCCTGCATTCTTTCCCACAGTTTCTGCTGCCTCTAAATCAGAAAAATGTAAGGCTGTTGTATAATCATAATCCCGCTCCATCTGTGTTCCTTCACCTGCAAGAGCACTACAAGAACGTGAAAAACAACTTGAGCGATAGGCTCCACAAAAACCATCGCTGGTCACAAGAATAAACCCACTACGGCCATAAGCTGTTGCAGCGCCACCAGAATTGCTTACACCTTTAACATCAAGAGCTGCTGCCTCCGTTTTTAAAGCATCTTCTGTTAAAAAATGACTGCTGGGTACAAAATCATCAAAAAGATCAAGATCTTTAGGATACTTAACCAAACACTCTTTATCTGCCAAACCTTCAAATAAACTATCGGGAGAAGCTTTAGCCATCGCAACAGCACGTTCCGCAAGTTCTTGCGGATAAGATCCTAAATTAGCAGAAACACTTGCTACTTTTTTTCCAACAAAAACCCTTAGAGTAAAATCATTGCTCTCTGCTGCTTCTGTCGATTCGACTTTCCCAAAACGAACTGATACACTGGTAGAATGAGCATGAACAATAACAGCATCAGCAGCATCTGCTCCAGAACGCTTTGCTGCTTCAACCAGCGAAACAGCTTTCTCAATCTGGTTTTTGTCAGTCATTATAGACTCCCTAAAATATTTTATTATTTACATTGATAAGCATTCTGACAAATTTATACAAATCAGAATATAACTCTTGTGTATTGATTCATAAGATTATGCACATTCATGCATTCTTTTTTTTAATGCATTAAATCATTTCCCTTTTAGCTTCTTTATGAAAAAACGTAATATGCCGTAAAATCTCTTTAGTTTCAAGATTTCTCATGGGCCCTTATCATTTTAGGAGCCAAATCTCCACTGACAATCAAATCAACAGAACAATTGGCAATTAACAAAAGTCTTAGCTATAACACTTGAATTTAAGCCAAAATCCTCAAAAATTCGAAAAGTATAAAATGACTTAAGTCACAAGCCTTATGTCCTCTGGATAGTCAAATAACTTCCTTCATTCCTATAGCATTCTTTAATTTCCAAGCAAGAATCAAGAAAATGCCTTATATTTGTGTATACTTCTTTGCTTCTATAAACTCTCTCATAATAAGATGGCAATCTTGTAAACAAAAAAATATAAACGGAATAAAAAATTTTTCTTGCGTTATTGCTTCAACAAAATGAGCAGTCATAAGCTTCTTTATTCTCATAGGCGTGATATTACAAATAACTCATTTTTTATATTTATCAGAAATAAGTTATAATCATAATATTCTCTCTCGTTTCTAATGCGTCTAATCAAGAGCATCTCATCTTTTTTTATGCCTCATCCTTAATCGGTTACTTTGTTATTAAACAGATATAACTTAATAGACTTCTTTTTCCTGAAACAAAAATTCCAAAATACTGGATAGATTTTGATTTAAGAACTACACTCCTTCCTCTTTTCCTTCCATTAAAAAATAAAGAAGCGTAATATTGTTATAAAACGATAATCAATAAAACTTTTATATAAAACTCAATGTTGTATCTATTGTTCAATTCAATCTACAATAAGCATATTCTTCCAATTAATTTGGGCAAGTTTATCGCTCATAATTGTTTTAATAGATACAAAAATATTTGCAGAAACTGGGATATCTGTGCGCATTTTAAAAAATCGCTTTTTAAACATTTAAACCAAATACATACAACGATACGAGATTAATTTTTACGAAAATTAAGGGAGGTTTTATTTTATCATCTAGAGCCTTTTAGAACTGCACTCTCTAGAAAAGTAATCAAGAAATTATCTTGTAATCTTTCAATAAAATTAACAGTTTGATTTATACTTATAATTTATTGTTTTGTAATTTGTATAAAAAAGCCTAATATCATAAAATTCTCTCTGTTTCGAACCTATTCATGTTGAGTCAATCACAACTATTTGCGAGCAAATCATAAGTAAGGGGCGTATGAATGAAAACTATTTAAGAAGAAATCAAAATGCCTCTTATGAAGATTTTAAATGCAAAAAATATTGCAACATTAGAAACAGGCAAATATTATGACGATATGGACCTACATCATAAGAGAAGTAATGAACTTCTGAACCTTTCTCATTTTCAATGAAGAGAGCATCTTATAAGCTTTTATATATAAAAAAATTCAATGAATTTCATAAGATTTTTAGCGCAAAATTAATCCCGTAAGATGCTTTGACACGATTTCAACAGCTAACTAAAACCAAATCATAGCTCATCAATTTGCTATATACTCATAACTGATTTCATTCTAACAAGGCTAAGAGTTCTGCACCTTTTTTAAGGTATTAACTTCTTTATAAATGCACCCCCTTACAAAATGCTTTTGTTTTCAGTAAGAGCACGTCTGCTCATTTCAATCATTGCATCGCGAAGATGTAACTTAATTTTTGACCCAATAATCATTCCAAAGAAAGGAGAAAATAAACCAGACATGGTTACAGTATGACG
Source organism: Bartonella sp. AP4SXKL (assembly GCF_042195845.1). NCBI lineage: Bacteria > Pseudomonadati > Pseudomonadota > Alphaproteobacteria > Hyphomicrobiales > Bartonellaceae > Bartonella > Bartonella sp. AP4SXKL. The sequence goes on from NZ_JBHIPA010000010.1 coordinate 29,773, forward strand.
AATTTTGTTATTTGAAGAACCCGATTTTGTTGAACAAATATATTCATGATTAAAACTCATACGTGTAAAAGGAAGTTTAGCATAATCAGAAAAACAAACATTTTTTATAACTTTATCAAGTGTAAAAGTTACTGTAGGTCCCTTTTTAGGTTTCATGCGTCCTATAGCGCCTTCTTTGAAAGGACCAGAAAGTTCTACCCACTCAAGTTCACTATCCCAGCAAGGCCATGATGCCACATCTTCCCATATAGCCCAAATTTGCTCAGCACTTGCTTCTGTACTAATCTCTTCACTATATATCCAATTAAACACGATAATCTCCCCTTTTTTACAAATTACTTATCTTTAGTGATAAAGAATAATATAAAAAAGTATCCTTAAAGCTGCACAACGATAAGATACTTAATACTCTCAGATTTACTTAATATGTAATGACTAACTCAACAAGCGATATTACTAAACTAAACACACAAGTATTCAGGATAAATGAACAATATTTTCAATACTAAACAAAATATCTTTTTTAAGTTTAGACAATAGCAAAAATAGAAGTTACGCATCATATAAGATATCAATGCAGACTGCATAGCTTAAAGCTTTCAACTGCTGATGAAATGTGATGATTAAGGTATGGCAGAAAGAAATTAGATAAAAAAGATCATAACTATTATCGAGGAATATATATCCTATTGGAGAAAAAACATCCTTCTGTATTAAAGCTAATAAAAATTCATCAATTCCTTTAACATTAGAATCTTTTATTGATTTTCTGCTTAACCTTTTAAAAACCATATAAAATGAAGAAAACTGTGAAAAAGCATTTTTTCATCCTATCGGATAAAAACAAGAACTTTCTCAAGATGTAAGCGATCGTAATTTATAGAGACGTATTGCTGTCTCACCATAAAAACGCTCATCGTCTAGATAAAAGACGTCAGGTAAATAAATCATTGTATCTTTCTTTTCTTCAAGTATGAAGAGTGTATCAGCTTTTGCCCACCCTCCTCGCAAAGCTTCTACAAAAGCACGTTCACCTAAACAACGGCTATAGGGAGGATCAGCGCAGATAACATCAAATGGCAGCATTGTGCCAATATTGCCAAGTTTGGTCGCATCACGACGCAAAATCCGTCCTATCGACTGTAATTCAAAGGCTTCTATATTTTTTTGAAGCAACCCACGCCCCTCAACCGAGTTTTCAACAAAAACAGCCGCCTTTGCTCCACGCGAAAGTGCTTCGATGCCTAAAGCACCAGTACCAGCAAAAAGATCAAGAATGCGTTTATTGGTCCAAAACTCTTCTTCACGGCTAGAAAGAATATTAAAAAGGCTTTCACGTGTACGATCACTCGTTGGGCGAATCGACTGATTAACAGGCGAAAACAAAACACGCCCAGCAAATTTACCGCCTATGATCCGCACGTGGACCTCCAAATCGCTTCGAAGTTTTTGCACCGTCCCTATGTGGTTTAGATTTTTTCATAGCACCACCAAACGATTTTACCTTTTTCTTTCTCTCAAAAGAATGCTCATCATGACCACCTTTTATCATTTTCTCTTTATCCTTTAAAAAGCGATCTTTCTTACCAAAGGGATGCGTCTCGTCATAAGATATTTTGCCATGTTTTTGAACAAAACTTTCCCTCTTCTCTTTGTATGACGGATTTTCTTTTAGTTTTTCCTTGCCTCGATGAAAGGACTTTCTACCATCCAAATCGCTCTTATGATCATGCGATTTCTCCTCACTATAGGAAGGCTTTCTACGTGCACTTTGCGGACGTGCACCAGGAGCCATCCAAACATTAGCACGGCGAGAACGCGGTAGAAAACGCTCTGCTTTTCCTTCTTCACTTTTCTCCTTCTTTACATTCTCATGAGACTTTGTACTTAATCGTGCGCGACTATGTTCAACAGAACCATCTCTTGGTCGGCGTCGTATCGCCCTTTCACTTGAGAAAACCCAACCATCATTTGCAACAGAAAGATCTTTCTGGCTTTGCTTTTCTGCAACAACTGCAGAATTTGAAAATGGCTTAAGAATAGGAGCATCAAAATCTGCATTGGCTTGCATAATTAAACGCTCCCCCAACTGATCTCGTAACATCCGCCCTTTTAACTCTTGCACGGCTCCTTCTTCTAAATCAGAGAGATGAAATGGACCATAAGATACACGTATTAATCGATTAACTGATAATCCCAATGCCCCTAAAACATTCTTTATTTCACGATTTTTTCCTTCTCGCAAAGCGACAGAAAGCCATACATTCGACCCTTGTTCGCGTTCAATTGATGCTTCAATCGAACCATAAAAAATACCATTAATCGCAATACCATTTTTAAGGTTATCCAACGCGCTCTGCTTGACTCTTCCATGAGCACGGACACGATATTTGCGGACCCACCCCGTTACAGGAAGCTCTAATACACGCGCTAAGCCACCATCATTGGTTAAAAGCAAAAGCCCTTCCGTGTTAATGTCAAGCCTTCCAACAGAAAGAACACGCGGCATTCCTTTTGGTAAATTACTAAAGACTGTAGGTCTGCCTTCAGGATCACGGTTCGTGGTGACAAGACCTGCTGGCTTATGGTAAAGCCATAAACGCGTTCGTTCTATAGGAGGTAAAGGTTTGCCATCAACTTTAATAACATCAGAGCGGCTAACATTAAAAGCAGGCGTTGTCACGACTTTACCATTCACAGAAATACGACCTGCAACAATCATCATTTCTGCATCTCGACGCGAAGCAATACCAGCACGCGCTAACCTTTTAGCAATTCGTTCACTCTCATTATTTTCATTCATTTGCGTTTCAAACCAATCTTTGCAAGTATGTTCAGAAAATTATTCACATGCACCATACCGCTTATCCTGAAAAAGGAAGTAGCATAATCATTTATCATTTTCTATCCTTTAACGACAATAATGTATCTGTCGACTTGCAAGTTTGTTTTAAACTCTTTAAAAAATAGAGGTATTCTTTTCATTATAAAAGCGTAATAAATTATTCATTCCATAGCATTCCTTATCGAGATAACCTTTAGATTTTCTATACCTTCAGTAGAAAGAATATTATGACTTTGACGCCCATGGAAATAGCCCTTTTAGAAGCGCAAGAGGCTGCAAAAAAAGATGAAGTTCCCGTAGGTGCTGTCATTACACGTGGAAAAGCTATCATTGCACGCGCTGGTAACTTTATAAAATCTGCATATGACCCTACAGGACACGCAGAAATACGCGCAATCCGTATGGCTTGCGAAACATTGCAAAACGAAAGGCTTCCTGATTGCGATCTTTATGTAACACTTGAACCTTGTGCTATGTGTGCCGCTGCCATTTCATTTGCACGCATACGACGTCTCTATTATGCAACAAATGATCCCAAAGGAGGTGCTATAGAAAATGGCCCACGTTTTTATCAGCAACCAACCTGCCATCACAAACCTGAGATTTATTCTGGTTTCAAGGAAAAAGAAGCAGCTCAATTACTTAAAGACTTTTTTGTACAAAAGCGATACTAAAAATAATTCTTCTTCCATAACTTTCACTCTTTAAAAACTATCCTACTTCTCAAAAAAGACTGTTAATTCTTCTGATATATATATATATAGCAAAAGCTATTTCGAAGCATTTTTTCTCTCTTTTAATTCTGCATATTGTTTCTATTAGATGGTACATTCATTCAAAAGAATAATTCATTATTTTGTATATAAAATATAAAGTCCAAAATATCGTAGATATGCTCTCATTTCAAATTACATTGAAACAGTAAAAATCACTTTCTTGCACATCATAAGCGGAATTATCGTCTGGATAAAGAACGTTTTAGAAAAGACTAAAAATGTCTCTTATGAAAGCTCTCAAATGCAAAAATTATCGCAACATTGGAGTCTGTAAAATAAAATGATGGTATCCACTTTCTCCTTCCTAAGCATAAAGTATTGGAGCACAATAGATTTTACGTTATACTAGCCACATGAGCAATGTTGTAAAATGAGCTTGAGAAATGTTTCGTGTTAAGGAAACGCATAAGGAATCTCTCGATGCTGTTGTCATATTGCTATTTCATGAGAATACCCCCCTCCTACAGCAGCATTATAACTGCGCGCGAATGAGAGCTTGGTATCATAAGTAATTGGAAAAATACTTTACTTTAAATGTTTTGTCTTTTCCCTATCGACCAATAGGTGCGGTTTTTGCCGGTTGGCGATAACTTAAAGGTGGTTCAGTGAGATAGCGACGGTATTTTGAACTTCCAACTTGTGCTCTCTGACGACGTAAATATTCCTGTCGTTGCTTCGCATTCAACTGTGAAGGATTTTCTGAACCAACGCCATTAACTGACGATCCTTTGTGAGGAAAAGGAGTATTTCCTTGATGCTTCTTCGATGCTGCCATTTCATTGACAGATCTATCTTGTTGTGGTACCGGCAAAAATCTGCGTGAACTAGGGCTTGGTATTACAAGTTTTGGATGAGGTTTCATAACAATCTGGCTGCTGTTATTTGTTGGTGTTAATGAAGTGATATTAGCAACATCTTCAAAAAACTGTATTGAAACTGGTTTATTGGTACCATAGGTAGGAGCGGATAAATTGCATCCCGTTAAAACAAAGCACATCCCTAAAATTCCTATTGGAAATATTTTTATTTCACGTTTTCTCACTGCCTATTCCATTTCCTAGGTGTATGGCTGATTAATATTCCCGTTATTTATGAGAGAACGGTCCATACACAAATTTCCCCCCTGCAGATAAAACAACGGAATTTTTTTCGTACCACAAAAAACTATATTCATCAATATGAGAAATTTACTTGCATTTCTTTCCTTTGATCTAAAACTTTAAATCTTGCCAAGAATCTGCAATTCCCGCAAAGCAGCTGCATCACGAGCAGATACATCCGGATAAGCTGGATCACTTCCAACATCTTGTGTATAACGCCATGATCGAGCACATTTTTTTCCTAATGCCTTCTCTGGATATACACCAACACCTTCAACATCATTCAAAGTAAAAGCATCAGAAGGTATCGTGTCCTGCGTAATTGTGAGCGCACTGGTAATACAGATCTCCGCCATATCCACATTTTCTAATGCCTCTCGTAAAACCAGATTGGAAATAAAAACAATAGGCGCAGCTTCCAAAGAGGATCCAATACGCTTATTAGCACGTTCAAGCTCTAAAGCACCTGTCACAACTTTACGGACCTGCCGAATTTTTTTCCAACGCTCAGCCAAAGATTGGTTTTGCCATTCTTCTGGTACAGAGCGAAATTGTTCCAAATGCACCGATTGGCTTCCTGGATAACGCTCTAACCAAGCTTCTTCCATAGTAAAAGGTAACATTGGAGCAAGCCATGTGACCATACGCTCAAAAATCTCACGGACAACCTGCAAGGAGGCCTTGCGTTTTTTTGATGAAGGCGCATCACAATAAAGAGAATCCTTGCGGATATCAAAATAAAATGCCGATAACTCAATGATTGAAAAATCCAATAATGCACGCATAATCTTTTTAAAATCAAATTCATCGTAAGCGCGATTAATCAACTGATCAAGTTCAAAAAGCCTATGCAATATAAATTTTTCAAGATCCGGCAGTGCACCATAAGATACTTCTTCTCCATCATCATGTGCTAAAGTTCCTAGCATCCAACGAATTGCATTGCGTAGTTTACGATATGAATCCACATTTGTTTGAAGTATTTTTTTGCCTAAACGCTGATCTTCCCAATAATCGGCTGTCATAACCCAGAGACGAAAAATATCAGCTCCAGATGTTTTAATGATTTCTTGCGGAACAACCGTATTGCCTAAAGATTTAGACATTTTCTTACCATTCTCATCCAAAGTAAAACCGTGTGTGATCACGGACTTATAGGGAGAACAAGCACGCGTACCACAGCTTTCCAAAAGAGAAGATTGGAACCATCCGCGATGCTGATCTGAACCTTCAAAATAAACATCAGCAGGCCATTTCAAATCAGCCCGATCTTCTAACACAAAGCTATGGCTGGCTCCAGAATCAAACCAAACATCCAAAATATCATAAACCTGTACCCAAGGCTCATGTGCACGCTCACCTAAAAAACGTTCACGTGCTCCTTCAGCAAACCATGCATCTGCCCCTTCTGCTTCAAAAGCCCGTAAAATACGCTCGTTCACACCTTCATCTTTTAGAATAACACCATCCTCATTTGCAAAAATACAAATAGGAACACCCCAAGAACGCTGACGAGAAAGAACCCAATCAGGACGATCTTCTATCATAGAAGCTAGGCGGTTTTGTCCAGAAGATGGCACAAAACGCGTTTTTGAAACAGCTTCCAAAGCCCGACTACGTAAAGTTGAACCATCCCCAAAATCTTTATCCATTGAAATAAACCATTGCGGTGTATTGCGAAAAATAACGGGTTTTTTTGAACGCCAACTATGGGGATAGGAATGCTTTAAACGCCCCCGTGCAAACAATCGATCTGCTTTAATTAAAGCATTAATGACCTCTTTATTGGCATCACCCATTTTTCCATTATCATCAATAACACGTGCAGGTCCTCCTTCACGATCTGGTCCTAAACCTGGAACATCTTTCGTATAGAACCCTGCATCATCAACAGGAAACGGTATAGATGAATCAATCCCCGCTTGCTCCAGTAAGGACTTATAATCATTCCAAATTTCAAAGTCCTCACGCCCATGGCTTGGTGCTGTATGGACAAAACCTGTACCAGCACTCTCTGTTACGTGCGAACCATCAAGCAATGGAATTTTATAATTATACCCTCCAGCTAAACCTTTGAGTGGATGAGAAAGAACAAGAGCTTTCAACTCTTCAGAAGAAATAACACGCAAATGCTTCAAAACAAGTTTGGCTTTTTCTCCACAACTCATCGCTAAAGCGTCTGCAAAGAGAAGCTTTTCTCCCACTTGAGGACCAAAATCATTTTCAGCACTTTCAACTTCGTAAATACTATAAGAAATTTGCGAAGAATAACTCACTGCACGATTGCTTGGAATCGTCCACGGTGTTGTTGTCCAAATGACGACATGAGCACCATATAAATCATCAGAATTTGCTTCAAAAACAGGAAACTTAACCCAAAGCACCTCTGATTCATGATCATGATATTCAATCTCAGCCTCTGCCAAAGCCGTACGTTCCACAACAGACCACATCACTGGCTTGGAACCACGATAAATCTGATCTGACATAGCAAATTTTATCAATTCACTGGCAATGCGTGCTTCTGCATGAAAAGCCATTGTAGTATAAGGCGTGTTAAAATCTCCCACAACACCAAGGCGTTTAAATTCTTCACTTTGAATAGTTACCCAATGCTGTGCAAATTCACGGCATTCTTGACGAAACTCGTTAAGAGGTACCTCATCCTTATTTTTTCCTTGTGCTCGATATTTTTCTTCAATTTTCCATTCAATTGGAAGCCCATGGCAATCCCAACCAGGTACATAATTTGCATTAAAACCGCGCATTTGGAATGAACGAACAACCACATCCTTTAGAACTTTATTTAAAGCATGCCCGATATGAATATGACCATTTGCATAAGGCGGACCATCATGAAGAATATAAAATGGACGATCTTTTGCTTGTTGACGCAATTGCGCATAAAGCCCCATATTTTCCCAACGCGCCATCAATTCAAGCTCTTTTTGCGGAAGCCCTGCACGCATAGGAAAATTTGTCTGTGGGAGATAAAGAGTTTTTGAATAATCTATTGTTTCATTTTTCACAGCCATTGTGAAATATCCCTGTCCACTTTTACGATTTCATTTTTGCATAACTTCCCTGAACCCTGCAACTCTGGTTTTTATCTATAGGGAAAGCCGAGCTTATCATTCGTATTAAGCAGCGATCAGGAAAATATATCATCACACTCTATGGGCTTTATCATGAAATTCACAAGAAAAGAAACCAAAAAGTGATCTTAAAAAAAAATAAAGGCTCCACTGACAGTGGAGCCTCTTAGAAATTTACTCTTTAAAAAATTAGAATTTATAAGCTACACCAACACGGAAATCATTGGTTTTGTAGTTAACTTCAAGTTTTTCCTTTGCAAATTTCTTTTTACCAAAATCAGAGTAACGATATTCTGCACGTACAATCACATTATCTAGAAGCGAGAAATCAACGCCACCACCAAGTGTGTAACCAATCATGGTTTTTGTTTCATCAGCTAAGTTCTTAGAAGAAACGACTCTTCCATCCTCATCCTTAACAGATATTGATACAGTGTCTTGGAATTGCCCATAAGCAATACCACCAGCAAGATAAGGCATAAAGCGATCAGCAGCAAAACCAATACGTACCCGTGTAGCACCACCCCAATTTTGTTTGAAAGTATGACTTAAAGTTTCAACTGCATCCTCTTGATCAAGACCAAGTTCAGAAGCCATCTTTTTTATTTGTTCTATACCATATACACTGGAAGCGTTCTTATCCACCGCTTGTGTACTTTGTGCACCGTGTCCAGACATATTCTGTCCACCATGAGAACGAGAAGCATGTGGATTAGTACCATTCGGATGAGCACCAGAGCTATGCCCACCTGCATGAGGTGCACCATGTGCATTAGCATTTCCACTACTATGGGAAGAACTATGATGACCTCCCTGTTGGGCTCCGCTTATTCCATTAGAAACTTTTGTCTCTGAACCATTGGATGATCCTGATCTCGCGAGTACAAGTGATGAACTCGGTACTGTTTTTTCTGCTGCTGATGGTTGTGATACAGGTTGTACCAGTGTAGGTGCTTTTACTGCTGGCTGACTTGCGCCTGATACTGTTGATGAGGTAGAAGACGCGGTTTTTATAGCAACTGGTTTTTCAGACACTGTTCCTTCACTTGCCCTTCCCCCTGATAACTGACCTCCTATAGCTGATCTTGCCAATGAGAGCGATGCTGACCGCTCTGGTGTTCTACCCCCTGCGTCGGGGGAGGAAGATTTAGATGCAACTGGCTGTGATCGACTTACCACACCTACCGATGTCCCTCCTGTATTTGATCTTCCCAATGAAGACGATGGCAATTGCACTAATCTAACCGTCTGTCTAGAGGAGGCTGATTGTGCTACTGGCGATGCAGCTGGTGTTTGTGATGATATTGTTGAAACTCCTGGATTTTTTACCTCCACAGCCACTGTTTGTGTTGCATTAACATTGCTAGAATCTCCAGTTGTTGCTGCTTGATTTGATTGTGCTGCTCCTGCTCGTGACGGTTGAATTGCAGTTACTGGTTTAGCTGGTGCTTGACTGGATCGCGTTCCAGCAGATTTTTCTGAAGCGGATACTGCTGTTAGAGTCCCTCCTGTTGTAGCTCCTGCACCTGCAGTTCCTGAGGCAATTCTTTGTGTTTCTTCTGATGTTGCTGCTTGTGGTGCTTGAGGTGTTTGTAGGCTTGCGGATCTGCGGGATCTTACGACTGCATTTTCTACTGTAGCGTTATCAGCTGCACCTATGGTAATGGTCTTTGTGTGTTTTTTTCCAGATACCATTAAATCCGTATCGATACCAAAAATAAAGTTGTCACCGAGATCAATATTAGAACCTGCATAAAAACCACCTGCAAAACCTGAAAGTTTAGGAGAGAACTCTTTATCCAGTGGTAAACTCTTTTCTTGACCAACAAGAGCCATATCAGCTTTGCTCGAAAAACCACCAGCTTGGACACCTAAATAAAGACCTGTCCATGAAAAAGTAGGTGCAACAATGGTAGAAGCAGTCGATGATGCTGGCTGATGAGGAATCATAACATCAGCAGCTAGTGCTGTAGACGCTGAAATTAAAGAAAAAATAGACGCTGTTATTAAACGTTTTGTATTCATAAAATCTCTCCAAATATCCAAAATGAAATTCATATAGAGCATCTTTTCTGAAATATCTGTAGCAAAAATGACACACTCACAAAAAAATAAAGAATTTTTGCAAATAAGGCTTCTTAAACTTTTAATTCTGCATTCAATAAGAATTTGTAAACTAAATCACACTAAAATTATGTGTATTAAAGTTGGATTCATTTTCATTAAAGTTTCGCATAACTGTTAATGATAATATTCTTTATAAATTTCTTTTACCAAAATCTAAATAACAGTATTTTGCATACAATAAACTATTATCTGTTATTGCAAAATCAATACCAGCGCAAACAGTGAAATCAAATATTGCCTTTTTTAAAACCAAGCGCCATCAAAGTTTCATCTATTTACCAGCATGATCTACTTTTAGTACTTTAGCAATAGTATTTTGTATCTAAAATTCAGAAAAACAAAGAAATTATTCAAACACTCGCAAAAAAACTTTTAGATTCTTTGCATAAACATCTTCATCCTGCTACATCACATTGATTTATAAAGATAACTTATTGTTTTCATGTTGAATGAAAAAACTAATTCTGTAGGATTCTATCATTTAAAATCTGTTCCATGTTGTATTAATTAAAATCACTTGCTTGCACGTTACAAGCGAAATTTTCGTAAGGACGGACAAGGCTTTCTCTGCTGAAGCAAGACCTAAGGTTTGCATTCAAGTTGTTCTGAATGCTTTTTACAATAAGGGCTATTTAAGCGTCTCTCAATACTTCGCTGAGGCATGACAGCACCAGGACGACATATGGGAAGGTTGTCTGATTTATGATTTTCACACCAATCTTGTATTGTAAAGCTAGGACGAAAACCTGATTGCGCCATACACATTTCAATACTGGCGAATTGATTTAAATCTAGCGCCACAACCTTATTAAGGTCCGGTACTCCACATTCTAAAAGTATTTTATTTCTCCATAATGCTGGAGAAAGTGAGGGAATTGAGTTAACACATCCAGTGATACTTAACAGAGCTATACAACTCAACAGTTTTAAGATTTTCTTCATTATTCCCCTCTTTTAATGGATTTATTTACGATAAAAAGCTCATAAGCCTGTTGATATTTTCTGTCATCGCTTCATTAAAACAACGGTGAACAATATTGAGATGATTGGTTGAGGAAATAATCCCGCCATTCCAAGCGAAGGCAAGGATGGCGGATTGTTGATCATCACAAGAAAGACTTAAGGTTTGCATTCAGGTGCATTTTTATATTTTTTACAATAAGGGCTGTTTAAGCGCTTCTTGACACTGCGCTGTGATATGATATGATAGCACCTGGACGACAAATGGGCAAGTTTTCGGCTTTATGATTTCCACACCAGCCTCCCCCCACATCATATTTATAGCGAAATCCTGCTTGAAGCATGCAAGCATCAATGGTTGCATTTGCATTGTAGCTGAGCTTTCTGGATCCTTATCATAAGGAGTTGGCATACCACATTCTAATAATGCTTTTGCTACCTCTGTAAAATCTGCTCCTGGCTTCTCCCATGCCCCTATAGAAGATGAGGGAGTTTTAGTAAACTGGCACCCAGCTATACTCAATAGAGTTATCGCACTTAATAATTTTAAGGTTTGTTTCATTTTTTGCTCCATGAATTAATTGAATCAATTTGTATACGGTGAGATGAACCATAATCATGTCTACATGCTCGATCCGCATTTGCATAACAAACATGAGGGCTGGGATAACTAAATAGTACTTTCTTTGCCTCTTTAACTGCGTTACTACCAAAGGGTCTCTGGTAAAAAGTAGCGGGATTTCCACCAAATACTACACCAACAAAATCATCTGTATGGTTTTCCAAGCCGACAGTGGTTTGCTTGCCATCCTTTAAGATATATAACGTATCTGCCATGTCTTGAGTATTATAAGCTGGACCAAAGAAATTAACCATTGTTTCCTTTGCTATACCGAGAACACCATGCTTTACTAAATTATATGATCCATTTCCTGCTGTTATGGTACCACGACTATGGGCATCATCATGCAATCCTGTATTGCCATAAAGATACATTATATCCTGGAATTTCTTGGTTGAATTGGTCAATCCAAAAAAAAATCTACCTTCCAGAAACTTCTGAAAAATCGCTATCCCTACTTCCACTTCCCAGTCTTCAGCTTCTGGGAAGTATGTAAAATAAAGGGGACCATGATCATTGTCAGCAAACTGGACAGTATAACGCGCAGCATCATCTGGTGAGGTAAAAATACCATTGTAAAACATATGAACCTTGCCATCAGAACCTTTTTGTAAATGTTTTTCTTCTTCTGGTGTTAAATAGTGATACAGAGGTATTTTTCTTCCATAGCTGTCTTTTATATAGTTTCCATTTTTATCTGTTGCATAGAGGACATTGCCATTTTCATCATGCTCAACCTCACCCTCAGGATATTTTTTGACATAGGCGATTTTATAAATTTTATCAAAGTATCCCAATCCTTCATCCGATAAATCATTGATCATATCTACGCGATTATGCACTACCCCCTCAAGCGGTGCGACATCTAGCTGTCCTACTGCTTGGTGGGCTGCTGCGGTGTTACGGTTGAGAGAGCCAATGATTTGTCCAGCATCTTGCCCCATCGCCGTCTGTCCAGTTATATCAGTAAGGATGATACTCCCATCACTGATAGCAGATTTGGTTTCCCCTTCTGCTCCATCCTTGGCTTTGCCGTGATTTAAAACATTTTTGGCAATGTTCTTTATCGTGTCATTCCCAGAAAGACTAAACCCTTGGCTGCTGGCTTGAGCATGCGCACTGTTGGTGATATCACTGGTACTGATACTTCCTGTGGTCAGGCTGTTTTTTCTGCCGAGGCTGTGCTTTCAATAATACCTCCGGTCAAAGTTGTTTTATCTTTAACAGTGATATCAAAACCGCCATCACCAGCTTTAACCCCTGTTTGCTCCACAACGCTGTGATAATCACTGGAGAATTTATCCTTTTGGAAAGAGGCGCTCATAGAGCCCCCACCTATTTACTAAGGAAATAAACGTGTGTAACATCAAACATATTATCATACAGCCTGCTAAAGATGAGAGCTTTTGTTTTTTACCATTGGCTATGAAAGAAAATCCTTTGAGGACTATTTCAATCAACTTATCAAAAATAATATTAAACTTTTGTATGATATTCGTAAAAATCCAATAAGCAGAAAATACGGATTTTCAAAAAGACAATTAGAGAAAGTTGTAAACAACATTGATATTGAATATATGGCATATGCCTGAACTTGGAATTGCCTCTGAAAAACGAAGAAATTTGAAAACACAAAAGATTATGATCGCCTTTTTGAAGATTATCAAAATACAACTCTCAAGGATAGTTCTTGTGCAATAAACAAATTATATCAAATTTTTTTAAACAAAAAGCGCGTTGCAATCACCTGTTTTGAAGCTAATGTATGCATGTGTCATAGAGGACAACTCGCATTAGCTCTCATTCCGTTGCCTGATTGGAAATATGAAATTAAGCACATCTAAAAAAATAAATTTGCATATTTTTAAAAAATGGGAGTGCCCATATGCCTCCCAGCCCCCTACCCATTCCTAATAACTTTTAAGTGATGCATGATTCACGCTACGGGTGAATTCTGCGCAAATCAAGGAAAAGAAATATGAACTGACTAATGAAACAATTGAGGTTGGTGGATACATTACACTTTACTGCATCCGTGATTTGAGAGACTTTGGAGATGTAAAGGCAGGTGATCTTGGCGCTTTTATACAAAAAGAAGACAATCTAAGTCATGATGGCAATTGCTGAATAAGTGATGATGCAAAAGTCTATGGTTATGCCAAAGTTTTTGGGGATGCACAAGTTTTCGGTGGTACATTTATTAGTGGAAAAGCTAAAATTTATGACAGTCCATTGATTTCCATCAGAGCAAATATACGCTGGCTATTAAACAAGCGCAAAATGGCATCTCCAAGAAAATAAACAGACTTACAAAAGGCTCTTTCGATTGGTTATTGCATCAGTATTTACAAAGCATGCAATGGCATAATCAATTAGAATCTACTAAAAAAGTTAAATATCGAATTCTGAACAATGTTTCTAAAAATATTGCTGATCGTGCACATAAAAGCATAGAAAAACACCACATCCTTGACGCCGTAGACAGAAGGCGAGCTACTCTCGCAGCGGCAAAATATTTTTTGACCTCTTTAAACGGTCTCTTTAATTGGGCGGTTGATAATGCCCTTTTAAATAGAAATCCTGCCTTTAATATAAAAGCACCAAAATCTTTAAACAGTGGGGGATTACTGCCATGGCTAGAAGAGGACATAGACAAATATTATCACCATTGGTCACATGGTACACATGAACGCGTCTGGATTGATGTTCTTCTTTATACAGGCTTGCGTCGTGGTGATGCCGTTCGTATCGGCTGGAAAGACGTCAAAGATAATATCATTTATCTCAAAACAGAAAAGAGCCAATTTAAAACAGATGTTTTTCTTCCTATTTTACCAGAACTAGAGGAAACCCTTAAAATTGGTCCCATAGGTGATCAAACATTCATTTGTGGTAAAGGTGGAAATAAGCTTGTCAAAGAAAGTTTTGGCAACCTCTTTCGTGAAGCATGTAATGCGGCGGGTATTAAAAAATCAGCGCACCGATTGCGAAAATTAGCAGCAAAACGTGCTGCCAATGCTGGTGCTACGGTTTCGCAAATGAAAGCGCTTTTTGGCTGGACAGAAGATAAAATGGCATCTCTTTATACCAAAACAGCCGATAGAAAACGCCTTGCAATAGAAGCCATTAAAAAACTTCAAAAAAGGTTAGAGCAACGGGCGGAAGCTAAAAAACTAAAGCCTCGTCAAAATTATAAACGAAATCAAAGCGACGTTTGATGTGCTTCAGAAACCAGAGGAGAAATAGGTGGTTGTGTCTGTTGCATTGTTTGCCATAAATTATAATTTGTTTGCATATCCAGCCAAAATTTCGCTTTACTAAAACCAGCTAGTTCTAATTTCACTGCAAGTTCGGTACTCATAGAGGCATGTCCGTTAATCACTCTTGATAGAGAAGCTCTTGTCATATGGAGATGATTAGCTAACTTTTGTATTGTTATCCCCATTTCGTCTAAGAAAGCTACTTTTAGAACTTCGCCCGGATGTGCGGGGTTATGCATCATTATTTTCGTTCCTTTCATCAATGGTAATCTTGATAATCAACAAGCTCCACATCTGTTCCTATAAAGCGAAAAGTAACACGCCAATTTCCATTCATCCATATAGAATAGTACCCTGTAAGTTCACCTTTAAGAGGGTGTATTTTAAAGGCAGGCGCTCTCAACATTTCAGGCGTAGTAGCACTTGTTAAAGCCGTTAAGATAACGCGTAATTTTTTAAGTGATCTGGTCAAATAGCTTTTGTGGAACCTGTTGTATAAAATAATTTTAAGCCCTTATATTTAAAACTCACAATTGCCATTACCGCCCCTTGTCGTATATCATTGCTATACGGTTAATAACAAATAAGAGTTAAGCCCATGTTAGAAATATCTGATTCTATATCTGGAAAAAATAGATAGGAATAAGTGATAAAAAGCTTCAAAAAGGTTAGGGATAGACACTCAAAAAACATAATAGAATCAATGAATTATAAAACCCTTTACTCTTGTAGTAAATCACTGATTTTAATTACCTTTTTTACACTCTTTTAGTGGTGCAAAACTATAACGATGTAATCCTATAACTGGTCCATATTTATCAAGAGCTGTACGATGCGCTAGCGTTGCATAACCTACATGCTTCTCTAAACCATACCCTTTATAAACTTGTCCTGCACATTCCATCATCCGGTCACGCGTTACTTTCGCAATAATAGATGCGGCTGCAATTGAAACCGAACGCTGATCGCCCTTAATCAACGCCATTGCAGGACAGGACAACTCAGAAGGAATATCACGCCCATCAACAAGGACATAGTGGGCTGGAATGGCTAATCCTATAATACAGCGACGCATTGCTTCTAACGTTGCTTTTCTAATATTAGATTGATCAATTGTACGAGCACAAAGACTGGCGACTGAAACCGCTAATGCACTTTGCAAAATTTCATGATAAAGTCTATTTCGTTGGAGAAAAGAAAGTTTTTTTGAATCATTTAACCCATTAGGAATACGATCTTTATCCAAGATAACGGCTGCTGTTACCACAGGTCCAGCGAGAGGCCCCCGTCCTACTTCATCAACACCTGCTATATGAAAAAAACCCTGTTTTTGCAAATCCAATTCGCACGAAAAATTTGGTTGAAGCGGCAAATTAAACATCTTTGATACATCACAAATACAACAAACATACATCTATTTCTGTAGCCTGATCATTTTTTGCAAGCATTACAGTTTTAAATGGCTCTTCAAACATTCCACGAATTCTTGCACAAAAAATAAAAAAACACATTTCTTTGGTTCCCCTCTTTTATTATGTATAATAAAATCATGATAAAATAAAAGCTTTTATATTTATTTATCAAATATTTCCTAAAGTCATGATAGGTTTTACAAACCAATTTGGGTACATTGATTTGATAAAAAGAGCTGCTTGTTGCGCCGTTTGTTTATTTTTAAAAATGCCAAAGCAAGTTGCTCCCGTTCCAGACATACGGGAAAAAAGAGCCCCACATTCATCTAATATAGATAACACTTCAGCTAACTGAGGTGCTATTTTTAATGCAGGAGAAAAAAGATCATTACGCGTTTCTTGTAAAACATCAACTAATGAATCAACACTCTTTAAAGCGTCTGTATTAATTTTTAAAGAAGGATTATGACGCTTCTCTAACGCTTTAAAAACAGCTTGTGTTGAAATCTCTTGTCCATGATTAACCAATACCATTGCTAATGAACAAGCTTCTTTTAGTCGTATCATCTCTTGACCAATTCCTTTAACCAAAAGCGGCTGCTGATACTCTAATGCACAAAGGCACATGGGAACATCAGCACCAAGAACTAAGCTCATTTTTGCTAATTCTTCGTAAGAGCAATCAAGATTCCACTGCCGACGCAACATGCTGATAACCCCAGCTGCATCACCTGAGCCACCACCAATGCCTGAAGCAACAGGTAATGTTTTTACAAGCCGAAAAAAAGCAGGTTGAGCACATTCCGGAAAAGTCTTATGCATAAAGTCCCTTGCGCGAATAACCAAATTGTCTAAATGAGAAACAAGCCCTTTTGCAAACGACCCCGTCAAAACAAACTGATTATTTTCACAAGGTGCATAGTGTAGACAATCACCGCTAAGACTAAAATAAACCAAACTTTCTATTAAATGATACCCATCAGCACGTTGCCCCACAACATGTAGAGCTAAATTCAATTTAATAGGTGTAAATAAATAGGAATGTCTTTGGAACGAAGTTTGTACATTTGATATCATATGACGTAATATTCACTTACATAGGGTTCTTTTAAAAATTTCCCCCTTTTACCCATACTTTTAGCACGAGCCCTATAAACAGCTTGGAATATTCTTAATCGTTTTCTAAAAAACAATAAATATAAAGAGTTCTCATACAAAATAAACGACATGTTCTCATTCGTATCATTTCAAGCCTTTTTTCTTCTAGTATCTGTTTTTAGATAAAAATCTCTCTGGCTTGAATGATCCTTTCCATCACAAACCATAACGCTGCCAAAGAGCTCGCTCTTCTGCTGCCATCAATGCACTATCAACGACTGTATAAACCGTATGTGCCGTCACTCCTGAAGGCGTTTTAGGTCCTAAAAAACTTTTTGGAGGCATAATAAGTCGAAGTTTTGCATCATTACCAAAGCGCTCCTTAATAACAGAACGTACATCATTCAATCCATCAACCAGACCAAGCCCAACGCTTTGTTTTCCACTCCAAAACATTCCTGTAAAGAGATTCGAATCATCTGATAATTTTTCAGCACGCCGTTCTTTAACCAAATCGATAAAAGTTTGATGCACTTCAAGTTGGAGAGATTTCAAATGCTCAATATCCGCCTTTTTTTCTGGCTGAAATGGATCTAATGTAACTTTGTTCTTTCCTGCTGTGTATACACGCCGTTCGATACCAATTTTCTTCAAAAGTTCCGGAAAACCAAAGGAAGCTGAAACCACTCCAATGGAACCAACAATTGAAGAAGGATCTGCAAAAATTTCATCCCCTGCACAAGCAATCATATAACCACCAGATGCTGCAATATCTTCAATAAACACAAGAACCTTTTTATTTTTTTCTTCTGCCAAGTCACGAATGCGCTTGAAGATAAAACGCGATTGTACAGGTGAGCCACCAGGAGAATTAATAATAAGTGCAACAACCGGTGACTTTTTGTGTGCGAAAGCCTTCTCTAAAAGATTTGCACACCTACTGAGGGAAAGGGTACGAGATATAGATGCTGATGAATCCATAATTGCTCCTTGAAGGCGCACCACAGGAATTTCAAGTTTATCGGAAGAAAAACGGCGTGGAATAAAACTTTTAATAAAATCCATCAAAACAAAATCTCCTTATAAATTAAGAACAATTAAATAGGCAAGGACAACAAAAAGGAACAACGTGATACCATCCAAAAGCGCCAATCAATCCCCACATTACAATCAGAAATATAACTTCACCCAAAAGCTAAGCCTCCCTAATGACAAAGTGTAGACTTTAAATAATAAACTAAAAAACACAAGATACTATTAGAAAAGTTCCCACAAGCTTATATATCCATTATTAATTGCATCAACTCGAGGTGAAAAAGTATGGTCATTACCTTCATGTATAACCAATGCCGGTAAAATAGATAAAGCTGCTCTGCTTCCTCGTTTTGCGTAAAATAAAAGACGAATTGCTGCTGTTTTCGCACGGGCATGCACAGGAATTATACAAATACCACCAAAACGCCCTTCTAAAGCATGCAAGATATCTGTCAACGATTGTGGACGTGCAATGAGCCCTAAGTATCCACCTGGCTTAACAATAGCTGCTGCACTCCGCAACCAGTTATCAAACATTGCTTCAGACATAACATGTGCTTCAGATTTTTGTTTATCAGGTGTCTTACGATCGGTGGGATTATTAAAAGGTGGATTCATAATCGCAAAATCAAAGCTATTATCTATCAAACCTGCTTTTATACGGGCATTCCCTTTGAAGGTAACATCTGCTTCTAGCAAACAAATTCGGCTAGCAAATTGTTTATTTTGTTTTAGCATAAGCGTTTTTTGAGCGTAAGATACCATAAAAGCTGAACGTTCAACTAAGGTAACATGAACTTTCAGACAACGCGAAGCAACAGCCAAACCCGCAGCTCCAGCACCTGCACCTAAATCAACAACCTTGCCCTTTAAATCACTTGGAACCAAACTAGCTAATAACATCGCATCCATTCCAGAACGATGACCATATTTATGGGGTTGAACCAAATAAAATTTTCCGCGGTGAAAACTGTCAATTGTTTCACCACTCTGATTCGCTGCTTTATCCATTTAAAAGCCTAATGCTCACCTTTATAAATTGCATTTTTGCCATTCAGCTACTATTTTAAATTTTTTATTATTTCATAACAATAAGATTACACTCGCTAAAGAACATTTCTTGCCAATAACATTCCAAGCTAACACTTTTAAACGACATCAAAAGCTTGAGTCAAAACCAAACCCCCTTTATGCTAATGAATAAAGTAAATTTTATATATGTCCATTGCAATACTCTAGGAGTAAACACATTGAGTGCAGCTATCAAACCAAAACAAATAAGAAATAATCAAATTTCTCTTCAATCTCTTGTCAATCTTACTCAAAAAGATATGGATTGCGTAAATCAATTTATTCTCTCTATGGCAAAATCAGAGGTTGAGATGATCCCTGAAATTTCTAACCATCTTATTTCATCAGGTGGAAAGCGATTACGCCCAATGATTACGCTCGCTTCTGCTCATATGTTTGGTTATCAAAGTGACGGGCATATAAAACTCGCAACAGCTGTTGAATTTATGCATACAGCAACATTGCTACACGATGATGTGATTGACGAAAGTAATTTACGACGTGGAAAATCTACAGCACGGATGATTTGGGGGAATCAAGCAAGTGTACTTGTTGGTGATTTCCTATTGGGCCAGGCCTTTAAAATGATGGTCGATGTCGGTTCCATAGAAGCGCTCTCTGTCCTAGCCAACGCTGCTGCAATTATTGCTGAAGGAGAAGTTATGCAACTTTCTGCCGCAAAAAATATAAAAACCAGCCCTTCAGAATATCTCAAAATCATCGATGCAAAAACAGCAGCACTTTTTTCAGCAGCCGCTGAAGTAGGACCCATTATTGCTGGCTATGGAAATAAAGAGCGTTCTTCATTACGTGAATATGGAACATCCTTAGGTTTAGCTTTCCAATTAATTGATGATGCACTTGACTATAGCGGTAGTGCTCAAAACTTAGGAAAAAATATAGGGGATGATTTTAGAGAAGGAAAAATCACAATGCCTGTTATTCTCGCATATGAGCGTGGGAATATGGTAGAAAAAGATTTCTGGAAAAAAGCGCTTGAAGATGGCAATAATAATGATGAATCCTTCGCACACGCGCAACACTTAATGGAAAAGTATGATAGTATCACAGATACAATAGAACAAGCACGCATCTATGGAAAATATGCAATTGATGCTCTTGTTCCCATGAATGAAAATCTTGCTTATAATGCTCTCGTTGAGACTGTTGAATTTTGTATTGCGCGCGTAAACTGAATTCTTTGCAAGAATCGCAGTATTTCTCAACAAAGTAATGAGATATGATCTATAAACAACACCATCAATTGATTATCTTGAAAAGGATTAGCTCCATGTGCTCTGCAACGGTATCTCGACTTTTTGCCCTCTTTATCGTGGGTATCATGCTGATGCCATCCCTCACCTACAGTAAAATAAGTGCAGCAACTCATACAAGCTCATTTACAGGTGCTTATTTAGCTGGACGGGTTGCAAATCATGAAAATAAAACAGAACTTGCTATCAATTATTTTAAACAAGCACTGGTTTATCAACCTGATAACATTGAAACACAAAAAGAGCTCCTTGAAGCTATGCTCTCGGTCGGAAACTTTAAAGAAGCTGTCCAACAAGCCCAAAAACTCAAAGAGAACGATGTTATAACTCCCTTTGTTTCCTTAACTTTGTCAGTAGAAAGTCTCATCAAAAAAGATTATAAGAATGCCAAAGCTCTTCTGAAATTAAAGGAACTTCCTACGTCCAATAATCCAATACCTGAACTCATCGGCGCTTGGATTACATTTGGATCTGGACAAAAATCTCAGGCAATCGATGATCTTAAGAAACTCAAAGGTCCTGTCTGGTATGATCTTTTTATATCTTATCATCTAGCACTTATGAGCGACCTTGCAGAACGGCCAAAGGATGCAAAAAAATATTTCATTAAAGCACTGAGTAACAAACAGGGAACTCTTATCGCTCCTAATACTTATGAGCGTATTATCATAGCCTATGCCTCATTCCAATTGCGCCATAATATGCGCAACCAAGCTCTTCAAACAATCCAGCATGGCGAACAAATGTTGTCAGGTCGAGAAGTCCTTAAAAACTTTCAAGAAAAAATTGAAAAAAATTCTTTCTTAGAGAGAGTTATTAAAACACCTCAACAAGGAGCAGCCGAGGTATTATATAATTTTGGAACAGCCCTCAACTACAAAAACTCAGGGCGAATTGCACGTATTTTTAAGCAATTATCTTTCGCCTTATACCCTCAAAATGACGCAACACTGTTTCAGCTCGCACACATTTCTGCTAAATTGAACGATCCACATCAAGCAATTAAACTTTATCGCGCTTTATCCCCTAAATCTCCTTATTATAAAGATGGACAACTTCATCTTGCATTCCTTCTTGCCAATAACAACAATTACAAAGAAGCAATAAAATTACTCACATTGTTAAATAAAAAATTTCCCAATGATCGTAATATTTTGATAACGCTCGTTGCTTTTTATATGCAGGACAATAAATTTCTTGAGGCTATTAAAACTCTAGACTACGCTATTACAAAGATAAAAAACTTTCAGCAGGACGATTGGAAACTCTTTTATCAGCGTGGTATTGCTTTTGAACGTTTAAAGCAATGGCCAAAAGCAGAACTTGACTTGCGAAAATCACTTGAATTTTTTCCAAATCAACCGCAGGTTCTTAATTATTTAGCCTATTCCCTTGTGGAACGTGGTGAGAAGCTTGAAGAATCGCTCCGTATGCTACAAAAAGCCTCTGCTTTGCAAGCTCACAACAGTCATATTCTCGATTCTTTAGGGTGGGCTTATTATAAACTAAAAGAATATAATAAAGCAGTGCAAATATTAGAAAATGCTGTCAGATTACAACCTGAGGACCCAACACTGAATGATCATTTAGGGGATGCCTATTGGAAAGTTGGACGTAAACGTGAAGCAATCTTTCAATGGAACCACGCAATTGACGGAAAACCAGAAAATTCTGAACAAATTCAAGAAAAGTTGAAATTTGGTTTGCAATAAATGATGCTTAACCATAAACCACATGAAATAATAAATAGAGAAACTAAAATTACTTTGGTTTTTTGTTTAGTCCAATATAAAGAGTATAAAGCGTGAAACTGCCTGAACATCTTAACCCCAAACGTTCTTTTCAGGGACTAATCTTAACTTTGCAAAATTATTGGGCACACTATGGATGTGCAATTTTGCAACCTTACGATATGGAAGTCGGAGCTGGGACTTTTCATCCAGCAACAACATTACGCTCTCTAGGTCCACGCCCTTGGAAAGTTGCTTATGTCCAACCCTCTCGACGTCCAACAGATGGCCGATATGGTAAGAATCCAAATCGTTTACAACACTATTATCAATTCCAAGTGCTTCTCAAACCCTCTCCGCTCAATCTACAAGAACTTTATATAAAGTCGCTACAAGCTATCGGGCTTGATACAAAACTGCATGATATTCGCTTTGTTGAAGATGATTGGGAAAGTCCCACTCTTGGTGCTTGGGGGCTCGGATGGGAATGCTGGTGCGATGGAATGGAAGTCTCTCAGTTTACTTATTTTCAACAAGTGTGCGGCATTGAATGCGCTCCAGTTTCAGGGGAACTCACATACGGTCTTGAGCGTCTAGCGATGTATATCCAAGGGGTTGATAACGTCTATGACCTTAACTTTAATGGTTTGGAGGGAGACAACAAAATAAGTTATAGAGATATTTTTTTACAGGCAGAACAGGAATACTCATATTATAATTTTGAATTTGCTGATACAAAACTGCTCTATCAGCACTTTATCGATGCAGAACGCGAATGCAGCGCACTTCTTGATGCTGGAAAACCAAATAAAGAAAATGTATTCCATCGCTGTGTTTTTCCTGCCTATGATCAATGTATTAAAGCGAGCCATATCTTTAACCTTTTGCAGGCACGTGGCGTTATTTCTGTAACCGAACGACAAAATTACATTCTTCGCGTTCGTAATCTCGCGCGCCGTTGTGGGGAAGCCTTCTTACTCACAGAAGCTGGACAAATATACACTGGAGAAGCCTAATGTCTGATCTTCTTCTTGAACTTTTCAGTGAAGAAATCCCCGCACGTATGCAACGAAAAGCTGCTGCTGATCTTAAAAAATTTGTTACAGATCAACTTGTGAATGCTGGATTGATCTATGAAGCTGCTCGTGAATATTGGACACCTCGTCGGCTAACATTGGACATACGCGGACTTTCCACACGCTCCAAAGATGTCCATGAAGAACGCAAAGGTCCCAGTATAAAATCACCACAGCATGTAATTGATGGTTTTCTACGTGCAACAGGATTAAACGATATTTCTGAAGCGCATATTGGACATGATGATAAAAAAGGTCATTTTTATATTGCTAAAATTGTTAAAAAAGGTCGAGCAGCAGAAGAAATTATTGCCGATATTTTACCGGATATTATCCGCAACTTTCCGTGGCCGAAATCTATGCGTTGGGGAAAAGATTCAGCACAAAGTGGTACTTTGAAGTGGATTCGACCTTTACAAAACATTCTTTGTATTTTCGGACCAGAAATTGGTGAAACACATGTTATTCCATTTACAATTGGTTCTCTTAAAAGCAATAATTTAACTTATGGTCATCGTTTCTTAAGTGATGGAAAGCCATTTCAAGTGCGCCGCTTTGATGATTATGTTACTAAACTTGAAACCCATAAAGTCATTCTGGATGCCGAGAGACGAAAGAATATTATTTTAGCTGATGCCCAAAATCTCTGCTTTGCAAACGGTTTAGAACTGGTTCAAGATAATCCTCTCCTAGAAGA
Organism: Bartonella sp. AP4SXKL; assembly: GCF_042195845.1. NCBI lineage: Bacteria > Pseudomonadati > Pseudomonadota > Alphaproteobacteria > Hyphomicrobiales > Bartonellaceae > Bartonella > Bartonella sp. AP4SXKL. Next base: position 53,951 of record NZ_JBHIPA010000010.1, read on the forward strand.
AGTTGCTGGTCTTGTTGAATGGCCTGTTATCCTGATGGGTGATTTTGAAAAATCATTCCTTGATATTCCTCCAGAAATTATTCGCTTGACCATTCGAGCCAATCAAAAATGTTTTGTCACCCGTAAACAAGGAGAAAAAGTAAAACTTTCTCATCATTTTATTCTCGTTTCTAATATTCTTGCAAATGATGAAGGCAAAGAAATTTCCAAAGGAAATAGTAAAGTTGTCCGTGCCCGTCTTTCCGATGCACTTCATTTTTGGCAAACTGATCAGCGTGATTTGCCTGATCTTCAACAATTGGAATCTTCTATAAAAAAATTTGAACTTGATATAAAAAAACCTCTCGATCAAAGAATGGCGCGACTTGATCATTTGAATGTAACTTTTCATGCTAAATTAGGTACGCAAGGTGCAAGAGTAGAACGCATTGCTACACTCGCACAAGAAATCGCACCTTTGATACAAACAGATCCTCTTTTAGCAAAACGTGCAGCCATCCTTGCAAAAGCTGATTTGCAAACAGAAATTGTCGGAGAATTTCCTGAACTACAAGGTGTTATGGGGAAAAAATACGCCCTTCTTCAAGGGGAAAATCCTCGCGTAGCTGTAGCAATCGAAGACCATTATAAACCTCAAGGTCCAACAGATCGTCTTCCACAAGAACCACTTGCTATAACCGTTATGCTCGCCGACAAAATTGACATGCTCGTTGGCTTTTGGCTCATTAATGAAAAACCAACGGGCTCAAAAGATCCCTATGCGTTAAGACGAGCAGCATTGGGAATTATTAGGCTTGTACTTTCGCGAGATTGGAAAATCAATCTTATGCCGCTGTTCCAGTTAGCAACGAATCTTTTCTTACAACAAAAAAATAAATATGAAATCTCTCAAAGAGAAAATTCACAATTGCAGAATCTGCTTCCAGAAAAAACAGAATATATTTTATCAGATCTGTTATTCTTTTTTCATGACCGTTTGAAAATCTATCTAAAAGAGGAAGGCGCTCGTTACGATGCCCTTGAAGCCGTTTTAAATAAAGATTCTGATGATTTTTTATTGGTTGCACGTCGTGTCGAATCGCTTATCGCTTTCATCAATACCCACGATGGAATGAACTTTGTAGCCTCTGTAAAACGTACTGCCAATATTCTTGAAAATGAATTTCAAAAAAGCACAACAATAGCGAATGAAATTAATCCTGAGCTCTTTGTCGAGAAAGAAGAAAAGCAGCTCTATCATGCAATCTGTGAAGTAGAAAGAAAGGTTCTTGCTCCCATCAATGCAACAAATTTATCATTTGCACTCAGTGTGCTAGCGCCACTTGGAAAATTGATTGATATATTTTTTGAAAAAGTATTGGTGAATGATAAAAAAACTGATGTTCGTGCTAACCGTCTTGCTCTTCTCAAACGCACTCACATTGTTACACAATCGGTTGCAGACTTCTCAAAACTTGTCATTTAAAATCAAAATACCCTATTAACTGATAAAAACAATGAAGATAATTTTTTCTTTTTTATGACTTTTATTAATTAATATTGAGAAAATTATGTAACCAAAGAGACTGTTCTTTATCTCTCAAATATCATTAATTAAGATATGTTTTCATTTTGATAAATGATTCTTTCTCAAGAGACTCTTTGATAAGTTCATCTGCCTTGTTAGAATCTATTTCCCTTGCAATAAGGGTACGTGCTGTAGAAATTGCCAAATCAATCGCCGATGAAGAAACCATGCGTATTGCATCCGCTTCTGCTTGGGCAATTTTTTGTCCTGCCAATTTATTGCGGTTTTTTACATATTCCTCTGCTTTTGCACGGGCCTCAGCAATAACGGATTCAACTTCATGCTTTGCTGCTGCAATAATTTCTTGCGCATCTTTTTCTGCTTCTGCATGTTTGCGTTGATATTCAGCCAATATTTCCTGTGCCTCTTCACGAAGACGCAGAGCCTCATCCAGTTCATCTTTGATACGTTTCGCGCGCGCATCAAGATGGTGTATAACCCTCTGTGGAATTTGGAAATAGACTAAAAGAGCCAAAAAAAGAACTAACCCAACAAATGCCCAAAAAGTATCAGTCATCTTTGTCTTCCTCAATAATCCGCAGTTTTAACAACTGAACGAACAGCCTCTTTGCTGATATCAACGTCAATCAATTTTTTCACAATTTCAAGAGCTACTTCTTCAGCGATAGAACCAACATTTTGCATCGCTTTATCCCGAATTTTTGCTATCTGTTTTTCAGAATCTGCGAGTTTTTTCTCTAGACTCTCTTCAATTTCTTTCCGTTCAAGCTCTGCCTTTTCTTTTAATTCTTCACTAGCTACCTGCGCTATAGCCTGCGCGTTCAAACGCGCTTCTGCTAATTTCCGCTCATAAGTTTCAACAACAATGTCTGCTTCTTGCTTCATGCGCATTGCCTGATCTAAATCAGATGCGATTCGATCTCGCCGTGTTTCAATAACACCGCCAATACGTGGTACAATTACACGGGAGATAAAAAGATAAAACAGTCCGAAAGAAATTGCCAACCAGAAAAAATGCGAACCAAAATGCACAAAATCAAAAGGCGGAAACACACGATTTGCATGCTCTGCTACCTTTTTAATATGTTCTATCGACGTTTCAGTGTTCTGTGCATAAGCGCTTGAAACAAACATCTTCTTTCATCCTTTAAATAGCTTATTAAAGCCCTCTATAACCGATGATAACTGACAAACATCTCTCTGGCATCTCTCTAGTTAAGAGCCTAAAAGGGTAAATCTTTCCTCATGCAAGAACAGATATACCCTTTTGATAATGATTAAACCCCAAAAAGAAGTAATAAAGCAATGAGCAATGAAAAAATTCCCAAAGCTTCTGTTACAGCAAAACCAAAGACGAGACGTCCAAACTGACTATCTGCTGCTGATGGATTTCGTAATGCACCAGAAAGATAGCTACCAAAAATATTACCAAGTCCTAAAGCTGTTCCAGCCATACCAAAGCAAGCAAGACCAGCGCCAATATATTTTGCTGCAAGCACCATTTCCATGTTATTCTCCTTTAAAGCGAAATTGCATTATTCGACGGAAAACCGCCAGTTCTATTAATGTCCTGGATGAATTGCATCATTAAGATACATACAAGTTAAAACCGTAAAGACGTAAGCCTGAAGAAATGCGACCAAAAACTCAAGAGCAGTAATTGCTACAGTCATAATAAGCGGTAAAATCGAACCACCCACACCTACGATTCCTACCCCAATCATTGAAACAACAAACCCAGAAAACACTTTAAGCGTAATATGACCAGCAAGCATATTCGCAAAAAGACGAAGAGAAAGACTAATTGGACGGGAGAGAAAAGAAATAACCTCAATCATTGTCACCAGAGGTAAAACCACAACAGGAACTCCACTGGGAACGAACAGTTTCAAAAAACTGACCCCATGCTTATAAAAGCCATAACCAATCACCGTCAAAATTACCACCATTGCTAACGAAAACGTGATCATGATTTGAGACGTAACCGTATAAAAATAAGGAAAGAGACCAATAAAGTTAGCAACCAAAATAAAAGTAAACAGAGAAAAAACTAAAGGAAAAAACTGCATTCCCTGCACACCAGATGATTCCCGCAGAGTCGATGCTACAAATTCATATGCCATTTCCGAAAGAGACTGCATCCGCGTTGGAACCAATCCACGACTCGATGATGAAATAAAGAGAAAAATAGAAGTTACAACAACCGTGAGAACTGTAAACAATGATACATTTGTAAACGATAAATCCATATTTCCTATGGAAATCTTAATCAGCCTTAAAACCTCAAACTGATGAATAGGATCTGGAGCGTGCGCTGTCACTTCAACCTCATTTATCGGACCTCTCATTGGCCCCTTTATTTTGTTTATCTTGGCGCAATACGCCTTTTTTTCCTAATTGACTGGAGGAAACATACCCCACAGACCGAAGAATACTCAATACACCAGCAGCAAATCCAAAGAAGAGAAAAAATACCAATCCCCAAGGCCATGAACCTGCTAACTTATCAAACCCCAACCCCAAAACAATACCAACTATAATACTTGCCAGAAACTCACTGGAAAGCTTAATTGCACCTGCCATCCTTCCTTGTGATTTTTCCCGCTTATTCCTATGCTCCTGCTTCTTTAATGCTTGCTTGCGCACTAAAGCTACGCTTAAGTTCCTACTACGACATTCCAAATCCTCTGAATGAAGACACTCTCCTTGCTTTTCCTCTTCAGCCTCCTTACGGCTCATAACGGGTTTCTCGCCCATCGCCATCATTGGCTCCTTAATTAAAAAGCAACGTAAGAATACACTTCATAAAACCGTGTGCATCATATTGTTCCCGAATTTATTCGTCAAGATACTAAAAGAAATCTATCACAAATTATCGTATAAATTTTATTGCAGAAATAACGTATTTTTCAATTTACATGCTTTCTTAAAAAGATATTCCAAGCACCTAAACCGATTTCACGACAGCACCCGTGAATGTATAACGAAAAGTTCACGTGAATAATATAAAACTCATAGAACAACCATTTTTACACTTAACAAAAGGTGTAAACCAATACCATCTTATTTTCCGACTCCCAATGTTATATCAGTCCTAGTTTTGAAAGAAAACATAGAAAGCTAAAAACAGTATGAGAGCGTTGGTTTTCTCCTTTTATTCGAATAAACTTGCACTTTTTATTTTATGAAAATGAAATAATCAATGGTTTCTATATGATCCTATTCGCAAAGTATTTTATATACGCCATTACAGGCCTCATCACGAAATGAGCTTGAGGGTATTAAGAGAAGGTCCTTTAAATACAAGATATTAATAAATCCAAAATTTCAAATAGATTAAGCCAATAGAACACAATAAAATTTAAATACGATTACCATACTACTTTATACAATTTTAATCCACTTTTATGAATTTCGCTCTTTACAATTGAATATCCGTAGATTCAGCAAATATTTTTGCTTTTTATTCAGACAAACTATCGTAAGCAAAAGCGCTTATTCATAAGCTTTATTTTTATGAAACGATAATCTAATGCTGCTTTTCAAACAAGCATCATAATTACATTCCCCTACCCTCATATTGCATCTATTCTTGCACTTTAATAACCCATTAAGAGGATTATGTACTCTTTCTTAAATACTCCCTATTAAACTCTTCTCATGACATGCAAATAAATGATCTTTATCAAGATGAGAGAACTCTATTCAATAGCGCTCATGATAAATGATTATCAATAAAATTAAAACTTTAGCAAATAAAACTTTTTCTTTTATGAAAAGAACGATCATTTAAAAAACTTATTTTTAAGATTCTTAAGTATAGATTTCATTCACTTAAAAAATTAAAGAGTTATCATTTCTTCTTGGAACGTGTCGCAAAAGGATTATCAGAGGCTCGTAATGATATGCGAACGGGTATACCAGACATATCAAATGTTTCACGTAACCCATTGACAAGATACCGCAAATACGACTGAGGCATACTTTTGGGGCGCGAGCAGGAAATCATAAATCCAGGAGGACGTGTCTTAACCTGTGTGATGTATTTAACCTTAAGTCGACGTCCAGAAACCGCAGGAGGTGGATGATGTGCCACAACAGTTCCAAGCCATTGGTTCAATTTAGCCGTCGAAATGCGACGATTCCATACACGGTGCATCATCATGACATTTTCCATCAGTTTATCAAACCCTTGACCATATTGTCCTGATAAAGGAACAGCTCTCAAACCACGAACTTGAGGAAGAAATCGCGCACATTTTTCATGCAAATCAATCAATGTGGTCTGACTGTTTTCAATAAGATCCCACTTATTGAAAGCAATAACTGGAACACGCCCTTCACGAATCACAAGATCAGCAATTTGTAAATCCTGCTTTTCAAAAGGTATCGTTGCATCAAAAACAATGACCACCACTTCTGCAAAACGAATAGCACGCAAAGTATCTGCAACAGATAGTTTTTCTAATTTTTCTTGAATTCTCGACTTTCGACGTAAACCTGCAGTATCAAAAAGTTTAATATGACGACCACGCCATTCCCAATCTACAGAAATAGAATCACGCGTGAGTCCTGCTTCTGGTCCTGTTAACAATCGCTCTTGTTTCAACATACTATTGATAAGAGTGGATTTTCCTGTATTGGGACGCCCCGCAATTGCAATCCTAATGGGCTTACTTTCATCGTAAATAAGCTCCTCTTCTTCCAAATCCTTTACATCATCACCAACAGATGCAGGTTGTATCATTCTATCTTCTTCTTTGTTGTTGCCAAAAACATGCTCTGACCCAACAGCATCTATAATTGCATCACGCAGATCACTAAGTCCCAAACCATGTTCAGCCGATATTGGGCATGGCTCTCCCAAACCTAATGACCACGCCTCATACTCTCCTCCTGTTGCCGCTCTTGACTCAGACTTATTGGCAACAAGCACAATTGGCTTTCCTGATTTGCGAACCAATGAAGAAAAATTTAAATCACTTGGTGTTATTCCGCTCTTTGCATCAAATACAAATAAAATAAGATCCGCTTCATCAATTGCAACTTTTGTATGAGAACGCATACGCCCCTCAAGTGTATGATCACCTGCTTCTTCCAGCCCAGCCGTATCAATCACATCAAAACGTAGATCTTGAAGTTTTGCCGCATGAATACGCCGATCACGTGTTACACCAGGCTTATCATCAACCAAAGCCAATTTTTGCCCAACCAAACGATTAAATAGTGTTGACTTCCCAACATTGGGACGACCAACGATAGCAATGGTAAGGCTCATCGATTTATTCCTTATTTGCCTTGCCCTCAGCTTGTATAAGCTCAAGCATCATTCGAGCCCGATCTGTTATTTTTAAACCCAAAGAACCTTCTTCAGAAATTTTCTTAAAATAATAAACCGCCTCATCCATTTTATCCGCCTTATAAGCAGCTAAGCCTAAAGCTTCTCTTGCAGACATACGCATAGGATCGGTATCACTTGCCATATCTTTGATGCGCTTTTCAACATCAGCTAATGTCCCTGTATCAACCAGAATATAAGCCGCCCGAATTTTTGCAACTTTCTGCAAAATCTGCGGTGCTTTCTCATCCGCTGCAACAGAATCAAAGATCTCCACTGACTTAATAATATCACCTTTCTCCATGAGTAAAGAAGCCTCACGTAAACGAGCAAGAAAAGGATACCCCCCAAAATGAGAGGTTTTAACAGTTTCTAATTGCTTTATCGCTTTATCAAAATCACGTGTATCCGCAAGATCAAGACTCTTTACAAATGCATCACCAATATAACCAGCTTTCTTTATTTGTGTATGATGATAAACTTGATAAGCAACTATCATGAATATAAAAAGAACAGCCGCTCCAATAATTGAAAAACCATACCGTCTCCAAAAAGCAAGCGCCTTTTCCTGACGAAATTCTGCATTCACTTCAGCAATAAAACTATCATACGACATATATCATACCTTGAAAAAAGTTACTTCACCTGTGCTTTTACGCATAAATGGATAAAGATGGTAGCCCTAATTAACTAAAAATCTTTAAATTGCTCGTTTATTTATTTTAAATCAACATGTAGCCAATTCAATCAGATTTTTGCAACAGTCTTAATCGAAAATGATGTAAGCACCCTGTTTGTTCACATTACAGCTTTTACATATTATGAAAAATTCACTGCCTTAATATTTATCATGATTGCCTATCATCTCAAGCGAACTTTCTCTCCATTATATAGAGGAATAATCTTTTAAAGTCTTCAACCGCAATCGTTGGTTGTATTGGATTATACAATTATAATAGAAAAACCAATTCTTGAAAAAACTTGAATAAACAGTAAATTTCCATGAATATCTACTAAAACCAAATAGATAAATTTTTATCTGTATCAAAAATACCGAAGCGCCATGATTACAGTGTGGTATAATTCCAAATCTTCAGTTAAAGCTCTTTATATAAAGTATATCCCTTCAACTTATCTTCATACGATTAACAACCTTTTATAATTGATTCTTACAGTTTCTAAAAATATCCTATTGTAAGGGCCAAACCCACATAAGCATTGGAACAGCAATAATAACGATCAACACCGCCAATGGAGCACCTAAACGTGGATAATCACTAAAACGATATCCTCCTGGCGCCATCACGAGCATATTACTTTGATGTCCAATAGGTGTAAGAAACTCACAGCCCGCACCAATTGCAACAGCCATCAAAAAAGCTTCAGGCTTATAATGAAGGGAATGAGCAAAACTTGACGCAATTGGTGCTACCATCATCACTGTTGCTGCATTATTCAAAAATGGCGTAACCAACATAGCTGTCACCAACATAAGCGCTAAAGCACCGGATGGCGGGAAAAATATTGCCAATTGGCTCAGCCATTGACCAATGAGATCCGTACATCCTGTTTTCTCTAACGCTTCACTCACTGGAATAAGAGCCGCTAATAGCACTAATATTGAGCCATCTAATGCCTGATACAGATCACGCGCGGGCAAAACACGAAAGATCACCATTGCAGCAGCAGCAGAAAAGAAAGAAAAAGCAACTGGAACAATATGAAAAGCTGTAAAAATAATTGCTATAAATAAAACAGCTAAAGAGATGAAACCATGTCGTAAATTTCCAAACACAATATTTCGTTTTGCTAGGGGCAAGCATTTCAATTCTCTTAATAAATTTGGAATAACTGCATCCTGTCCTTGCAAAACAATCACATCTCCAAGATGGAAAATAATATCATCAAGTCTTCCCCGCACCCTTTCATGTTGACGACTTAACGCAAGCAAATTTACATTATACCGATCAAATAAGGAAAACTCTTTCGCACTAATACCGATAAGAGGTGAATTATGGGTAATGACTGCTTCAATAATATCAATATCACTGTCCTTATCACCTGCAACAATAGTTCGCCCCTTAGAAAACTCTAAACGAGCAGAATTCATCACGCTATCTAACCCTGTATGTGATCCTTCCAGCAAAATAATATCATTTTCAGACAAAACAAAATCTGGTAATGGTGAAATAGATACTTTGTTTCTGATGATTTGAATCACCATAACATCACCACTTGATGGCTTAACCAAATCAACAATATTTTTTCCCACAATCGGTGAATTTATTGGAATATGTACTTCTGCAACATAATTACGAATATCAATGGCATCATCAAATGATACACCTGAACGCACACGCACAGGCAAAAGCCAATAAAAAAGAACCAAATATACAACACCAGCCGTCGCAACAACCGCACCAACTGGTGTAAAATCAAACATAGTAAAAGGTGTTCCTGCTAAACGTTCTTGCATCGCTGAAATAACAACATTGGGAGATGTTCCTATCTGTGTCATAAGCCCCCCCAACAAAGAACCAAAGGCCATGGGCATCAAAAAGACAGAAGGAGAAACCTGAGAACGACGTGCAAACTGAAAAGCTATCGGAAGCATAATCGCCAAAGCACCAATGTTTTTAACAAACATTGATAATACGACAACAGAAAGAACCAAAAACGCTAATTGAAGACGCACCGATTTCACGTCTGGCCATATCCGTTGGATAATAAATTCCATTATACCAGAGCGAGATACAGCAGTACTGACAACAAACACACTCCCCACGATAATAACGATATCATTACTAAAACCGCTAAAAGCTTCCTTCGGACTGACAAGACCAAGGGCACAAGCTATTAATAAAGTACAAATAGCAACAAGATCATAACGAAATCGATCCCAAATAAAAACAACCATCATGAGACCAATGATCGAAAAAGCCATTATTTGATTTTCTGTCATAACACTTACCTCTCCCCATTAAATTATAATGAACAAGAACATATTTTTTATGTTTTAAATATTCCTATAAACAGCAGCAAGATAAAAGCAGACATCGAAATATTTTAGGATAATTTTAAAGTGATAAAAAATTATGATGCGCATAAACTTGCCTCTCCTTATTATGCGTGCTTTTCTATAAAGTGCTGAACCCAAAGAAAATTGATAAAAGTTGATAAAGCTATATTGCAAAAAAGATGAGAATAACTCTAATATAGAGAGTAGATAATTGTTGAAACTGGTACACGCTATATTTAAACCTTTGTCGTTGCTTAAAAGTATTTATCTTCACTCTCAATTCAAAGAGTGATAAAAATGAAAGAAGAAAGAATGGTCAATCTTAATAGTGGGTATCAAAGTAACCTCAGATATTGGCTCACTTGCATTATTGGATTTGTTGCTATCTTGGCAATTATAATTGTTGGTGGATTTTATATTGCAAAACCCTATCTTGACAGTTTTGTAAGAAAAGAAATAGCCCGTCATTCCATAAAAGCCGAAACATCTGAAGTAAGCATTCTAGGTAAAATCAATTTGAAGAATGTGACAATACCTGTTCCAGCTGGTACATCACTTAAAATTGGTGCCATTTCTGCCCGTCCTCCTCTTTCCTTTATTCCCGGAACTTTTACATTTTATAATGTTGATTTAAAGTATAATAATATTCATGTGCAAATTCCCCAAATTTCTCTTCGGAATGTATCCTTAAAAGAAAAAGATAGAACGATAACATCACGTCTTTTACAATCAATGATGCGTATTGAGCTTTCCTCAATTATTGCTCCCAATATACAACTTTCTATAGAAAATAAAAATAACCGAACAGAAACGGTTGAAATCAAGAATTTCCAGCTTTCTGATTTTAGAAATAACCATATCCATTCAGTTAGTATCAAAAATATGGATCTTAAAACGATCGTAGCAAATGGTGCCAAACAGATGCAACTTATGGCTAAAAGTAATACAATAAAAGCCCATGATATCGACATCAACTATGCCTACTCTATCATTTTTGGAAAAAACAATGCTCTCAATCAAGGTAAAACCGTTACTGGCCCCATTTCTTTGAATAATATAAGTGTCGATATTTTTGAAGAAGCAGAAAAAAACAGCTCTTTCTTCCTTGGGCAGTTTAAAACATCTGGTTTAAAGATGAAACTGCTTGAGCAAACTCCTGAAAAATTAATCAAAGCTTATCTTAATGCAAGAAAAGAGAATAATAAAATCGCTGAAAAAGTAGCACAAAATGGTCTTCTTCTAAACATACTGCTCGCCATTACCTCAGCGGATGCCAAAGTTGATAATATCACCGTTGATATACCGCAGTTGAAAGCAACGCTCGAATCATTCCAATTCAAACCAAGTTTGTGGAAACAACCTATCCCAAAAAAGCTTTTTCTTTCTCTCAATAACCTTTCCGTTTTACCTAAAAAAATGAATGAAAAAGACTTAGAGTTCTTCAAAAATCTGAACTTTGAGCGCTTTAATGTTTCAGGAAAAATTGATATTTCTTACGATGAAAAAAAACGTATGCTCTTTCTTGATACAATGTCTTTCAATATGAAAAACGTTGGATCTGGGAACATCTCGGCTAAGGTTATTGATGTTGATGAAAAGCTTTTTTCTGGTCAGAAAAATATAATGATTGCTGCGTCTCAAGACCTTGGCATCAATGAAATTGATATACAATATACGGATGCAGGTTTCATTGATAAGCTTTTTTCTTATCTTGCGCAAAATCTTAATGACAGCCAACATGATCTAAAAAAGGAACTTTATGACGATTTCTATCTAATGATGACGCAGACCCCAAAAATTCTGCTAAAAAATCATGACGAAGCAGAAAAAATTTCAAAATCCTTAGGAGAATTTGCTAAAAATCCACAAACATTGATCGTTAAAATTAAAGCAAAAGATAATAAAGGTCTCGCAATAGTTGATCTCGAATCTGCTCTACAAAATGATCTATCTAAGGCTTTAAGCAAAGTACATCTCACTATTAAAAATGAAGCGTCGCGTTAAACATTTTGTGCTTTAAACATGATGATCTTGTCTATAAATTAAGAACTTTATTCCTCTTTTTTCTTTTGTATGATACAGAAGGTATCATACAAAGTCATTTATACAGAGAGTATAGAATCTAAAATTGACGATGCTTGGAGTTGTTCATGTCTGATTTATCTTCAAATCGCCTGCCTAATCGCGCTTCTCGTGTCACTAATCAAGCGCTTTCTGCTATCGAGCGTTTTCTCCATATTGAAGCTCTTAGTGGTGTTGTTCTTTTATTAGCTGCTGCTTCTGCACTTATTTTTGCCAATTCTAAATATGCTGCTTTCTATGAATCTTTTTGGCATACACCTCTTGGCTTTAATTTGGGTCATTTCACTCTTTCATGGGATTTACATTTCTGGGTTAATGATGCCCTTATGACTATTTTCTTTCTCGTCGCAGGAATGGAAATTCGACGCGAAATTCATGAAGGGGCTCTTGCCGATTTTAAACAAGCAATCTTACCAATTGTTGCTGCAATAGGGGGCGTTTGTGTTCCTGCAATTATTTACTTTATCTTCAATTTTAACGAGGGACATATCCGCGGTTGGGCTGTGCCAACAGCAACAGATATTGCCTTTGCTCTAGGTATTCTTGCTCTTCTAGGGAAAAAAATTCCTTCTAATCTTCATATTATTCTTCTATCATTAGCAATTATTGACGATATTATTGCTGTTCTTATTATTGCTTTTTTCTACTCAACAAACATTGATCCTAGCGGTTTAATGATTGCAGGAGTAGGTATTGCTTTGGTACTATTTTTTCAGTGGATCGGGCTTGCATCAGCATGGCTTTACATTTTACCTGGTGCAATCATTTGGTGGGGTTTAATGGTAACAGGTGTTCACCCATCGCTTGCTGGCGTAATCTTAGGGATGATGACTCCCGTTCTTCCTACCCGTACTCTTGTAGCGCCACTCACCATGCTCAGTAACGCTATGCAAATTCTTCAAGAAAAAAATACAAAAACAGATCTGCATCATATTTCAACAGCATTGAAAAAGATGCGCAAAGGACAACGGGCCATGATTGCCCCAGTAACACGTGTTCAAAAAGCATTGCATCCATGGGTTGCATACGGTATCATGCCAGTTTTTGCCTTCGCAAATGCAGGAGTAAGTTTTGCAAACTTTGATCTTTCTTCTGACAAATCATTCTTGATTGTTCTGGGTGTTGTCATTGGTCTTTTCATCGGTAAGCCTCTTGGTATTATCACTGCCAGTTATATAGCTGTAAAATCAGGACTATGCCGCCTACCCCCTCATATGACCTGGACAGGTGTTTTACTCATTGGTTTTTTAGCAGGAATTGGCTTTACAATGTCTATTTTTGTTTCAATGCTCGCTTTTAAAGATATTATTCTGCTTGATGCGGCAAAAATTGGGGTCCTTTGTGGCTCAGGTTTATCTGCCCTTATCGGTCTGGGATATGGATTTATTTATATTAAGCGCAATAAAGGAATTTCTCATAGTTCCTAACAAACTAACTGAAAATACATTTTTATGCAGAACTTTTAAAAAGCGATTTCGCTCATTTGTTGGGTTCGGACGATATTTAATGTAAAAGCTGTTGTCTCGCCTCATCTTTACACTTATGAAGGAGAAAACTAACATTATCATACTATTTACGAGCCTCTAATGTTACAACACCTTTGACTCTTAAAAAGACTTATAAGAGATATTTGTATTCCTTTCTTCAATATTCTTTTACTCATGCACCAGCTCCACTCATGATATGCACAGAAATGATTTTAATTGTTTCAATATAAAAGGCTTCGTGGTTTCAGAAAAGCTGCCTTTCGTCAGGACTATTATTCACTATAAAAAAATTAATTATTATGAATCAATATCTTATGTTTAATCATACGAAACAGATAAGAATAAGCAAAATTCAATAATCAGTTAAGTAATTCCATGGTTTATTTTTTTTCAATAAACCACCCTCCTCGTTACTGATTTTATTGCGGTATTCTAAATAACTTTAATTTTTATCTGCTTAAAAGCACATTATTTTTGGATAAAAAATATTTAATTTATCATTATAAATCTTGAATGGAGTTCAAATATCGTATGATTTCTTCATTTCAAATCTGTACATGATAAATCAATCAAGACTATTCTCTTACACGTCACAAGCCGATGAGAAATATGGATTATTTGAAGAAAGAAGACTGCTTCACCATATCCATACAAGAGTTGTTCAACACAAAAACTAAAAATTAAATGATGACGGCCAACTGACACCTTTGATCTAAGAAGGAGATGGGGCGCACAATGGCTTTACCGTTATACCATTCATGGTCGGTGCCGTGAAATGGACTTGAGAGATATTTTTTCAAAACAAGCGCGTAAATTGGCACTATAATAGCGTTTTGTTTTACGTGAAAGGTATATACGATTTAAATAACGCAATAAACAAAAACGTGAACCAATGTGTAATATCCATTATTTAAAAGATATTGCTGTCAATACCTTTGAAAATTGTAAAGCAGAATTAAAAGGAAGTTGTAAAATGGAAGTTGGTTTTCACTTTTATGGCTTCATATTCTCACCCAATTAGGTTTTATCTCCATTTCAGAAATTACCCCACTAGGTATACGCAACATCCTTATTCCTATCTGGCATACAAAACAGGAGTTGCTCGTAGGCCCCTTATCCGTCTCAATATACCATCAAATATGCATCTGCTCTGACATTAGATATTGATACAGGTAACAAAAAACAAAAGATTTATTTGGAATAACAACGTCATAACATCACTATTAAATTGACAATGGAGTGGAAAAATATTCCCGTTTTTTATCATCGACACATCGCTTGTCTCACTCCATGAAAGAATTAAACTTGAAGCATGCTTCCATAGGGAGCACTCTAGTTTACGTAATTAACTCGCGGGAAAAAAGAAACCCCTAGTCATTTAGACTATTCTAAAACATATGATTGATGGAAAAATAGAGCATATATATCGTTGTTCTCCCCTTTTTCCGCTCTTATTTGATATTTATTTTCTTTTTGTTTAAAGAGGTCGCTCTATATTTCTTGATACCATAAAATACTCTTCATAGATAATTTAAAAAGCAAAGTTTCCGAGACTTTCGAATTTATACAACGCCACATAAAATACAAGAAGAGTAAAATAATATGGCTATATTTCTCACAAGAAGAGCTTTACTTACAAAGACCACCATTTGCAAAATATGTAAACATGATAAGAAACTAGCACAATATACTGCAAAAACGAAAGAATGTATTTCATGTGTGATTGGCAGTATGACACAGAAAATACTTATAATAGAGTAGTTAAGGGAAGAAAGTTAACCTAAAGAACATATGGAGGTATCAAAAACTTTGAAAATCTTAATCATAATTCAAAAAAGAGAAATAGACATGAAAAAAATTTAAGTAATAAAATCATAAAAGAAACACACTGTAACATTATCATTATTTTATGAAAAGTACTTCTGAAGAAGCTATAAACGCGTAAGACATGGTAATTTTATAACTTATAGTGCAACATAAATATTATCTATAGAGATATATTTTTTATTGCCTCGTAATACGGAAAAAATTAAATTTTCAAGATATACATAAAGTCATAAACAATCATTTGATGACAAACTAAACATCTCTAGAAAATACATCATCAATTCTATTTTGGTAATTCCGTCACTAATCCAATGAGCTCCCATTTCTCTAAGATTTATAATATTAAATCTGTATTCACGAGGCTGTCCCTCATGTAACATGCATCTTTTGAATAAACGCAGTGCATTGTTCCTTAGTTCTATTAAGGCTTATCGTAAAGTCTTCTCCATCTCACTCTATAGGCCCTAAAACGTTTATAGACGGCATATTTTATATCCCTTCTTAAACAGTTTTTTACCCAAACATCTTTCTCTTGTAATGTATAAGTGACCATTTTAAATTCATCATGAACAAGTTTAAAATGAGAGAGTCCTGCTGTATTAAATATTCCATTTAAGTTAAAATATAAATATCCTTAACAAAAATTATTAATATATATTAAAGCTTTACGTTATTGAAACTCTGTTGAAACTAAAAAATACTTATCCCTTATCAAGTGCATAAACAGCATGTAATGTTCTAACCGCAAGTTCAGTGTAAGCACTATCAATCAAAATAGAAATTTTAATTTCTGAGGTCGTAATTGCTTGAATGTTAATACCCTTTTCAGCCAAAGCCTTAAATGCTGTAGCGGCAACACCTGCATGGCTACGCATTCCAATACCAATCACAGATACCTTGGCGAGATCGCTTTCAAACTGGAGAACATCAAATCCAATTTCTTTGCGATTCTTTTCAAGAAGTGTAACGGCTTTTTCTACATCTGATGATGGTACAGTAAAAGTCATATCAGTTTTTGAGCCATCTTCAGAAATATTTTGCACAATCATATCAACATTAATGCTTTCTTCAGCCAAGGGACCAAAAATTGCTGCCGAAATCCCTGGACGATCGGCAAGCCGACGAAGGGAAATTTGTGCTTCATCCTTAGCAAAAGCAATACCAGTAACATTTTGTTGTTCCACAATTTCATCCTCATCGCAAATAAGTGTTCCAGAAGAACTCATTGGATCCTCCATGCCTAACGCATCAGGATCCTCAAAACTTGAACGCACAAAGGTACGAACCTTATGAACCATTGCCAATTCAACAGAACGAACCTGTAAAACCTTTGCACCAAGAGAAGCCATTTCTAGCATTTCTTCAAAAGCTACTTTTGGTAAACGACGCGCTTTCGGCTCTATACGTGGATCCGTTGTATAAACACCATCCACATCCGTATAAATATCACAGCGATCAGCTTGTACAGCAGCGGCTATAGCAACAGCACTTGTATCTGATCCCCCACGCCCTAAGGTAGAAATCCGGTTATCCGGAGATAACCCCTGAAAACCAGCAATAACGGCAACCTGACCTTCCTGAAAACACTCGATTAAAAAAGATCCATCAATATTAGTAATACGTGCACGGCCATGCGCATTGTCTGTATGAATAGGAATTTGCCAACCAAGCCATGAACGTGCATTCACCCCCATTTCTTGAAGTGTCAAAGCCAACAAACCTGACGTAACCTGTTCACCAGAAGCAACCACAACATCATATTCACGAGCATCTCTATGCATAGAGGAAGCATCACTTGTCCACTGAACAAGTTCATTCGTTTTACCAGCCATCGCAGATACGACAACGGCAACCTCATTGCCTGCATCAACCTCTCTTTTGACATGCCTTGCAACATTATGAATACATTCAATGTTTGCTACAGACGTTCCACCAAATTTCATGACAATGCGCGCCATTAATAACACTCTTACCTTTACATCTCTTATCTCAAACAGTAATGAGAATTAGATGCTGTATCAACTAACCATTTTCTCGACATAGCGAATATCTATCATTTGTGCAAGTTTCATTATGATTATATTAATTTCTCTTGACTTTGTATAAAATCTACTTGACCTGATCATTAAAAATAAAGGAAGGCAACATGATCGATGAAACACAAACAACTATTGATCAAAGTGAAATTGATCATTTTTCACGTATTGCTACAGAATGGTGGAATCCACAAGGAAAATTTCGACCTCTTCACCAATTTAACCCAACGCGCCTTGCTTACATCAGAGAAAAAATCTGTTTAGAGTTTAATCGTGACCCTTCTTCACTTACGCCCTTTCACAATTTGAAAATTCTTGATATTGGCTGTGGAGGAGGCTTGTTATCTGAACCAATGGCACGTCTTGGTGCTATAGTTGTAGGCGTTGATGCTTCACAAACGAATATTGAAGTCGCAAAAACCCATGCAGCCCAAAATGATCTTTCCATTGATTACCGCACGACGACAGCAGAAGTACTTGCCAATGAAGGAGAAAAATTTGATATCATCCTTAATATGGAAGTTGTTGAACATGTCGCTGACGTTAATCTCTTCATAGAAGCTACAGCAAAAATGCTGAAACCACAAGGGGTGATGTTTGTCTCAACACTCAACCGCACATGGAAAGCATGGGGGCTTGCTATTGTAGGCGCTGAATATATTCTACGTTGGCTTCCTAAAGGAACCCATGATTATAAAAAATTCCTAAAACCTCTAGAACTTAAAAATTTCTTATCAAAAAACGCTCTGACTGTCGTTGATGAGATAGGTATTACTTATAACCCATTAAACGACAGCTGGAATCGCTCAAAAGACATGGGCGTTAACTATCTCCTTCTTGCAAAACGGTCTTAAGAATATGTAATTTACAAATATCATATGCCTTGTAATAAAGAATTGAGCTTTCCCTCAGCCTCTAAAGCATAAAGATCATCACAACCGCCAACGTGATAATCACCTATGAAAATTTGTGGAAATGTATTACGTCCATTTGCACGCTGTACCATTTCTTGGCGAAGAGATGTGGAAGCATCAATATCTGTATACTTTACGCCTTTTTTATTAAGCAAATCACGTGCTTTTGTACAATAAGGACAGTTAGGGCGTGTATAAATTATTACCTCTTTCATAGTATTATCCTCCAATATTTTTTAATAATATTCATTTTAAATTCCTCTTAAGAAGAGGGAAAAATAGAATCTTCTTTGAGAACACGCGAAAATGTTAGCACATCAACCTGTCGTGCACCTGCATCTTTTAATGCAGCAGCTGCTGCTGTAACTGTTGCACCCGTTGTAAATACATCATCAATCAGCAAAACAGAACATCCTTTGAGATATTTTTTAACTTTATGCGAAACCTTAAAAGCATTTTTTACGTTAAGTTTTCTCTCTCTCGAAGAAAGACTAACCTGCGGACGGGTATGCCGACAACGAACAAGCCAACTCGGTTTTAAAAGCTTTTTTTGTGATGCTGCAATGTAACGTGCAAGCTCAGCAGATTGATTATAACGCCTCTCCCAAAAACGACGAAAATGCAATGGAATGGGAATAATAACATCACAATCATCAATAACCTCGCGTCCAGCAAACATCATCCAATTGGCCATAAATGATGCCAATTCTATATGATCACCATATTTTAAGCGCGTTACTAAAGTTCGTGCAAGCCCTTTATGAACAATGACTGAGCGAACACGTGAAAAAGGATGGGAATTACGGAGTGCTTCACCACTAAGAAAACCATCCCCCATATCACAAACAAAAGGAATCCCCATAACAGGACAATAAGGTTTTGTGATAAATTGAAGATCTTTCCAACATTCGGAGCAAATCGTACCATAAGTAAAAACATTTTGCTTACATCCAGGACAAATTGGTGGATAAAGCATCGTTTTCACGCGTTCAACGAACTTACTTAGTATATCCTCACTATTTAACGCCGCTTCTCGAAAATACAACATTATAAATTTAGGCTTTTACAAGTTTCCCTCAGAACAAAAGTTCCTTTGTATTTCCTCAATTTATAATTTTAATTCCTTTAAAAACTCTTACCTTCTATAAATTTATTTTCTTTCATATTATAAACTTGACAGAGCTTGCACAAATAATGAACCTTTTTAAAATATATTCTTTCATAGATCGAAAGTGTTCTACAATATGTCGCATCCTTTAATTTTTGATCATAACCGCATTGAACAATTCCGAAAACGTGCCTTTCAAAAAGCAAAAAAAGGATGTGACTTTTTACTCTCTCACATGGCAGAAGATCTCTATAAACGCCTTAGCACTGTTGATCGCCTCTTTACATTAGCTCTCGATTTACACAGCCATACAGACCTTGCTGCGCAAGCTTTAATGAAATCTGGAAAAGTTTGTTCCATAGAACGCATTGAAACCGATCCGCTTTATCAAAGCCATGATAAAAAATTTCATTTACGTCATCGAGAATTTCTTGATTTACCTCAAAGTTACTGTGACCTTATTGTTTCACTTCTTTCATTACAATTGACCAATGATACCCCTGGTGTTCTAAGCCAGATAAAAAATACCCTTAAACCAGATGGCTTATTTCTTGCTGTTATGGCAGGAGCTGGTACATTAAGAGAATTGCGCGAAAGCCTGCTGCAAGCTGAAAGTGAAATTTATGATGGAGCAAGCCCTAGAATCTACCCTTTTGCCGACATTCGTGATGCAGGCGCTCTTTTACAGCGTATTGGCTTTGCCCTGCCTGTAGCAGACGTTGAAGATATCACAATACGTTATAATACAATGTTTGACCTTATGCACGATCTTAAAGCTATGGGAATGCAAAATGCACTCATCAATCGTTCACGACGCCCTGTATCCAAACGTTTTTTTCTCCGCGCAGCTGAAATCTATGCACAACGATTTAGTGATCCTGATGGACGTATTCGTGCACATTTTTCTTTCATCTGGCTCTCTGGTTGGGCTCCTCATCCCAATCAACAAAAACCGCTACAACCTGGTTCAGCGCAAATATCTCTTACAGATGTTTTACAGCCCCAAAAAATATAATCTAAAATTATTTTTTAAAAATACTTTTATCTGTTGTCCGTAATATTTGACTGGTGACCGTTCCAGCTATCATTGAATCGCTCACGTTTAGAGCAGTCCGTCCCATATCAATTAGCGGTTCAATAGAGATAAGTACAGCAACCAAAGTAACAGGAAGCCCCATAATTGGTAACACAATCAATGCAGCGAAAATAGCACCTCCCCCCACACCAGCAACACCAATAGAACTCAACGTTACAACACCAATAAGCGTAGCAATCCAAGTAGGATCAAGAGGATTAATACCCATAGAGGGTGCAATCATGGTCGCAAGCATCGCTGGATAAAGACCAGCACAACCATTTTGTCCAATTGTTGCCCCAAAAGAAGCTGCAAAACTCGCAATGGATTGTGGTACACCTATCCACTGTGTTTGCGCTTCAATATTCAAAGGAATACTTGCAGCACTTGAACGACTGCTAAAAGCAAATGTTAAAACTGGTAAAACCTTTTTGAAAAAACGAAAGGGATTAATCCCAGAAATACCAAGCAATACACCATGAATTCCAAAAATTAAAATAATACCGACATAAGAGGCAATGATAAAAACCAGTAAATTTAAAATATCTGTAATACGCGATATTGCTCCTACTTTCGTCATAAGTGCAAAAATACCATAAGGCGTCAAAGCAATCACAATACGGACTAACCGCATAATCCAAGCTTGTGCCACTTGAATAAATAAAAGCGCTTTTTCTCCTTTTTCTGGCTCATCTTTCTTTAAAAGAAGAACCGATGCACCTAAAAATGACGCAAAAATCACAACACTAATAATTGACGTACGTTTAGCTCCACTCAACTCAGCAAATGGATTTTTAGGAATCATAGACAAAATCATCTTTGGTATATTCATATCTCCAAGTTTAGAAATATGACCTTCAAGAAGAGCAGAAACATTTTGCCCTTCATGCACCAAACCATCGGTTGTTAATCCAAAAAAATTAACCACAAGCACACCAACCAATGCTGAAAGAGCCGTTGTAAAAAGCAATATTGAAATTGTTATTATACTCATCTTTCCAACAGCATAAACAGAATGTAAATGAGCAACTGCTGAAACGATAGAGATAAAAACCAATGGCATAACAATCATTTGCAACAATAAAATATAGCCCTCACCGACAATGTTAAACCATTCAACGGATTTCAATAAAGTGCTTTCACCCTCTCCATAAATAAACTGCAAAACACTTCCAAAAATCAAGCCAAGGATAAGCCATAGCATAACACGTAGTGAAAGACTCCATTGCATTTTCTTACTTTGAAAAACCAACAATAAAAAAATAACAAATAGAAATAAATTGACGAAAAAATTAAATGTCATTGTCTATGCTCACTATTATTATGGTTGACATAAATAATCTGCATAATTCAAAATCAATGCATGATATTTAAAATTAACCTATAAAGCTTACAAGGCTTTTACAAAATCATTATTTTTTTAATTTATAGATTAAAAGAGAATTTTTTATCTACTAATAACTGTTTAAAGAAAATAAATAAAATTATTTTCTTATTATTTAAATTTTCACTCTCATAAAATAGTTAAAAAAGAGAAATATAAGCAGCATTCATTGCATCTTAATACTGAATAATTCCAGCATATCTTATCATATAAATCTCCTTACCTCTCTCTTTTTCTATTTGAACTGAAGCGAGCTTTCCAAGCAAGGATGAATTAACAATCGAACATTCATGATTTTTCTAGAAAATACACCAACAAGCTACTTCTGCTCATTTTATGGACTGCACTCTCAATAGCTTTGATCAGCACTTCAAATATAATTATTTTATTGAAAATACTTTTTATACATTCTTTCTTTGCTCTCAATGAAAGCTTTTTTATTTTTCAAAACTCTTTTTATAATCATAAAAAGGCTTTGAAATACAACATGTTGATTTATAATCATAATTTACTGTTTTGCATATTAAATGAGAGTCCCGAATAACGTAAGATTCTCTCATTTCAAACCTGTTTATCTTGAATCAATCAAAATCATTTGCTTGCACGTCACAAGCAGGGCTGGCGTATGAGTAAAAATGTATAAGAAAGGAGTAGAAAGACCTCTTATGAAACATCTTAATGCAAGAGTTGCCGTAACATTGGAGGGCGGAGCTTGAGCAGAAAATATAAATAATATGATTGCTTTTTATAATAGCGCAGTAAAACGTTTTAACGATACCTATTCATATGCTGATCGAACAACACGTGCATGTGCTATAGATAATTTTGTCACTTTAGATATAAAAAAGATAAGTTGGAGTTATAATGTTACGCAAGAACTAATAAGAGGAAAGGTTTTTGAATTTGAAGAGGCATGCCTCACTCAGAGTTCATATCATCCTTTTACGCAACAGTGGTTTTATTATAATCGGAATCTCAACGATGGAATTTACCAAATGCCTCGTATAGTCCTGATAGGACAAAAAATTGAAAATAGGATGATACAAATTACAGGCATAGGAGCACGAAGCGTTTTTTCTGTATTGATAGCTAAGAATTTGCCTAATCTAGATGCAATAGATACAGGTCAATGCTTTCCACGGTATCTTTATAAAAACGTTGAATCTCTGTAACTGTTCATGATGAAAAACAATCCCATTTGTTTGCAAATTCAATAAAGGAAAGAAAAACATCTGGTTTACAGAGGCGTGATGCCATTACGGATGAAGGACGAGCACATTTTAAAGCTGCTTATCCTAGTGGAGCATAACAAAGACGATTACAAATTTCTAGATAATGAAAACAATGGAAAAGACTGAGGATATATGATTACAATGAGAGGCTTTAAGCCTACAAATATTATAAATTTTATGAATAGTACAGTTTAAAGCATTAAAAGCAGTCTTACAGTAGATTTACAATGTATGGGGATAATTAGTTGCCTATAATAAGTTGCGCTCATACTGATAAAGATTATTCTGCTATAGAAATGTTGTGCTTTTTTGAATTTTTGTGCGTATTCAAACACTCATTCGTTACAAGCTCAATCTCTTTATCTCGTGCCTCTTTATCAAGAATAATAGTATTTTAATATAATACCCCTTTACATACAAATAGTTATTTCTTATCTATGAATAGCTTATAATTTCATATAACTCTATGAAGATAATATTTTTTATTTATCAATATTTAATGATGTAATTAACACATTCATTATATATAATAATCTTTATTTCTATCTATTTACATAATATATTTCTTTTTTTTATAAAAATAAAATTGAGTTATACATACATAGATCTATCGGTATTTTTTCTACTGTCTTTTTAGCGCACTGAAAGATTGATATCATAATTTTTGTATAATAAAATGCTCTTTCATATAAGCATTGTATATTGAATTATAATAATTGACTATTAACCGCAAATTATATTTTTTTATCCCTTTTAAAAGTGAAAAATATTATTTTCAGACCTATTCATAAGTAGATGAGCCAAGTGAATAAAAAATGTTTGATAATAAGCTTTATCTCTTATGAACTATCTTTAGTACAAAGGGACAACATTACGATTACGGAAATATCGTGATATTATTGGGTATAAAAATCACACTGCCCAAGAGATTTTTGTATTGTATCCTTTCCGTTATGAGAAATGTTAAAAGCAAGGTAGGATATGCTCTCTAGAGAAAATGAGTGAATGAACCACCACGGTGATATGCATTTTTAAAAAAGTAGGAAGTATCTTTGCTTCAAATTTAATAGGCACATTCTAAAAATAAAGGTTCTACCGACTCATTCCAAATAGAATAGTAATGGGACAAAAATTTTTCAGCATCTGTTTGTCCCATTGCAACAACCTCTTCTAGAGGATTAAGAAAATTTGTTTCATCAAAACCATTCGTATCATACTGTTTGCGATTTTTTAAGCCTTTGCGAGCAATAGCGAGAGCTTGACGTGCTAACTCTAAAAGAATAGTTTGACGAAAAGGAGTTCTTAACCCTTCTTTAGGAACGCGTTGGCGCAACTCTAAAACTTCTTCAAAACACCAATCTTTTGTCAAAGCCTCTGCCTCATTAAGTGCTTCCCTATCATAAAGAAGCCCAACCCAAAAAGCCGACAACGCACAAATGCGCTTCCAAGAACCACAATCAGCTCCCCTCATTTCTAAAAATCTTTTTAAGCGGACTTCAGGAAATAACGTTGATAAGTGATTAATCCAATCTCCCATGTTTGGAATTGAATTTGCAACTTGTCCTTTTAATGCTCCATTCATAAACTGACGAAACGTTATGTGTGTACAATCATAATAACGACCATCACGCACAACAAAATACATTGGAACATCAAGGGCCCATTCAACATAATCAGCAAAACCAAAACGCTCAGAAAATACAAAGGGCAGAACGCCTGTCCTCTGATTATCCGTATTACGCCAAATTTCAGAACGCCACGATAAAAAGCCATTTGGGCGCCCTTCTGTAAAGGGCGAACTTGCAAATAATGCCGTTGCAATGGACTGTAACTTCATGGATACTTGCATTTTTCGCCGCATATCACTTTCAGATGAAAAATCAAGATTAACCTGAACTGTTGATGTGCGATACATCATATTAAGACCATTATACCCCACTTTAGGCATATAATCAGTCATAATCTGATAACGTGATTTAGGCATTCGCGGCGTTTCAGCTAAAGTCCACTTTGGACTAGCTCCAAGACCTAGAAAACCTATACCTAATGGTTCTGCAATTTTTTTGAGAAGAGTTAAATGCTCCATCAACTCGTAATATGTATGGCTTACTGATTTTAATGGTGCACCAGATAATTCAAATTGTCCCCCAGGTTCCAAAGAAATGGCTCCCTGATCAACTGATCCTACGAGCCCAATAATATTCTCTTCATCTAAAATAGGTTTCCATCCTAAGGCGCTTTGCATCCTCTCTAAAAGCGCTCGGATTCCCCTCTCTCCTTCATAAGGAACAGGGTGAAAACCATCTCTATAAAACGGAAATTTTTCATGTTCTGTACCAATGCGCCAATCATCTTCTGCTTTATACCCCCCTTGGAAATAGCTAACCAAAGAATCTAAGTTATAAATTTCACTTTCATCAGTTATATCAAGCGCCATAACTTACCGTATCCTATAATTGGTATCATCATCTTAAATAAATTGTTTAGAATGATTTTACAGATTTCTCAATCCATTGCCCAATCCCCCACGGTAGCATTAAGAAGAGCCAAAGCAGCAACAGCGGCAGTATCAGCGCGTAAAATACGCGGACCTAGTGATATTGGAAACACAAAAGGATGTTTTTTTAAAAAGCTCCGCTCTTCTTCACTAAAGCCACCTTCCGGTCCAATAAGAATACCAGGTGTTGTAACGTCACGCTTTTTAAAAGAAGGTAATGGATTATGCAATTTATGCTCTTCATCACAAAAGAATAAAGGCTGTGTCTCATCCCACTGTGCTAAAAGTTCTGCTAATGATAGAGCCGATACGCATTTAGGAAGAGATAAAATTCCACACTGTTCAGAAGCTTCAATAACATTGGCTTCCATACGCGCCATATTGATACGCGTAACCTGCGTATGATGCGTTATAACAGGCTGCAAAATCGATACCCCCATTTCAACAGCTTTCTGCACCATATAATCCAACCGCGCATTTTTGAGTGGAGCAAAGCAATAAATAAGATTGGAATGCGTCGTTTGTAATCTTTCTTGATGGATAAGCTGAACCACAACAAATTTTTTCTTAACAGTGATAAGTTTAGCAAGCCACTCACCATCCTGTCCATTAAAAAGTAAAATTTCTGCTCCTTCTTTCATACGCAAAACATGCATAAGATAAGAAGCTTGTGCCCCCTCTATCTTTATTTCTTCATTCAAAGCCAATGTCTGTCGGATAAATAATCTTTTAAGTTTATAATTTATGCGCATAAAAATTTTGCCAATGCTCACTATCGTCATCGAGAAAATGAAGAAAAATATATAGCAAAAAGAAAAAATTATATCTATAGAACTATAATATATTAAAGAATTATAGAGTTTTTTTAGCTTTATGAGATAATAATAGGAACTTATAGATCCTTAAGTGATTCTGCTTTCATAAAAGTTTAAATAATGCACCATTCATCTTTGCATTCAGTCATTGATGCATCCGTGGAGGAAAAATATGTCTGCTAAAAAAGCTACAATTATTACGATTACAACCCTCTTAGCCTTTATTTTGATTACAGTGGGAATTGGTTCTGTTGGAGCCGACGGGAAGCATACAATTACCAAAGATGGCTATGGTATTTCTTCTGCGATTCAATAAGCACTGGCCAACATCCTCCTTAAAATTTTAATGTTTTTTAGCAATTTTTATAAGATTAGCACCGATATTATGAATCTCTTGTATTTGAAAGATTCCATAAGAAGGTTTTTTATTCCTCTCTTCAGTCATTTATCTATACCAACCTCACTTATTATGACGGTGAGGATGGTTTTTACTGCTTCACGACGAACGGATTTAAAATGAGAGAATCTTCCGATAATGGGAGCTCTGATTTAAATTTAAAAGACAATTTTAAGTTGCAAAAAGACGAATTACCATTATAGGATAGAATATTATACAGATGAAAAACGATACTCAATCTGCGTTAATATCTTTTGTAACCCAAAAATCGCCATGATTTTGTCCTTTAGAGCTTAGAGAAAATGTAAAAGGCCATGCAAGGCTATTAGCAAGACATTGGACATCTTTACATAAAGTTTCTGATCTATAGTTTTTGCGTAGTTGTGCCTGTAATATCAGTTCATTTTCCTTCCCTTGCGCAATAGCAGTTGCAATGATTCCTTGAATGGATAAGCTCAAGTCTGCTGTACGCATTAATGACTCTGTTACCTTCATCATACCTTCTGAAAAGCTTGTCTGAATATCCCAGTGATCAAATGTTGTTGAAAAAGTATCATTATTCATTAAAAGAAATTGTTGTTTATTTGAAAGTCTTGTTTGTAATTCATTCAGATCATACCCTAATAGCCGACCAGAAGACATCTTCAGTGTTAACTCACCCTGCATTTTCGTAAAAATTTCTGGCCAAGAATCAGCAAGTGTTCGTACCGTTGCAGTAAAATTCGTTTTGCTTTGTATAAATGGAATAAATCCCAAGATTTCTAAAGTCTCCTGCATATCAATAGAAGCACCTGAAATATTTCCTCCAATACGCACTTTCTGTCCAGCTGAAGTAACTTCAATATTACTTTGCACAGATCCACCAAAAATATTCGCATGTCCAAGATCAAAAATACCATGACCATCTCTTATTTGTATTGCAGCAGCTAAATTTGTGAGTGAAATATTTCCTATTTTAGCTTGTGGCGCAGAAAGTCGTATATCCACGCCAATACAATCAAAAGTTCTCATGTCAAAGCAGGCATTTTTCTTTTTACCTGAAAAAAACATTGAACCCAAGAGGCTAAGGTCTAGATTATCAAAGGCTAAAGAGCCCATGACATTTGGTACATAATCTTGAAAATCGAGTTTTAAAGCTCCTCGCGCATTGGCTTTCCCCATCGTAAATGTAACATTGTTCATTTGGATATGCATTGGCTGCGCTAAAAAATGAGATTCCCATACAATGGGTATTTTTAATTTATGTCCCCAAAACTGATTTCCACCAACCCAAGACAATGTCTGATTCCATCCAGGAGAACGCATTGACACTTTTCCGTCAAAAATATAATATTCAGATAATCGAGCCTTTCCTGTAAAAGTTATTCCCCCACGTACAGAATTGAGACTTGCCCTAATATGACTTTTGCCTCCAGCAAGAAGCAGTAATGCTTGAGAAGCATCAAGTGATAATTTTGTAAACTCTCCGCGCCAACGCGCATCTGCACGTAACCGTACTTCCTGAGTTGATTCCGGCCAATCTAAAGTTGCATTTAATCCTGTTATTTTTTCTGCTACTCCTGAAAAACTATCGTGATACACAAGAACACCATTTTTAATGACAATCCGTCCAAAAGGTTGTTTTAAAAGGTGCTCTATCTCTGGATGCTCAGGATTATGTTTTAATATTTCACGCGTATTACGTATTGCCACCCCTAATGCACCTTGTGAGCGAGAAAACCGATCAAAAAAATCTGCTATTGTTTTAACAGGCTTTTCCATAACAAATTGAGGACGCATAATCCGCGTCTCTGAAAAAGAAATATGTCCCCAAAGAAGATCGACGACAGAAAGATCAACTTCTATTGATTCAGCTTCCATTAATGGCGCAACATCATCCATTTTTGATGTTAAAGTAACGCCAGAAAGAAATGCTTTAGGATAAGGAAAAAGATGTAACCGCGGTGGATCACGCAATTGCACATTGTAACCCGTCCACGCACTTAAATCCTGCGCTAAACGAATACGAATCGCATCTGTAGAAATAAGATAAGGTAAAACGAGAATCCCCACTCCAAATAAAAAGATAATTGTAATAAAAACTCCGCTCAAAAATTTTATTATTCTGATGCGCACATTATCCCTCTATACTTATCCCCCTATAACAGATTAAAAACAAACTTAAATGATCATAAAAAGTTTTTATAATCCTATAATTCACTATATCCACTTTGTATCTTCATTATTTTTGTTCTTTATCCAAAATTTATTCAAACAGCAATGTTGCTGCTTCTTTATAAAGCAATTATTTAAAAGTCTTCAAAACTATAAATCCACAACATTATAAAACCATTCTTACTGTTCTCATATGAATATTGCTATAAAACTCTATCGTATTATTAGAAAATGCTTTACAAAAAAAACAAACAGCCTTACCGAAAGGATCTCTGAATGAATAATATTATCGACGGAAAAAAACTTGCTGAAGAGATTATTGTGAAAGTTAAGGCCGAAACAGCAAAGCTCCGCCATCACTATAATATACAACCTAGTATCGCTGTTATTATCGTTGGAGATGATCCTGCAAGTCAAGTATATGTCACCTCAAAAAATAAAAAAGCCGAAGAATGTGGGTTTCTTTCAATCAAACATGTCGTTTCCAAAGAAACGCAAGAAAAAGAACTCCTTCAACTTATTGCAACATTAAATTCTGATCCCAAAATTCATGGTATTTTGGTACAGCTGCCTCTCCCTGCTCATATGAATACAAATCGCATAACACAAGCCGTTGCTTTCCAAAAAGATGTTGATGGTTTTCATTATATTAATGTAGGAAAACTCGCGGCAAATGCACTTGAAGATGCAATTATTCCCTGCACTCCAGCTGGTGCCATGATGATGATTGAACAACACTGTGGACGAGATTTATCTGGACTTGATGCTGTCGTTGTTGGACGCTCTAATATTGTTGGAAAACCTATGGCTGCCCTTTTAACAGCAGCCAATGCCACTGTGACAATTGCCCATAGTCGTACCCGTGACCTTGATGATGTGTGTCGAAGCGCTGATATTCTAGTAGCAGCTGTAGGCCGCCCACAAATGATTAAAAAAGACTGGATAAAAGATGGTGCAATTGTTATTGATGTCGGTATTAACCGCGTTGCTGCACCAGAAAAAGGTATAGGGAAAACACGTCTTGTTGGTGATGTCGATTTTGAAAACGTAAAAGAAAAAGCTGCTGCGATCACCCCTGTTCCAGGAGGCGTTGGACCAATGACAATTGCCATGCTTATGGTTAATACACTCAAAGCCGCCGCGCGATCACACAATCTGCCGATACCAAAATTCTAAAAATTGTAACAATTCCTTGTATATGGTTTCATTGTATATGATTCAGCTTATTTATTTTTGCATTTTTCATGTCATAAAAACAGATGCCCCTTGATCTGCACGATTAACGGATTGACGAAAAACATGAAAAAGTTCGCGTCCAACACCATGTTCATTTTTTGAAAGATCAGGAGGCGTGGTTGTTCGCGCGTTAAATTTTGCTAAATCCTCCAAAAGAGTTAATTTACCCCCATGAACATCAAGGAAAACAATATCACCATCCTGCAAACGTGCAATGGGGCCATTATCCACTGCTTCTGGTGTCACATGGAGAGCAGCAGGAATTTTTCCTGATGCCCCTGACATACGACCATCGGTTATCAATGCTACCTTTTGACCGCGATCTTGTAAAACGCCTAAAATGGTCGTTAACTTATGAAGCTCTGGCATACCATTGGCTTTTGGTCCTTGATAGCGAATAACAGCGATAAAATCTTTATCATGCAACGCTCCAGATTTAAAAGATTTTTGTAGTTCTTCTTGATCATTAAAAACAAAGACTGGTGCTTTAATCTGCCAATACTCTGGTTTAACAGAGGAAACTTTTATAATAGCTGTTCCCAAATCTCCCGATAAAACGCGAATACCCCCTTCAGGCTGAAATGGCTCTCTCCACCCCGCTAACACCTTATAATCACCACTTTCCTTGAGAGCCGCTTCACGTACCACATGACCATCAGCAGAAAGCTTTGCTTCAATTGCATAAGCATTGAGATCTTTACCAAAAACCGTAGAAACATCTTCATGTACCAAACCTGCCTCGATAAGCTCGCGAATAATAAATCCCATTCCCCCCGCAGCGTAAAAATGATTAATATCTGCTAAACCGTTAGGATAAATGCGCGCTAAAAGAGGCACAACGGATGAAATTTCTGCAATATCATGCCATGTCAATTTAATACCGCAAACAGCAGCCATAGCAATCAAATGAATCGCATGATTGGTAGAACCTCCTGTTGCATTTAATCCTACAATGGCATTCACAAAAGAACGCTCATCAATGATCATACCAAGTGGACTATAATGATCACCAAGATCTGTCATTTCAAGTACACGTTTCGTAGCTTCTTTTGTTAAAGCATCACGCAACGGTGTATTCGCATTAATAAAAGAAGCTCCAGGCATATGAAGCCCCATCATCTCCAGTATCACCTGATTAGAGTTAGCTGTTCCATAAAATGTACATGTTCCTGGCCCATGATAAGAACGTGCTTCCGATGCTAGAAGTGTTTGGCGATCTATTTTATTTTCCGCGTAAAGTTGACGTATCTTTGCTTTTTCATCATTACCTTGACCACTTGTCATAGGACCAGCAGCTATAAAAATTCCTGGTAAATGACCAAATGTTAGGGCACCAATCAATAAACCTGGCACAATTTTATCACACACCCCAAGATACAATGCTGCATCAAAGACATCGTGTGATAAGCTTATAGCTGTTGCCATTGCAATTACTTCACGCGAAAAAAGGGAAAGCTCCATCCCCGCATTTCCCTGCGTAACACCATCGCACATCGCGGGAACACCACCTGCAACCTGTGCAACACCACCAACCATACGGGCCGACTCTTTAATTAAGTGAGGAAATTTTTCAAAAGGTTGATGTGCTGAAAGTATATCATTATATGCCGTGATAATGCCAATATTCCCAACGATATTTCCCTTCAAACGCTCTTTATCTATTGCACCACAAGCAGCAAAGCCATGAGCCTGATTGGCGCATCCTAAAAAACTCCGTTTGGGGCGATGAACTTGTGCTTTCGCAATACGATCTAAGTAAATTTCTCGTGTTGATCGAGAACGTTCATAAATCCTTCGTGTAACTGTAGCAATTGTCTTGGAAAGTGCCATATTTCTCTCCCCCTTTCATTGTTTCTTCCCCTCATTCATTGAGAGAGATTACGTTTTATTCACCTTGTGTCGCATATTTTGATTCACTTATTTCATTTTCTGCAGGCGACCAATAAACCTGAACGAGATGAGGGGAATTACGCAAAATTGCCCGAATAGGCATTTCTGTTTCAGCCCCATCTTGACAAGCTTCCTCAAAACAATCGCGTTTCTGAAAACCCTCGAAATGGAGAATAATGCAACGAGATTGCATAATAACTGGCAAAGTTAGTGAGAGTCTTGGCTCAACAGCACTCTTAGCATGAAGGGGTAAAACAAGTGCTTGTGTTCGTAAATCAAGCGCTTGCTTTAAACGATCAGCATCAGGAAAAAAAGAAGCCGTATGTCCATCCTCCCCCATTCCTAAAACAACAACATCAAAGGGTTTAGGCAAAGTATTAACACGACTCGCCGCTGAAAAAGCAGCAAGTTCAGCAGTAATTGCTTTATGATAAAGCCCTACAAAACGTGCTTTTTCGGCAAAATTTTGTAACAAATGACACCGTACCATATGTTCATTTGAACGTTCATCGTGTGTAGGGACAAAACGTTCATCGACCAAAGTGATAATGATCTTTTGCCAATCAATATCTGCTTTTGACAAATAATGAAAAAACAATTCTGGTGTTTTACCACCAGACACCGCTAAAACTGCTCTCTTGCGCTCAAGAACAGATACACTAAGCTCTGCGGCTACTCGATCTGCTAATGCCAAAGCTAAAGTCTGAGGGGTTTCAAAGTCTAAACGATCAATATTCATTCTATACATACTTATTGCTCTAAACTAAATTGTTCCATATACGTCCATCACGTTCCATGAGGCTCATCGAAGCAGACGGACCCCACGAACCAGCGTTATAACTGTGAACAGGCTGTTTTATTGCTTCCCATCCCTCAATGATTGGATCAATCCAACGCCAAGCAGCCTCAACTTCATCACGACGCATAAACAGTGTTTGATCTCCACGAATAACATCCATTAATAAACGTTCATAAGCATCAGGATTACGTTCAGAAAATGCGGAAGCAAAACTCATGTCTAATGGAATGTGACGAAACCGCATACCGCCATAACTTGGATCCTTAATCATCAACCATTGTTTTACACCTTCATCAGGTTGGAGACGAATTACAAGCCGATTAGAAAAAATTTCATCTAAATCCACATTAAAAATATTATGAGGAATAGGTTTAAAAACCACAACAATTTCAGACATTCGCGTGAACATGCGCTTACCTGTTCGTAAATAAAAAGGCGTATTAGCCCAACGCCAGTTATCAATCTTAACCTTAAGTGCTACAAATGTTTCACTCTTACTCACTCTTCCTAGATCATCAAAATAAGACTCTACCGATATACCATTTGATAGACCAGAAAGATACTGCCCACGTACAGTATGCTGCCCTACATTATGGACATCAAGCGGTGTTAAAGAATGTAAAACTTTAAGTTTTTCATCGCGCACAGCATTAGCACTGTTGGTAAATGGTATTTCCATCGCAACCAAACAAAGTAACTGTAGCATATGGTTTTGAACCATATCGCGTAGAGCACCAGTGCTTTCATAGTATTCTGTACGCCCCTCTAACCCTAAAGATTCAGCAACGGTTATTTGAACATGATCAATATAATTGGAGTTCCATAGCGGTTCATAAAGTGTATTAACAAACCGCAATGCCATTAAATTTTGAACAGTTTCCTTCCCAAGATAATGATCAATGCGAAAGATCTGCTCTTCATTAAAGGCGCTTGCAAATACATCATTAAGTGAAATAGCTGTTTTTACATCGCAACCAATTGGTTTTTCAATGATAATCCGTGTTTGTGCTGTCACCAAATTATTTTTTCCCAACTTCATCGCAATATCAGCAAAAAGTGACGAACCAACAGCCAAATAAAAAGCTCGAATATCTGCTGAATCTTGTGACAGAAGGAGAGCTAAATCCTCCCACCCTCGATTTGAGGTAACATCAACAGAAACGTAAGTTAAACGTGCAAGAAAACGATTGAGTTCTGTTGAATTGAGATCTTTTGGATGGATATGTTTTTCTAAAGAAATGCGAACAAAATTTTGATATTCTTCACAACTTAAGGAAGTGCGCGAAACCCCAATAATACGTGTTGGCTCACTGAATTGCCCAGCACACTGACAATGATATAAAGCCGGCAAAAGCTTGCGCAACGCCAGATCACCATTGCCACCAAAAACAATACAATCAAAGGAAGAAACTGGAATAATTTTACGCACCATGAACTTGTTTATTTTTCTATTCGATTATGAAATCCCATATCACTTATAAAAGCTTTCATCATTAAAGCAGACAGATACTAAATAAGCCATTAATTTTCTTCATTTCAAGCAATGTTTACATTAAAGGCGATCCAATAAAGAAAACCAACGCATTGCTAAAAATATAAGCGGATAACGCAAAACGCGTCCCCCCGGAAAAGATGAAATCTTTAAGTCTTGGAAATAGGAAAAACGTTCATATTTTCCAGTTAACCATTCTGCGTATAATTTTCCCACGAAAGGAGCCAGCATAACGCCATGCCCTGAATAACCACCACAATAAGTCATCCTTGAGAAAAGTTGGCGAACATAGGGCATGCGTTCAACTGTGATGGCAACCGTTGCTCCCCACCGATGGCTTAAATTGATAGAATGTAATTGAGGATAAATTTCAACAATTTGCCGTTTTATACGTTCATCTAAATTTAGAGGATGCTTATTATCATAACTTTCTACACCACCAAATAAGAGACGATTATCAATGCTTTTGCGAAAATAGCGAACCATAAAACGGGAATCATCAACCGATTCCCCCCCTATAAGAATTGAACTATGCTTTGGTAATGGGTCCGTTGCTCCAATATAAGAGCGAATAGAAACAATATTTTTCTCAATAAAACGCTCCAGACCAAGTTTATACCCATTTGTTGCAAGTAAAACATGCTCTGCTGTTACACTGCCTTTTTCTGTTATTACTTTCCAATGTGCTCCCTTGCGCCTTATGGTCGTTACTTGTGACTTCTCATAAAGCTTAGCACCAGCATCTTGTGCTCTTTTTGCCAACCCAATAATCAATTTTAAGGGATTTATATGACCGGTATCCGCATCATAAATACCACCACAATAAAAAGTTGATCCAAGTCGCTCAAATGTTTCAGCCTTATCCATAAAAGTAAGCGCGTGATAGCCATAACGCTGCATCGCCTCAATATGCCGTTGATAAGAGAGAAGCTCACGCCTTTTATGAGTTACAGAAAGCTGTCCTCCTATCAAATCACACGGACAATTAGGCATTGCGCATAAAGCTAAAATATCTCTTTTAGCTTCTTCTGCCAAATCAAACAGAGCCTTACTCCGCTCAAAACCATACTTTTTTTCTAATGTTTCTACCCATTGCCGTTGCCCTGTTCCCAGCTGTCCACCATTGCGCCCTGAAGCACCATCACCAAAACGTGATGCTTCAAATAAAACAACATCTACTCCAGCCTTGGCTAAATGATAAGCAGCCGAAAGACCCGTAAATCCGCCTCCAATAATGACCACATCACACTGTCTGTTTTCACAAAAAGAAGGATACGATGGACGTTCTCTTAAAGCATCTTCATACCAAGAAATTCCTGGAGAAATTGAATTATAATCAATCATCGTCATAAAATTTAAACATTCAGCAGGAGATATTCACGCTCCCACGGACTGATTACTTCCATAAAAGTTTCAAACTCTTGGCGTTTGATTGCAGCATAAGTACTGACAAACACATCCCCTAAAATAGCACGTATCACTGTATCTTGTTCAAACAAATTGACTGCCTCAATGAGTCCACGCGGCAACTCAATATTATCAGCGTTTACATTATTTGTCGCTGGCTCATCCGGCTCAATTTTTTGTTGCAAACCAATAAGACCACACGCTAAAGAAGCTGCAAGAGCTAAATAAGGATTCGCATCTGATGAAGGAAGTCTATTCTCAACACGTCGCGCTTGAGGAGCAGAACGGGGAACTCGAAAAGCTGTAGTACGATTATCATATCCCCATCGCAAATTAACAGGAGCCGAATTATCAGGGACAAGACGTCGATAAGAATTCACATAAGGTGCAAGCATCACAAGTACCCCTGGCATATGTTTTTGCAATCCACCAATAAAATGGCGAAAACAGATACTTTCTTCACCATTTTCCTGTGTAAAAATATTCATACCGGTTTTCTTATCAACAACCGATTGGTGAATATGCATAGCAGAACCCGGCTGCCCTTGAATGGGTTTTGCCATAAAAGTTGCATACATATTATGTTTTAGTGCTGCTTCACGAATTGTTCGTTTAAACATAAAAACTTGATCCGCTAACTCAATAGGATCACCATGACGTAAATTAATTTCAAACTGACCTGCTCCTTCTTCATGAATGAGGGTATCAATTTCCAATCCTTGTGCCTCTGAAAATTGATAAATATCATCTATCAAATCATCAAATTCATTAACACCAGCAATGGAATACCCCTGTCCACCACCAATTGAACGCCCAGAACGACCAACCGGTGGAACTAACGGATAATCAGGATCGGGATTTTTTTGTACCAAATAAAACTCAATTTCTGGTGAAACAACAGGGCTTAAACCCATTTTTGTGTAAAAGTGAACCACCGTTCGTAAAACATTGCGTGGTGTGTAATCTACAACCTGACCATTTTGATACACAAGATCACAAATCACCTGTGCCGTAGGAGCATCTTCCCATGGAACAATGCTTAACGTAGAAAGATCAGGCTCAAGGCGTAAATCACCATCTGCTTTAGGATATTCAAAACCATGACCATCTTCCGGATAATCCCCTGAAATTGTTGCCATAAAAACTGCTGAAGGCAATGCCAATGATGTTTCCGATGTAAATTTTTTAGAAAGCATCATCTTGCCCCGTGGTACCCCTGCTTGATCAGGCGTAATACATTCAATATCCTCTACCTTACGGAAAGCAAGCCATTGTGAAACTTGTTCCCAATTGTGCACACCACGTAAACTTTTGAGAAAACGAGAAACAGGTTTAAAATTCTTACTTTTCGTTTGTTTACCATTTTTTACATCCATAACATACCAACTTTAAAAACAATCAAGTCCTATTCTTATTGTATCAGCCCATGCATAAACGACACGAAAAAAATTTATCAACTGATATTTTGAATAATACTATAAGATCCATCAAGGTAAAAGAACTTTACGCTCAACAAGCTATCCTATCACCATAGTGAAAAAATTGATATTGCACGCGATACATCGGTGCGAACCTTCTCCTTATATAAAACAGCGAGAAATACCATATTGTACGTAACCTAATTCCGATTCAAATAATCATATATAAACAAACATTGGCGAGAATAATAAAGGCGAGATATTTAATTTCCTTTTGGTTGTAGCAATGCTTAATTAAAAGAAAGGCAACTTTTCTTTTAATATTATGAAGCAAGTTTTGTAACTCTATTATTATCCACATAGAAGTAAACACCCTAGGATGGTGAGTAGCCTTTACAGCTAGTGCTTACAAACACTCACCCCGCCATAATATGCGTAAATGTATTTTCAGGATAAGACATACGCTCAGCATTTCCAATATGAAACTTAACCATCGCCTGCATAATAGAGCTATCAACCTTGTTCTGAGCGGATGGTACAAACTCTGCACTTATATCAATTTCCACCGCTTGACATTGCTCTTCGCACACAATATTTAGAGCTGAGAATCCAGTAGAGCATACCAAATCCAATAGATAGGAATTTTTGCTAATTGCGCCATGCGGGATCCAACATCTGATAGTCTCCAGCCCACTAGGAGATGTGTTATTTATATCTAAAAAGCCAAAAAATCAGGATATGAGAACACAATAATATCAATTTCCTTTGAACTAAAGTCCTTCATCGTCGATCTTCCACCATCGTAAATTTTTTTTTGTATCAGTTGCTTTCACATACTTTGACTTCTGACCTAGTGATACTGTGCAGATTGAGTACACATCCCCAGAGCCCAGATTGTAATTAAGTTCGTACCATTCTGCTCTTTTATAGAGCTAATATTTGAAAATAAATAACCATAATCTTTAGATATAACACGCCTAGGTTCAATAATTACCGTAAGCTTATGTAAACCACAACCCAATTGTGATAATGCCTCATAAATTTTACGAGGGTATTCGTCATTGATCGTCATGGCATCGCAGAACGCTGTGGAAGTCGGATATCCCCGCCTAAACTGATAAAACTTTTTTGATCCTTCAATGCGTAAATATCCTTTCCAGCCTTAGTTAAGGTGGATACTATTAACTCAGTCGAATTCAAATTAGAGCCCACATGAAAAGGCGCCCCATTAAGCCTAATCCTATTGGATTCTAGCAAAGATAATGCGGCACGTAACTCCGCCGCAGTCATACCAAAACGCGATCTATCCCCGTTTGCCAGTACATGGCACAATCTCAATGAGATTTTAGGTAGTATATCAAAATGGCGTGCAAGAGTGATGATGTCATGTAATTCGATAATATTATCACACTGGATATTTATATGTTTTCTAATAGGATAACTCTATCTCTTCTCGAAGTTTTACAGGGATATTAAAAAATGTATCTCTACCTTTAAAACCATCTTTTTGCGCTAATGATATCTCATAACCAGACGCAAATTCCAAGTCCCAGCAACATAACAATGATGCCCCGCACGTCCATTAAAATACCCTGCTTTTTCTCGCCCTAGGCATCCATAGCCCGACCACGTAAAACAGGATACCAATTGCAATATCAGACCATAAGGCTGCAAGAGAAAGTTCTTTTATATTTTTATCTTTACATTGCCTCTTAAACAAGCTCATCTGTTCATATAATGAGTTATATGTATAATACATATAACTTCTACAAAAGGAGGATTCATTATGTTCCGTGAAAATCTTTGGTAATACACTCGGATAATTGGATCACCAGTCGCCCGTCAATAATATAGTGCGCGTTAAGAAATTGGGGGAGATAAGCTATGCAACTCGTGGATCATCCTTTTGTGAAATTCGATCAACTCAAGCTGATTTACAACTTCACATATCCGTTATTTCGCACTATTTCAAATGAATTTTACAATTACCTAGACTTTAATAAGCTAGCGCAAAGTAAGCAGATTCCACAAGCGCGTACCATTTCTCTTTATTTGCATATTCCCTTTTGTGAAACCATCTGTTCCTTCTGTCCCTTTCAGAAAGGGGCCTACAAGCACGTTAAGCAAATCGAATCTTATATGTCAGCGCTTACCACAGAGATCAGAAACAAAGGAAATTTCATTCGCTCGCTTAGAGGGCCCATCCGCAGCATCTATATAGGGGGCGGCACACCGTCGCTTTTGTCTGCAGATAATATCCGCCACATCGGAAAAGTATTGCATGCCGAATTTGAGCTCTCTTCCTTAACTGAGCTTACACTGGAAAGCGAACCGAAGAGCGTCACACGTGATAAACTTTATGCTGCCCGTGAGATCGGCGTTAACCGGATCAGCTTCGGTATACAGAGTTTCATTGAGCGTTTCCGATCATTGTTTAACCTCACCTCAACACGTGAACAAATCAACAATACCGTAGCTTGGTCACAAGAGATAATTGGACATGTCGGTTTAGACCTACTATATGGCATGCACAGCCAGCAAGCCGAAGAACTATTATACGATTTGAAGCAAGCCAGCGAGCTTCACCCTGAAACCATCAACCTCTATGCAATTAACAATCTGGCTATCACGTCGCAACTGCATAAGTCTTACGCACAAAAAGGGCTAAAGCCATCCAGCCTACAGCATCGACAGATGCTTCGCTTATTTAGCGACATCGTTATGCGCAGCTGCGGCTATGCGCCGTGTAATGGGCATTCCTATATCAAAATTGCCAATAACACTCCTCTAACGCTCGCTAAAACGAGTTCAGCTAATTATTTCCGCTATCACAAATATTTGCATGGTTATCATGACGATTATGTGGTTGGCTTCGGGGCGTCAGCAATGTCGATTCTCGGCTCACTCGTCACACGAGCCAATCCCAGTCGAAGCGGATACATTACCGACATACAACTTAAAGGCAAATCCAAAGTATACTACAATTGGGTATCAGCAGAGCAACAAGCCTCCAAGGCTTTGTGTATGAGGCTACCTTATAACGGTTATGCCAAAAAAGAAAGAATTGACTGGACCGCACTCCCCTCTTTCGTTTACAATAACCTACAACAGCTCATAGGTGCAGGTCTCATCGCAGAAAGTGATAACGATCTCCAGCTGACTCAGCGTGGTTGGCAATGGTATTCCAACCTTATGTATTTTCTTCTACCTCAGGCAGATAGGAATATCTTGGACGGCTATGTCGCAAACATGCTGAATACAACCGCCGTACTTGATGGACCAGCGGAAACCTGTGTGGCATCTTAAGGAGAACAGAATGTTCACGCTTTTTGCCAACAAGAACATACGCTATTTTTGCCTAACCGTTAGTCTGCTCGCCTTACTCAGCGGTGCTTTGCGCACTGCCATCCCGCTATTAGCAAGACAATCTGGATATGGCGTAGTCGGAGTAAGTTGGGCGCAAGGTCTCTTCTCATTAGCGTGGCCAATTTTCGGCATCCTTGCAGGCGTTTTACTTGATCGCTGCGACAAAATAAAACTTGCCACCACAGCTCTCTTCATCTTCATGCTACTGCATATTGTCCTGTTCATACTACTTATGATACAGATTACTCCAGCCGAACAAATTTTCTTCTATGCAACCATTGCTGGATTCATCGTCGTTTCTGCCGAAGCTTATATAATGACGATTCCACCACTTATCATGGAGGGAGAGCGATTGATGACCTTCTACTCTATTGTCTTGTTCTTAGATTTCGGGGTCTCCTATTTTCTTGCCCCTGTCATAACAAGCAGCATTTTAGCGCATAGCACACTGCTATTTCTCGGCCTTTTAATCGTGCTTTTTATCACATTGATTTTTACCGCTCGCCATGCTGTTCCGACATCGCCAACACCTGATAAAGAAAACATCACTTTCCGTTATATCATTGCCGGCTTTCATTTCATTTTTTCAAATCGGCATCTTTCCTCCCTTACATTACTCACATTCTTTCTATCGGTGGTATTTGGAGCATTCCTAACCTCATTCATCTTCTTCGTTACCGACAGTCAGTATCTGGGCCTACATAGCAGCCAATATGGCGTGATGTTTGCAGCCTACGCGCTTGGAACAATGGCAGGTGCCCTATTTGCACCGCGTATACGTTATGCACCGGTGCGCCTAGCTGTTCTCACTGACGGTTTAGGAACGGTTGTCTTGTTGCTGATTCCAGCCTTTTCAAAAAGTGCTGTCGTCGTATGGGGCGTCACCTTTATCGCTGGCATTGGAGCAAGCTTATGGTTTATTGGTGTTACCGCCTTCAGGCAGCGCCTCACACCAAAGCAACTTCTCGGGCGAGCTAATTCTGCTTTTCGAGTGATCGGCTATGCTGGAACGCCGGTCGGAAGCTTTTTGGTCGGCGTCCTTGGTTCTTTTATATCATTGCAGTTTGCTGCCACCTTTATCGCTGGGCTCCTATTGGTGGCTATCGCGATAACGCTTCCTTTTCTTTGGCAGGCTGATCATATAGACACACCCAACCCTGCCACGAGGTAACAGCTGCTTTTTAAAAAAGACACGGTCAAAAAAGGCACACATACCCTATTACGCAATCAATTGATCTATTCTTTGGACGAGAAAATTATCACCATAATGGCTGATAGAGCCAGCGGCACTATAGAAGCAGCCAAACAAGCGCTAAAGACAAAACAGCCCCTTTACGTTGCATTGGGCGATGATCCAACGCCTATATGAAGGATGCAGAGAGCTTATAGCGCACAGAGCGCAATTCTTAACTAAAAACTCCGCCCTAGCAATGCCTACTTATACTCCAGTTAATCCGTCACCCGCTGGACATCAAATGCCTCACCCCTTTACCGCTCCTCAAAATACATTTTGTTGCACTTACGCGCCGTATTCTTCCTTTGTAATTAAAAGACCAGCCCTCCTTTCCTAATCTAGGATCTCTGCCTACACAACGAGCAACAGATGCGACCATATATGCAATCACGCCTTAGGGCCTGCATAGTAGGAAGCTTAGTTCGAGAGATTCATAAAGCCTATATCCCAATAAATTTTCCACCCAATCCACCTTTTAAAAGGGCGGCTTTATATAAACCGTTAGAGCAAGCTATGAAATCCTTAGGTGTATTAGAAATAATTGACGGTTTTTACCTCAGACCAATGTTGATTGACTTTTACTCGTGCATATACGCAAGCGGTGCTACTCTTTTCTTAGATAGAAAGGACATAATCGTTACCATCTGACCTATTATTGTTTGAAAATAAAGAAAAAGTATCAGTGCAACTGATGATATTGAAGAGCTATCTCATTATGTAGCTGTACTTAATTACGGCATTGGGAAGCTAGTCACGTAATCACCCCCTTCTGCGCGCGCCTTCTGCATGATATTCATAAGATTTTATTACGCGGTAAACGCGGTACGTCCAAAAGTCTTAGCGAATTCCGCAAAGCACAAAATTAGCTTGGCGGTACGCAACTAAAGACAGCGTCATTCGTGCCGCCCACTCTTACCACAGCCCCCACTCTCTCTACCACCATCCCCGCTTAGAATCGCGCCAACTCATCACCGGTACCTCGTTAAATACCACACCAGTCTCAAGGGCGGTAAAATGCGCCTTGCTGCATTTAATCTTCAGCATTTCTTTAAGGCGCAAATCAAACTCGCTATTCGTTCCTTTTGTTTCCAGTACAAAATAAAGCTTTTGCGCGCCATCTCACTCTAAAAAACCGCCCAATCAGGCGTATAAGAACCAATGGGAGTGGCTATTTTTAAATTTCTTGGCAGTTTAAAAAACAATCTTACATCAGAGTCATTATCGAGATTTTGCGCAAACTCTTTCTCAATACGGCTCTCACAAATCTCATGATCATAAACACTTTTCTCATTGACCACCGTTGGCCCTATGATCGCCTTTTCCGACCTAATTTTACAGATGTAGAATCAATCTTATTATGATGCGCACATCCAGAGATTATTTTATCCTCTGCATTAGAACCAAAAACATGAACAATACACAGAGGCTTCGGTAAGAAGGCCAACCGCTCAATCTCAATCTCAATCTACACGAAAATGCATGTGCAGGCGAATGCCCCCCATAATATGCAATATTTCAAGCCCGTCCATAGTGGTACCCCTTTTAAAAATTGTGCCTATGGCTTATAATAATCTCCAAAATATACATTTAGCCCTTGTCTGAAATAACTCAATTTTGGATTGATGAGAACGAAAACGCGCTGCGATAATCACGTTGTTCAGCCCTCATGACCGGCAAAAGGGCGCCAATATTCCTGTACCACCAACGACTAACTAACGGTATTTCTTATCATTTTTGATCATATCCTCCACCCTTATTATTTTAAAATTTATACATTTCATCAACAAGATGTGCGCAGCAAGCCCGTACATCTTCGCTGTTCAGTCTCCATGTACGGCCTGCGTTCTCAGACACAAAATCATCTTTAGCCGAAGCAACTTGATATTGCAGAGCTTGTCTATAAAGCGTATGCACAACTGGTACCCCATAAACATCGTATAGTATATAAAAAACACAATAAAGTCAATATGTTGTTTGCAATTATTTTATAAGAATCCACTTAAGAATCCATACTTTTATACGTGATTCATTTGACCATTTTTTATATAAGATTGCCATGGATGAATAGACTGTAAAAAGCAAATCATGATGCAAATATTATAACGCATGTAAACGTTCAAATGAAATGAAAAGCAGATATCATTCATAACAGTTCATAAATTTTATGGTACGTTTTTATCACAGCACAAATCACATTATTTAAAAATTTAGTCGTTTGAAAATATCGATAACATAAATTGTATAGGTTTAAAAAATGGTATGAGTTTTGCTCTTTTTTGAGCTAAACCTTCAAAGGAATAATCGTTTGAAACGGTCATAAGCTTATAGGTTTAGTTTATAAAGATTGCATAAAAGGATTTAAAGACAAGATCGATTTTATAACCACGGTATTTTTTACCGAGGTAGGAAATAAAGGTCATGAAATTCAAAACGCTATATCTCATGAAATGAAAAGCCTTTTAATGAATAGATTGCAGGCTAGTCTTTAAGAACGGAACTATTCGCTTCCACAAAAAAATGGAGGCAAATAATGCCATGGCAGTAGAATAACTATCTACTTTAGAT